>NZ_JBFRFZ010000016.1:0-90629 GCF_052115065.1 Terrabacter sp. 2TAF16
CACCGCGCCACGCGCAGGGTCCTGCTCGAACACGACGACCAGCGCCCGAACGTCCATCCCGACCACCTTGTCCGCCATGGCGGAAGCATCCGCCGAGGCCAGTCACAGTGTCCGGACGAACCCGAGACAGAAGTGTCCACGTGCACACAGGACAGAACACCCAGCCGTCACGGGGCCACTGGGACCGCGCGCTCACTCGAGTGTGATCCGCGGGTGCGGGGTCGGTCAGCTGACGGCGTCGAGGGCGTCGACGACGCCCTCCCCGAAGAAGCTGTTGTCCTCGACCGGGCCGACGCAGACCGGGCCACCGGTCGCGGCGCCGCACGCCTTGTCGTCGGCCTGCTCGCGCAGCTTGTCGATCATCTGCGCGGGCGTCCACGTCGGGTGCACCGACTTCATGAGCGCGAGCACACCGGCGACGTGCGGGGACGCCATCGACGTGCCGCTCTTCGTGCCGTAGCCGTTGTTCGTGACGATCGTCGAGAGGATCGACGAACCGGGAGCGGCGACGTCGATCGTGCCGAGGCCGCGGTTGCTGAACGAGGAGAGACGGCTCTCCATCGTCCCCGCCGGGAAACGCTGCATCGAGCTGACCGTCACGACGCCGTCGAGCTCGGTCGGGATGTCCTCGCACCCGCTGTTGAGGGTGCGCGTGACGAAGCCGGAGGCCGGCTGGTCGTCAGGGCTCGTCGTGTCCTTGAACGAGGACTTGTCCGACAGGTCGTGTGCCGAGTTGCCGGCCGCGGCCGCGTGGACGACACCCTGCTTCGTCGACCACGTCACCGCGCGACGGACGGCCTCCTTGGCGGCGAACTGGTCGGGCTGGTCCTCGCAGTAGAACTCGAACGGGTCGACGTAGTAGCTGTTGTTCGTCACGTCCATGTGCTTGAGCCCGGCCCAGATGAAGCCGCACACGGCGTACTCCGGGTAGATGAACCCGGCGTCGTTGACGACCTTGACCGCAGCCATCCGCACGTTCGGGGCGACGCCGACGATCCCGACGCCGTTGCGGGCCGCGGCGATCGTGCCGGCCACGTGGGTGCCGTGGTCGCTCGTCGTCGGGTACCAGCCGGTGGCCGAGAGGTCGGGCCGGCCGGCATCGGTGCAGTTGACCGAGTCGGCGACGTCGATGTTGGCGGCGAGGTCGGGGTGGTCGGGGTCGATGCCGCTGTCAAGGACGCCGACGAGCACGTTGCGGGAGCCGTCGGTGATGGCGTGGGCCTGGTCGGCCTTGATCATCTTGAGGTCCCACTGCTCGGCCTCGCGCGGGTCGCTGGCGGCGGCCGGCGACGCGTCGGACTCGAGGTCGCCGTTGTCGGCCTTCTTCGCGCCCTGCTTGTAGCCGGACGCGCCGCGGCCCCAGGACGCCCCCGCGACCTCGGGCGTGCCCTCGGAGACGGCGACGGTGCGGGTCGCGCCGACGGAGTCGACGGCGTTGCCGCCCTTCGCGACGACGTCGGCGCGGAAGGTCGAGACCTTGGAGTGCGCGATGACGACGCCGATCTGCGGCCACGACTGGACGACGACGCCGCCCGCGGCCCTGACCGCGGTCTCGACGAGACGCGTCTGGCCGGGGTTGGCGATGCGCGCGTTGACGACGTAGCTCATGAGCTGGCCGTCGGGGGTGTTGATGGTGACCGGCGTCGAGACCGGCTCGGCGGTGGTCGCGTCGGTCGAGGCGACGGCGACGCCACCGATCGCGGCGGTGGAGGCGAGGGCGAGCGACGCGACGGCGACGATGCCGCGTCTGGTCAGGCTGGGATGACGCATGTGTGAGCTCCTGTGGTGTGAGGAACAAAAGGCGGCGCCCTGGATCGGGCGCGTCCCCACATCCTTGGGGGCTACCGGTCAGTCCGCTCGTCGAGATGCGTCACGGAGGCCTGGCACTCAGGCTGACGCACGGGCGCGGCGGGCCGGCCGGGGGTCAGGCTCTCAGTCCGCCTCGACCGGCCGGGTGAGCGGGGCGAGGGCGATGAGGAGCACGAGCGAGGCGAGCGGGCCCAAGCCCCAGGGCAGCAGCATGATCCCGACCGAGCCGGCCGCCAGGGCGAGCGAGCCGACGGGCAGGCGCCCCTCGACGGTGAGGGCCACGAGCACCATCGCGAGGGCCACGGCCGTCAGGACGCCGCCGCCCGAGGAGAGCGCGGCCGGCGCCTCGTGGCCGATGAGACCCGTGACCTGACCGACCCAGACGGCGGCCGTCGCACCGGCCCCGAACGCCGCGAGGAGCGCCGTCGGCACCGCGAGCGGGAGGTGGCGCAGGCGGGCGCCCAGGCCCACGGTCAGCCACGCGAAGCTCGCCACCGACAGGACGAGGAGCACGCCCGCGGCCACCGACAGCGCGCCCTGGTCGCGGGCGGCGGCGACCCCGCCGAGCCCACCGAGACCGCGGAGCCCGTCGAGGGAGTCGAGCCCGTCGACCCAGTCGACGATGCCGTGGGTGAAGAGCAGGAGCGGTGCGAGCAGCGCCAGGAGTGGCACGCGGTCCGTCGCCTCCCGCGTGCCCGGGAGGGTGGTCGTACGCGTCGTCACCCGCTCGCGGGCCGGCGCGGTCACGGGGGTGGCGGGGAGTGGGGCAGGGGCGGGGACTGGAACGGGGGTGGGGATGGCGGAGGCCGTTGTGGAGGTGGCGGACGGGGGAGGGGTGCGGTGCGTCCTCGGTGGCGTGACGGCATACGCGGCCGGTGCGATGTGGGCTCTCGGGGAGCCGGCGGCGCGGGCCGGGGAGAGCGTGCTCGTCGTCATGCCTCCAGCGTGGCGGTCGGTGGTGACGCTGCCCATCGGGGTCGACCCCGAGCCGTCCCCGAGCGGTCCCTGAGAGCGGTCGGGTGGACGCGCGGGCCTTTTTGTCCATTTCGGAGACTTTGACCCTCTTTGGGTCGTACCGTGCTTTTGTGGGGTCGAGGTCAGGGTCGACCCCGTCGAGCTCTGGTCAAAGGGGTAGACATGTCGGTGCGCTTCAATGCTCCTCCGGGATGGCCGGTTCCGTCGTCGTCGTGGGCTCCGGGTGACGACTGGATGCCGGACCCCAGCTGGCCGATGCCGCCGCGCGGCTGGACCTTCTGGGTCGTCGAGCAGCGGGCCGCCGGCACCATGGGCGAGGCCGGCACGCCGCGCTTCGGCTCGCCGCCCCGCACGACCGCCGCCACCTCCGGCGCTTACGGCACCGACCGCGGGAGCTGGCTCGCCGGGCTGCGCGCCCGCGCCTCGTCCGACGCCCTCGAGGTGGCGACCTCGCCCGGCCGGACGGTCGAGCCGGTCGCGACGCGCGCCGTGGCCGAGAGCTCGTGGGAGCTCGACGGCCTGCTGACCTCTGCAGGCCGGCTGGACATCTGAGGTGGACCTGCTGCTCAGGGTCGCACCGGAGGTGCGGCTCAGTTCCTCGACGTCCGGACTCCGCGCCCTGCTCGACGACACGGCCGGCGCGCGCGTCGGCACCGGCGTCGGCGCCCGCACCGACGTCTCGTCCGTGTCCGATCGCGGCTCCGACGAGACGCTGAGTCTCGCCGAGCTCGAGGTGCGGTCGCGGCAGGCCCAGGAGTCCGGCGACCTCAACGCGCTGCGCTCGATCGAGGAGGCGCTCGTGGGCCTGCACCACGAGAACCACCCGCCGCGTCGCCGACCCGAACCGCCCGAGACGACGGCGCTGTCGGCCAAGGAGCGAAGCCTGCTCGAGCGCAAGGCCTTCAACGCTGCGCTGCCCCAGGTGTCGGTCTTCAAGCGCGCCGCCCGCTCCAAGGCCAAGGCGATCGCCGAGACCGAGGCGGACGGCTTCAGCCGCACCCTCGACGTCGCGCACGCCGTCGTCGCCCAGCACCGCGCCGCCGCCCTCGACGACCAGTGGAACGACCTCGCCGGGCACGAGCGCTGCGCCGTCATCGCCGAGCTCGACGCCGCCTTCGCCGCGGCGACGTGCGGCTGCACGTGCGTCGACGCCGGGTGGGACGCCGAGACCTCGCGCGGCTACGTCACGATCGTGGCCCGCTACCCCTCGCTCGACATCGTCGCCGAGCGCGGCCCCGGCGTCTCGTCGAGCGGACGTCGGATGCTGCGCCGCCGCACCCGCTCCGAGCGCAACGCGCTCTACCTCGGCGGGCTGGCCTCGTTCGCCCTGGCCGCTGCGCGGCGGGCGATCAGCATCGCCGTCGCGGCTGACGACATCCACCTCGTCATCGTGCGACCGACCGAGACCGGCGAGGGGCTCGAGCCGATCTACGTCGGCAGCCTGAGCCGGGAGGCGGTCACCCTGCGCCCGGCGCTCGCGGACCCGCTTCCGCTGCTGCTCGGGTCGGCGGAGCGACCGATGCAGTTCGACGGGCCGGCGCACGACCTCGTGGCCGTGGCCCCCGACGCCGACGTCATGGAGATCGTGCGGGTGTGCGTCGACGCGCTCGGCGACGAGGCACTCGACGGTCTGCTGGAGACCGGTCACGCCTGACCCGCGAACTCTGGCCTCTCGACGGGTGAGGACCCGCGAACTCTGGCCTCTCGACGGGTTGAAGCTGGTGGACTGGGGCGGGAGACGGGGCTGCGCGAGCCGACCACGGCGGGGGCTCCGGCGCTACGCTGCGACAGCGGGCGCCCGGACTTCTGGACCATCCCTCCACCGCGGGCCCGTCGATGCGCGATGGTGCCTGGCGGGGAGGGCCACGAGGGGTGGCCGAGGGGGGCCGTGCTGTGACCGTGTGCTTCAACCCGCCGCCGGGGTGGCCGACGCCGCCGGCGGCGTGGCTGCCGCCTGACGAGTGGCTGCCCGATCCCGAGTGGCCCGAGCCGCCGGTCGACTGGACCTTCTGGTCGGTGACCGCGCGGCAGCCGCGGGCCGGGTCCCGGCGTGCCGGGGGCGGCCGCCGGAGCGGGGTGTCCTTCCCCCTCGCGACCGTCGCCGCACAGTCGACGGTGTCGCTCGCCGCGCTCTTTCCCGAGCGGGGTCGCCCGAGTGCGGCGTCGGCATACGGCAGCTCGACGGGTGCATCCGGAGCGACCAAGGCGGGTCGCGAGTACTACGAACCGCGCGGCTGGGGTGCCGGCTCGAGCGGCGGCTCGAGTGGCGGTGCGGGCTCGTCCCCCGTAGGCGGGTCGGTCCTCAACGGCTCCGCACCCACCGCACCCGGGCGCCTTCTCGTGCAGACGGAGCCGGCCGTCGCCGATGCCGAGACGGTCAGGGCCGAGGAGGCCGGGGACGCCGAGGAAGCCACGGAGGCCGAGGTGACGCCGGGCATCCGGCTCTCCCCGATCCTGCGGCTCGTCGCGCACCCCTCTGGGCTGCGCGTGCAGTTCCGGGTCGGTGGTCCGGTGGCCGCGGCGCTCGCCGAGGTCATGAAACCCGCCATCGAGGCGGCCACGCCCGGGCTCACCCCGACCCAGGGAGCGTCGTCGGGGCGCGCGGCTCCCGGCAGCCCCGATCGCGGGGGACGCGGAGGGCGCCAGGGCCGGCTGCGTATGCTCAGGCGCAGCCGGCACGAGGCGAGCGATCTGCCGACGGACACGTCTGCGGGTCGACGTGTCGGCGGACGCCCGGCGGTGCTCTCCGTCCGCGAGCTCGCGGGCCGGGCCCTCACGGCCCGTCGCGAGTCCGACCGCGAGGAGGCGCTCGCGGTCGACCGCGACCTGTGCTCCTTCCACCGTCAGCCGTTCAGCGCGATCCGACCGCCGGTCGTGACGCCACTCGCGCCCCTGACCGCGTCTGAGGTGGCAGCCGTCCGGCAGCAGGTTCTCGCCGCGACCGGGGCGACGGCCAAGGGACTCTCGCGCTCGGAGAGCACGGAGCTCAAGGCGCTCGCCACGGCGCGGGCGGCAGCCTTCGTCAGCGCGAGCAACGTCGCGCGCCGGGTCCTCGCCGACCGACGGGAGGCGCTCGCGTCGGGCGCGTGGCAGCTCCTCGAGTCCCACGACCCGGCGGCGGTCGTGGCCGTCGTCGACGAGGCGCTGCGCTTGTCGGGCAGCGACGTCACCTGCCTCGACGCCGGGACCGACCCCGTGACGGAACGCGCCTACGTCACCGTCCTCGTGCGCTTCGCGACCACCGGCATCGTCGCCGAGGAGGGCCGCGAGATCGCCCCGTCGGGCCGCACGTCGTGGCGGGCACGCACGGCCTGGGAGCGCAACGGGGTGTATGCCGCCGGGCTGGCCGCCGTCGTCCTCGCCGCCGCCAAGCAGGTCGACAGCATCGCGCCGGCGACCGACGACGTGAACGTCGTCGTCGTGCGCCCCACCCGCAACGGCCGCGGCGTCGAGCCGGTCTATGTCGGGCGGCTCGACCGGGGGGACGTGTCGCTGCGCCATCCGGAGGCCGACCCGCTGCCCCTCGTCATCGGCTCGGCAGTGCCACACGGCATACGCATCCACGGTCCGGAGCGCGAGGTCACCGCGCTCGAGCACGCCGTCGACGTCGACGGGGCGCTGCGCGAGATCGTCGACGCGTGCCGCGCGGCGGACGCGCAGTCCGCGCGGCTCCGCGAGGCGGCCCGGGCGCAGGCCGGCGGCGCCGTGCCTCCTGCCGGCTAGGAATCACGCGGGCCGGAGGTCGCGCGGGCCAGAGATGTCGCGGGCTGGAGGTCGCGCGGGCTGGAGGTCGCGCGGGCTGGAGGTCGCGCGGGCTAGAGGTCGCGGCGGACGAGACGCCGCAGGGCGAGGGCCGCGATGGGCCGGTAGCCGACGACGGCGAAGGCCGGCCCGTCGATGACGAGCTCCGTCGTGCAGCCACCCGGCGCAGGCCGCACGACGTGGTCGAGGGTGGCGTGCACGGGGCCGAGGCGCACGTGCCAGCTCCACTCCATCGCCTCGGCGTCGACGGTCAGCACCTCGAACGGGACGCGGACCCCGAGCGGGCCGACGACGAGACCGTTGAGCCCGGGGGAGATCCGCTGCGTCGCGGCGATGACCTCCTGGATCTGCGGCGACCACGTCGACCAGAGGTCGAGGTGCTCGTAGCGGGCCCAGGCGACGGCGGGGCCGGCCCCGCCGCTGGCCGTGATCGTCGCGCGCATCGCTCAGCTCTCTCGTCGGTCAGGCATGGTTGCTCAGGTCCCGTCAGGCGCTGTCGGGGCCGGGGTGGGCGCTGGAGCGGACGCCGGAGCCGGAGCCGGAGCCGGCGCCGGTCCGTCGACGTTGACCGTCGGCGTGCCCGAACCGCAGCGCACGATCACGGCCCGTGACGTGCCGTCGCCCGGGTTGGACTCGCGGTGCACGGCGCCGGCCGGCACGCGGAGGAAGTCGCCGGGACCGGCCTCGACGACGACCTCGCCGCCCGGACCGGACTCGAGCCGCATCCGACCCGACACGACGTAGAGGGTCGTGTCGTGGTCGCCGTGGTGGTGCCACCCGGAGACCGCGCCGGCCACCGTGTCGACGGTGCCCGACCACATCGACTCCGTGTGCAGGGCGACCTGTCGGCTCATCCCCGGCGTCGGGTCGGCCGGGCTGAGGGCGTCACCTGCGACGTGGCTGCACGGCTCGGCGGCGGCGGTCGGCAGGTCGTTGTGCTCGGTCATGCCCCCATCAAACCCCCACGGCTCTAGCCTTGTCGTGTCCTTGGTTCAGTCCTTGGTTCAGTCCTTGGTTGGGTCCGTCGGCGAGGTGAGGTGACGCATGGGCGCCGGACGCTCGGGTCGGGTCGTCGTCGTGGGCGGCAGCATGGCCGGACTGCTCGCGGCGCGGGCGCTCGCCGACCACGCCGAATCGGTCGTCGTGCTCGAGCGCGAGCACCTGCCCGAGACGGTCGCCCCCCGCGGCCGCGTGCCGCAGGGCCGGCACCTGCACCTCCTCCTGTCGGCGGGCCTCGACCTGCTCCGCGACTGGTTCCCCGGCATCGAGGACGAGCTCGAGGGCCACGGGGCCGTACGCGTCGACGGCACCGGCGCGTGGGTGCACCAGGGTGGCGCCTATCGTGCCCGCGGCGACTGGGGCCGACCCGCCATCTCGCAGACCCGCCCCCTGCTCGAGCACGTCGTGCGCGCCCGGGTGGCGGCGCTACCCGGGGTCACCGTCGAGGACGGCGTGACCGTCGAGGGCGTCGTCCGGTCCGGGCGTCGCGTCACGGGTGTCGTCGTGGACGGGCAGGAACGGCCGGCTGACCTCGTCGTCGACTGCTCCGGGCGCAGCTCGCGCCTCGCGCACGACCTCGCGGCGTCGCACGTGCTCAACCCACCCGTGACCCGCGTCGGGATCGACATCGGCTACGCGTCCTTCACGATGCGCCGGTCTCCGGACGACTTCGAGGGCCATTTCGTCGTGTGCATCGAGAACCCGGGTTCGTTCCGCGCCGGCGCCGTGCTGCCCGTCGAGGGGGACCGGTGGCAGGTGACGCTCGCCGGCGTCCACGGTGATGCTCCGCCGGCGGACGACGAGGGCATCGCGGCGTTCGCGGCGAGCCTCCCGACCCCGGCGGTCGGCCAGCTCATCGCCCGGTGCGAGCGACTCTCGGAGGCGTCGACTTACCGCTTCCCGTCGAGTCAGCGACGGCACTACGAGAAGGTCCGCGACCTGCTCCCCGGGCTCGTCATGCTCGGCGACGCGTCGAGCAGCTTCGACCCGATCTACGGGCAGGGCATGACGTCATCGGCGCTCCAGGCAGCGGCGCTGGGCGAGGTCGCGTCGCAGGTGGGCCTCCGTTCGGACGATCTGCCGAAGCGCTTCCACCGCAAGGCTGCTCGCATCATCGAGTCCCCGTGGCGGATCGCGGTCGGCGGCGACTTCGGCCACCCCGCGACTGAAGGGCCGCGGCCGCTCGGCACCGCCGAGGTCAACGGCTACCTCCAGCGCGTCATCCGCGCCTCGCACGTGTCGGTGCCCGTCGCGCGGGCCTTCAACCGGGTGCTCCAGCTCGACGACCCGCCGACGTCGCTCGTCCACCCGGCGCTCGTCCTGAGGGTGCTGCGCGAGTCCCGCCGCTCGCCCGTCGCGACCGGCGCGGCGATCCGACACCCGCGTATCGGGCCGGCCCGGGTCAGTTGAGTGCAGGTCGGCTGAGTCCGGGCGCACGGCGCGCGGTCACCTCTTCTTTGACAGGGTGGACGCATGAGGACCGACCACTTCATCCGATTCGAGCGCGTCGACTCCGTCGAGGAGACGCCCCGCGGGCTGCTCGCCCGGCTGCACGGGGAGCAGCTGCGCATCGACGCGGTGCGCTCCGACGTGGTGCGCATCCAGCTGAGCCGAGGCGGCGTCTTCGACGAGAAGCCGACGTATGCCGTGTGCGTCGACCCGCTCGCTGCTCCGGATGGCGAGGGTGACGTCACATGGCGGGCCGAGCAGGCGGAGGGTGCGTGGCGACTCGTCACCGACGACCTCGTCGTGACGCTCTGGCTCGACCCCTTCCGCGTCGACGTGCACCGCGCCGACGGGTCGGTCGTCATCGAGTCGATGCCGGACTCGGAGGGCCGCTACTGGACCTACGCGACGCTCAACGACGCGTGGACGGCGCGCCGCCGGATCGGTCGCGACGACGCGATCTACGGCCTCGGCGAGAAGGGCGGCCACCACAACCGGCGCGGCCGCGACTTCACGATGTGGAACACCGACGTCCTCAACGAGCACGCGACCGCCGAGTTCCGGGCGGGGCTCGACCCGGCCGACCCCCGCGCGGATATGTCGAGCATCGAGTTCGACCCCTACTACGTGACGATCCCGTTCTTCTACCAGCGCGATGCCGCCACTGGCTCCGCTGTCGGCTCGTTCGTCGACAACGGCTACCGCGGAGAGTACGAGTTCAGCCACGACGACGAGTACCGCGTCACCTTCCACGGCGGCCAGTGGACCGAGTACGTCTTCGCCGGCCCGTCGATGGCGAACATCCTCGAGCGCTACACGTGGCTCACCGGCCGTGCGTGGCTGCCTCCGATCTGGGCGCTCGGCTACCACCACTGCCGCTGGCACGCCTACAAGCAGAAGGACGTCGAGGTCATCGCCAAGCGCTACCGCGACGACGAGTTCCCTTGCGACGCCATCTGGCTCGACATCGACTACATGGACGGCTACCGCGTCTTCACGTGGGACTCGGAGCGCTACCCCGACCCGGCCGGCATGCTCAAGGGCCTGGCCAACCAGGGCTTTCGGGTCATCTCGATCGTCGACCCGGGGGTCAAGCACGACCCCGGCTACGCGGTCTACGACGACGGGCTCGAACAGGACGTCTTCTGCCGCACCGAGGGCGGCGACACCTACATCGGCCAGGTCTGGCCGGGCAACACCGTTTTCCCGGACTTCGCGACGCCTGAGGCGCGGTCGTGGTGGGGCGCGCTCAACGCCACGCACGTGGAGTCGGGGCTGGCGGGCATCTGGAACGACATGAACGAGCCCGCGACCGGCGGGATCGCCCCGCAGGCGATGCTCTTCGACCAGGGGCGCGCCAAGCACGAGCGCTTCCACAACCAGTACGCCCTGCTCATGGCCATGGGCACCATCGAGGGACTGCGTGCCGCCCGGCCGGAGGCGCGGACCTTCATCCTGTCGCGGGCCGGGTTCGCCGGCATCCAGCGCTACGCCGCGAACTGGATGGGCGACAACCAGGCCCGGTGGGACCACCTGTGGGTCAGCATGCCGATGGCATGCGGCTTCGGCCTCTCGGGCCAGCCCTTCGTCGGCGCCGACATCGGGGGCTTCCAGGGTGACACGAACCCCGAGCTGTTCCTGCGCTGGATGCAGATGGGCGTGCTGACTCCCTTCTGCCGCAACCACTCCGAGACGAACAACATCGACCAGTACCCGTGGTCGTTCGGTCCCGAGATCCACGACCTCGCCCGCGAGGCCGTGCGGCTGCGCTACCGGCTCATGCCCTACATCTACTCGGCGTTCGTCCGCGCGACGGAGACCGGTGAGCCGGTGCAGCGCCCACTCGTCCTCGACCACCAGTACGACCCGAACGTCGTCGACCTCGACGACGAGTACCTCTTCGGCCGCGACCTGCTCGTCGCGCCCGTGACCGAGCAGGGGCAGACCTCGCGCACCGTGTACCTCCCGGAGGGTGACTGGTACGACTGGCACACCGGAGAGCTGCACCCCGGCGGCCAGCGGATCACCGTCGAGACGCCGTTCGAGCGCATCCCGCTCTTCGCCCGGGCCGGCGCCGCGATCCCGATGTGGGCCGAGGCGCCGATGTCGACCGACGGCTACCGCCCCGAGTCGGTCGAGCTGCACGTCTTCGACCCGGTCGTCGACGGCCGCTGGGAGTCGGTGCTCGTCGAGGACGACGGGCTCACCGTCGCGGGCGGTGAAAGTGCTGGTGACGCCGAGCGCCTCACGACAACCGTCGTCGTGGAGCGGGCCGCGGGCGAGGTGACCGTCGCGCACGAGACCGCCGGACCGGGGTATGCCGGTCATGCGCGCACCCGCTTCGACGTCGTGCGCCACAGCTGAGCCGAGTGGGGCGGTGCCGTTGGCTGCGAATGCAGCGAACGGCATACGCCCCCATCGGGTATGCCGTCGAGGCAGTCCGCTCGAGCGCCCATCTGAGCGCCCCTTGAGCGGGTGACCCCCGAACGGAAGACTGACGAGCATGGCTGACACGGCGGACCGCGAGCAGGGCCAGAAGAGCGAGAGTCTGCTCACCGTCATCATCGCGCTGGCGATGAACGCCCTGATCGCCGTGGCGAAGTCGGTCGTCGCGATCATCACCGGGTCGGCCTCGATGGTCGCCGAGGCCGCCCACTCGTGGGCCGACGCGGGCAACGAGATCTTCCTGCTCATCGCGGAGCGTCGCGCCGGGCAGAAGCGCGACACGACGCACCCCTTCGGCTACGGGCGCGAGGCGTACGTGTGGTCGATGTTCGCGGCCTTCGGGCTCTTCGGCGCCGGTGCGGTCGTGTCGGTCTGGCACGGCATCTCGGTGCTCGGGCACGAGGAGCCGGAGACGTCGTACACCTGGGCGTACGCCGTGCTCGCCATCGCCTTCGTGCTCGAGAGCGTCTCGTTCGTGCAGGCGACGCGGCAGACGCGGTCCGAGGCGCGAGCCCTCGGCCTGCGGCCGCTGAAGTTCATCGCCAACACGTCGAACCCGACGCTGCGGGCAGTCTTCGCCGAGGACGCCGCGGCGCTCATCGGCCTGCTCATCGCGGGACTCGGGATCTTCCTGCACCAGGTCACGGGCAACGCCGTCTGGGACGCGCTCGGCTCGATCCTCGTCGGCCTGCTGCTCGGCGTCGTCGCGATCTTCCTCATCAGCCGCAACCGTGACTACCTCGTCGGGCAGGCCGTGCGCCCGGAGCTGTGGGCGCGTGCGTTCGACGCCCTGCACGACAGTCCGGAGGTCGAGCGGATCACCTTCCTGCACCTCGAGTTCGTCGGCCCGGGGCGTGTTTTCCTCGTCGCGGCCGTCGACCTGACGGGTGACGACACCGAGTCCCAGGTGGCTGACCGGCTCGCGGCGCTCGGTCACGAGGTCGAGAAGCACGAGCTCGTCGAGCTCGCGATGATCACGCTGTCGCGGACCGACGCACCGAGCCTCGAGCGCCCGACGGTCTCCTGACCTCGACCGCGGAGCCGACGCGGTCGGGCCGACCGCTGTCGGTACGGCCGCCGCAGAGGCCTTGTCGTCTCATCAACCCCTAGGTAGAGTACGACTATGGCTCCGCGCATGACCATCGCCACTCGGTTGGTCCTCGGCGTCCTGATGAGCGACTTCGGGGCGGAGTGGTACGGCTCGCAGATCGGCAAGGTCGCGGGTCTGCCGAGCGGGACGGTCCACCCGATCCTGGCGCGCCTCGAGCGCGTGGGTTGGCTGGAGTCCTCCTGGGAGGACATCGACCCCAGCAGGGAGGGACGGCCGGCGCGCAGGTACTACCGCCTGACGGAGTCCGGCGGCAGGCAGGCGCAGCACGCCCTGACATCTGCGCGTCGACCGCAGTCCGGTTTTGCCGTGATGCCCAAGGAGGGGTTGTCATGAGAAGGAAGCAGCAGCGGGGATCGATCCGGTTCGCCGTGGCGGCCATGGAGCGGGCGACCAATGGCCTGCCCTCCGAGGAGCGCAACCGCTACCACGACGAGCTGGTCGCCGAGATGCACGAGCTCGGACGCGTCGCCGCGTGGCGCTACGCAGTCGGGGTCGCCGCCTCGGCATCGTCGATGCACGCGGCCCTGACCGACGGCGGCCCGCAGCCCGAGCCGGCGCCCCACCGTGTGCTGGGGTGCCGCACCAACACGCACCACGTGTGGAGGACGACCCACACGTCTGACGGCAAGCTCTACCGCGCCTGCGCCCGGTGCGGCAAGGAGTACGTGAACACCGGAACCGCAGGCGTCATCGGCGGCTGAGGGACAGGTCGCGGGAGCAGGCTCCCGCACCCCGCCGGGGTGGGCGGGGTGTGGGGCGTGGTCCTCAGGTGTGCCAGGTGACGCCGGTGGCGGTGACCGTCGCCGTGAGGTCGCGGTCGTGGACCTCCGTGTGGTGCTTCGGGCAGAGCAGGGCCCCGTTGTCGACGGAGGTGCAGCCCCCGTGTCGCCAGTGCACGACGTGGTGGGCGTCGCACCAAGTGGCGGGCACCGTGCACCCGTCGAAGCTGCAGCCGTGGTCTCGGGCGACGAGCGCGAGGCGTTGACCTCGGGTGAAGAGGCGTTGGCTGCGGCCGACGTCGAGCGGCTCGCTGTCGCGGCCGAGCACCATGGGGATGATCTCGGCGTCGCAGGCCATCCGGCGTACGACCCCGGGCGACAGGACGTCGCCGGTGAGCGTCGTGCCGGTGCCGCGGACGTCATCGACGAGGGTCTCGAGGTCGATGAGCACGACGACCTTGGCCTTGTCGGTGGTCGGGACACCGTCGGCCGACGCGACCCCGCGCTGCACCATGGTCAGCAGGGCGTCCATCCGGCGTCGCGCGGGAGTGCGGTCGTCGGGCGTGACCGTACGGCCGTGCTCGTCCTTCTCGGGGCAGGGGATCGACAGCGGGTCGATCGCGGCCTTGAGGACGGCTGCCCCTTCGGGGTCGAGCACGCCGCGCAGGCCCACCATGCCGGTGGCGTTGGGCTGCGTGAACCACAGGCCGCGGGCCTCGAGGCGGCCGCGGTCGAGCCGGTCCTCGTCGCGGGGCGGCCGGACCTGCTCGGAGTGGTGCCGGACCAGACGGGCGAGCTCCTCGGGTCGGAGCCGCGGCGCCTGCTCGGTGAGGTCGGCCAGCGCAGTCGTGAGGTCGGCAGGGTCGGCCACCAGGGTCGTGCGCGCCTCGAACTCGACGATCTGCGCGGCGTGGCCGACCGTGACCTGCTGGGTGGCGACGAGCAGCCGCAACCTCGCCCACCGGGCGTCGGCCAGCGCGGTGCCGACGGTGACGAACGCCTTGGCCTGACCGGCGGTCAGTGACGGGTCGTGGCTGCGGAGCCAGTCGGTGCGCGACAGGCCATCGGGCGCGTCGATGCCGCGTGACACGAGCTCGGAGACGATGGTGACGAGGGTGACCTCGTGGGTGCGCCGCTGGCGTGCGACCCGCTCGGCCGCGGCGGTCAGCTCGGCCTCGGCATGGCGGGTCAGGCCCAGCCCGGCGCTGGCCTCGGCGACGATGGCCTCGTCGATGCTCGCCGAGGGTTCGGCGCGAGCGGAGGTCGACTCGACCCACGCCGGGTCGTCGACCATCTGCTCGTAGCCGGCGGCGTCGAGCCACGTCGGGTGTCGCAGGTCGAGCTGCTCGAGCGAGTCCGCGTCGGCAGCCGCCAGGCCCGACCACGGGCCCGACGCTCGGCGCTCAGGACGAGCAGCGGGTGCCAGGCGTCGCGCTCGACGCCCGGCCCGCGCAGACCGCGCGTCGGACTCGGACGGAGGAGACGGCATACTCCCCGCGAAGCGCTCCCAGAACCCGCCCTCGGCTGCGCCGCCCGTGGCGCGCTGTCGCGCCTCGAGGTCGGTGAGCCGGCTCCTCAGGAGCTCGAGCATCGTGGGTTCCCCTGCCATGTAAAGACTCTAGACGCGACCACTGACAGTGCCCTGTCCCGCGGAGCCAGCCGGAGCCAGCGCGGAGCCAGCCCGGGGCCGGCCCGGAAACGGCGCATCAGGGGCGCTCCAAGCCGCCCCTGAGACGTCGGCCCAACCACAGTCCTCACCCAGTCGCCGTCCTGCCCACGCCCGTCAACATCCAGTCTCTGCCCAGCGCGCGCCGAGCCACGAGGCGACCCCGCGCCCGGTGCGCGTGCGCTCAGGATGACGAGCGGTCGAGCGGGCGGATCGAGTCGCGCACCTGGACGGGCATCTCGACGAGGTGCTCCCCGCCCGGCTCGTCGGAGCCGAGGACGAGCTCCATCGCCTTGCGGCCCATCTCCTCGTAGGGCAGCTTCGCGGTCGTCAGCGCGGGCCGCAGGTAGGAGGCGATCTCGTCGTCGTCGAAGGAGGCGATCGACACGTCGTCGGGCACGCGGAGGCCGCGCTCGCCCAGCGCCTGGTAGGCGCCGAACGCCACGCGGTCGTTGAGGCAGAGCAGTGCGGTGACCGGGGCGCCGGACTCGAGCACCTGCTTCGTCCCGGCGTAGCCGTTCCACGGCTCCCAGGAGCCGACGTCGACGACGGCGACCGGCGTCGCGCCGGCCTCGGTCAGGGCCTCGTCGATTCCGGCGAAGCGCGCGCCGATCGTCACCGAGGAGCGTCTGTCGGCAGGGGCGCTCGGGGCGCTGCCGATGATGCCGATGCCCTCGCCGTGGCCGTGCTCGAGGAGCAGGCGCATCATGGCCCGACCGGCCTCGTGCTCGGCGGGCAGCACGGACGCGTAGGTGCCGTCGGCGGCGTTGCTCGCGCTGTTGGCGGTGACGACGTGCATCGACTCGGGCAGCGGTGGCAGGTCGAGGAGGCGAGCGGCCATCGACCCGAACACGATGCCGTCGACCTGGCGGTCGATCATGAACTCGAGGGCCTTGGCGAGCTGCTTGGGGTGGTTACCGGTCTCGGCAATGAGGACGCCGTGGTCACGCTCGTCGGCGACGTCGAGCAGGCCTCGGATCATCGCGGAGGCGAAGCGGGTGATCGTCACCTCGTCGGAGATGAAGCCGATGGTGCCGGTCGTGCCGAGGCGCAGGGAGCGGGCGGCGGGGTTGGGCCGGTAGTTCAGCTCGCGTGCCGCCTCGTGGATGCGGGCCACCGCGTCGGCGGACAGGCGTGAGCCGGGGCGGTCGTTGAGCACAAGGCTGACCGCCGTCTTGGACATCCCGGCCAGGGCGGCGACGTCGGCAAGCGTCGGTCGCTTGGTCACCTGCCACCCCCGTCGGTTCGTCGCATCGGCACATGGTCACATCGTCCGCCAGATCGCGTATGCCGGGTGCTCCCTCCCAGGGCACCCGCGGACAGCGTACCCCACCGTAAGGACGCCGACACGGCATACCTGCTGGTGAAAAGGTTTTAGCAACCTCTTGTGGAAGGTTGGACAGAGCCGCTACCTTCGGGGCTGAAAGGTTTTAGCACTGACGCTGACCTTCCCACCACGGAGGACCCGATGAAGCTCACCCCCACCACCAAGCGCGTCGCCGTCGGCCTGCTCGCCGCGGCGCTGCCCCTCTCCATGGCCGCCTGCACCAAGGGCGGCAGCTCCAGCTCCGGCGGCGCCGGGGGTGAGCTGACGATGTGGACGCACAACGCCGGCAACAAGGCCGAGCTCGCGGCCATCACGGCGATCGTCAACGACTACAACAAGAGCCAGAGCAAGTACAAGGTCAAGATCCAGGCCTTCCCGCAGGACAGCTACAACCAGTCCGTCGTCGCGGCGGCGGCCAGCAAGAAGCTCCCGTGCATCCTCGACATCGACGGCCCCAACGTGCCGAACTGGGCGTGGGCCGGCTACCTCGCGCCGCTCGACGGCCTCGACGCCACGCTCTCGAAGTACCTGCCGACGGTGCTCGGCAAGTGGGACAACAAGACGTACTCCTACGGCTACTACGACGTCGCGCTCGTCATGGTCACCCGCAAGACGATCCTCGACAAGTACGGCATCCGCGTCCCGACCGCCGACTCCCCGTGGACGAAGGACGAGTTCGACGCGGCGCTGAAGAAGATCAAGGCGTCCGGCGACTTCCAGAACCCGCTCGACATCGCGACGAGCTTCACCGGCGAGTGGTGGCCCTACGCGTACTCCCCGATGCTCCAGAGCTTCGGCGGTGACCTCATCAACCGCGACGGCTACAAGACCGCGGAGGGGTCGCTCAACGGGCCCAAGGCTGTCGAGTGGGCGACGTGGTTCCGCAGCCTCGTCACCGACGGGCTCGTCCCGCTCAAGTCCGGCGCCGACCCGGCCAAGGACTTCATCAACGGCAAGACCGGGATCCTCTACAACGGCACGTGGACGGCCGTCGACACCCGCAAGGCCTTCGGCAAGGACACCCTCTTCCTCCCGCCGCCGGACCTCGGCACCGGCCCGAAGATCGGTGGCGGCTCGTGGCAGTGGGGCATCTCGCAGAACTGCTCCGACCAGGCCGGCGCGCTCGACTACATGAAGTTCGCGGCGCAGGACAAGTACGTCGCAAGCGTCGCCCGGGACACGAACAACATCCCGGCGACGGATGCGGCCGCCGCGCAGGTCAAGGGCTACGAGAAGGGCGGGGAGAACGAGGTCTTCCTCGACTACGCGAAGAAGTTCGCCGTGCTGCGTCCCGTGACGCCCGGCTACCCCTTCATCGCGACGGAGTTCACGAAGACCGCGCAGGACATCCTCAACGGCGCCGACCCCAAGCAGGCGCTCGACCAGGCGGTCAAGAACATCGACGCCAACCAGAAGTCCAACGGCTACTTCCAGTGAGTGACTGACATGTCCACCATCACTGCTGCCGAGAACGCGTCGGCGACCACGCTTCGGGAGCGCAAGCCGGCCAAGGGCTCTCGCTCATCGACCACGACGGCACTGCTCATGCTGCTGCCGGCCGCGGTCCTGCTCATCACCTTCCTGCTCATCCCGATCGGGCTGACGTTCGGGCTGGCGTTCACCAACGCCCGGCTCATCTCGCCCCGGCCGGCCGAGTTCATCGGCACCGACAACTTCGTCCGCCTCTTCCAGGACGAGACGTTCTGGAAGTCGCTGCGCAACACGATCGTCTTCGCCGTGGTCATCGTGCCACTGCAGTCGGCGTGCGCGCTCGGGCTGGCGCTGCTCGTCAACGTCAAGATGCGCGGGGTCAACTTCTTCCGGACCGTGTACTTCCTGCCGGTCGTCACCTCGATGGTCGTCGTGTCGATGCTGTGGCTGTTCATGTACCAGAAGAACGGGCTCATCAACGAGGTGCTGCTGAAGTTCGGGATCGTCGGGCCGGACTGGCTCGGCGACCCGAAGACGGCGCTGCTCGCGATCATCCTCATGTCGGCGTGGCAGGCGATGGGCTTCCACATGGTCATCTGGCTCTCCGGGCTGCAGACCATCCCCGCCGACCTCTACGAGGCGGCCGACCTCGACGGGGCCGACAGGTGGCAGAAGTTCCGCTACGTCACGTGGCCGGGGCTGCGCGCGACCCGCACGTTCATCCTCGTCACGATCACGATCTCGGCGTTCGCGCTCTTCACCCAGGTCAACATCATGACCCAGGGCGGACCGCTCGACTCGACGTCGACGCTGGTGCTCATGGCGGTGCGCACCGGCTTCCAGCAGCAGCAGACCGGCTACGCGTCGGCGATCTCGCTCGCCTTCTTCGTGCTCGTGCTCGCCGTCACGCTGCTCAACCGCTACGTCACCCGAGACAAGGACGTCGTCCGATGAGCGCCACCGTCACCACCGGCACCGAAGGCCTGGCCCACGTCGCCGAGACCGCCGTCCCCGAGCAGCACCACGGTGGCGACCGGCCCCACCCGGCCCGGCACGCCCTCGGCCTCCTGCTGCGGATCGTGCTGTGCCTCGTCTTCGGTCTGCCGCTGGTCTTCATGGTCGTGTCGAGCTTCAAGCCCGACCTGCAGATCTTCGACGACCTCGGCAGCTTCAAGGCCTTCCTGCCGACCGGGGACATCTCGACGGCGAACTACACCGGCGTCTTCGGGCGAGTGCCCTTCGCGCAGTTCATGATGAACTCGGTCGTCATCACGGTCGTCACCGTGGTGCTCGGGATCGTCGTCAACTCGATGGCGGCCTTCGCCCTGTCGCGCATCGGCTTCCGTGGAGCGGGAGCGGTGCTCGGGATCATCCTCGCGACGCTCATCGTGCCCTTCGAGACGCTCGCGCTGCCGCTGCTGTGGTGGTCGAACCAGCTGCCCTTCCTCGGGCCCGACGGCATCTCGCAGGGCTGGCTCGACACCTACCAGGTGCAGATCATCCCGTTCATCGCCAACGCCTTCTCGATCTTCCTCTTCTACCAGTACTTCGACAGCATCCCGAAGGAGCTCGACGAGGCGGCGAAGGTCGACGGCGCGGGGTGGTTCCGCATCTACCGGAGCATCGTCATGCCGCTGTCGGGGCCGGCGATCGCGACGGTCGCGATCCTCACCTTCCTGCCGATGTGGAACCAGTACCTCTGGCCGCTCATGGCCGTGCAGACCGAGGAGCTGCGGCCGGTCATGGTCGGCATCGACTACTTCAAGCAGCTCAACACCTCGTGGGGTCAGATCATGGCGTACGCCACGATGATCACCGCGCCGGTGCTGGTCTTGTTCGTCGCTTTCCAGCGATCGTTCATCAACTCCATCGCCAGCTCTGGCGTGAAAGGCTGAATCGTGTTTCGTCTCCCCGAGGCGTGGGTGTGGGACTTCTGGCTCGTCGATGACGGCGAGCAGTACCACCTCTTCTTCCTCTACGCGTCGCGGGCGCTGCGCGACCCGCACGCCCGGCACTACCGGGCCTCGATCGGGCACGCGGTGTCTTCTGACTTGGTCCACTGGGAGCGCGTGGTCGATGCGCTCGTGCGGTCGGACGCGCCGGCCTTCGACGAGCTCGCGACGTGGACCGGGTCGGTCGTGCGGCACCCGGACGGGCGGTGGTTCATGTTCTACACCGGGGCTCGCCTCAACGAGCACGGCGCCAACGTGCAGTCCATCGGGTATGCCGTGTCCTCTGACCTCTACACGTGGGACAAGGCGCCCGGGCCGGTGCTCGAGGCGGACGGTCACTGGTACGAGAAGTACGCGCCGCCGCCCGAGGGGAACTGGCACGACGAGGCGTTCCGCGACCCGTGGGTGGTGGCTGACCCCTCTGGTGATGGCTGGCACATGCTGATCACGGCGCGGTCTGCTGTGGGTCCTGCCTCCGATCCTTCGGATCGGGTGGACCGGGGCGTGGTCGGGCATGCGTGGTCGGCGGATCTGGAGAGCTGGGAGCTGCGGTCGCCGTTGTCTGAGCCTGGTGCCGGCTTCGGGCAGCTCGAGGTCTTCCAGACGCACGTCGTGGACGGGAAGCAGGTGCTGCTCTTCAACTGCTCGGTCGGCGACATGCCCGAGGCGGCGCGGGCGGCCGGCATCACGGGCGGGGTGTGGATCGCGTCGGCCGAGTCGGTGCTGGGGCCGTATGACCTGTCCGGCGCTCAGGAGATCGACGACCCGACCCTCTACGTCGGCAAGTTCATCGACGATCGCGAGACGGGCGAGACCAAGTTCCTCGCCTTCCGCAACGAGACCGGAGGCCAGTTCATCGGTGAGATCACCGACCCGTACGCAGTCACTTGGCACGGCGACCGCCTGGCCCGTACATCGGCGCTGGGCTCATGGAGCTCGTCGGGCGACAGAGGTTCCGGGAGCTGCCGCCAGGGCGTCACTATCGCCTCGCGCAGTGACCGAGAGTGAAGAGCTAGGTGCGCATGGGGGCCGAGTTTTGGGCCACCGTGTTTCGGGTGTGAGCGCTGATTCGATGGGTGCGAGAGGCGTGGTACCAAGCTCGAGCGGCACTTGCACCCAACTCCTCTACAGGCGCCGTCCAGCAGGCGCTCACGCGGTCTTGCACCCTTGGCTGGCCGGTGAACGGATGGCTTGTGCGAGTCGCTCGACTTGCGCCAACAGGCGGTGGGGCGAGTGGTCCAGGTCCAGGGTGTGCTGCACGATCTCGACGCCAGCATTGCGGACGACGTGCGTCGCTTCGGGCTCGTTCCCCTTCGCGTACACCAGATGCCCACGCGGCAGGCCGAGAGCCGTGCAGTAGGCCAGCATCTGGTACAGGTCGGCGTAGGGAAAGCCCGAGGGCTTCTCCGCCTTGTACTTGGCGTCCACCACCGCCCCGAGCTCCCCGTCCCGGCGGTACCACACCAGGTCGGGCCGCATGGTGATCTCATCGGCTTCGTCTAGGTGCCAGCGATCTTGGGCCTTGCAGTGGCCGTCGTAAGCCATGAGGGCATCGCCCAATGCCACAGTGAGGAAGTCCTCGAATACCCTGGCCATATCCAGCATGAACCCGTTGACCATGATGGCGCCGGTCTTCTGTTCGACAGAACCACTGCGCAGTACCAGCTCAGCCAGGCGCAAAGCGATGTGGTATCGCGCGTTCAGCCTCGAGGCCTGCCACGCGGGCGTGACCCTGCCCCGCCGAGCGGGTGTCACATCGGCCATTGATCGAACGAGCCGGAGCAGGCGCCGTCGTGTCCTCGAGTCAACGCCGGGCACCCTGAGGAGGACTTCTGCCGCCCCTCTGAGCAGCTGGTTCTCCGGAACGTCTACGCCGTATTCGTCGAACCGCACCTCGATGGGAACGGCAAGGCCGTATCGGCGTGTGAGCTGCTCAGCGCTCCGCAGCCGCCCCCGGAGTACCGGCAGCGCGTCCTCTTGGACTCGGTATCCCTGGAGGAGGCCTCGTTGTGTCGCCTTATCCGCCTGACGAGCGAAGGCCGCGGCCATCGCGCTGAGTAGGTCGGTCTCTTCGGTGAGTCCGAGGTGTTCGTCGCGCCAGATCTTGTGGTCTGTGGCGAAGCCGACGAGGAAGAGCAGCCGACGGATGTCAAGTTTGGGCTTGATCCACAGTTCCACGTCAGCGATCTGGGCGACGCCGACCTTCCCGGCTGGGCCGATGGTCCACCACCCGTGGGCGAGAGCGGGTGCCGCCGTCACCAGCCCGCTCCTGCTCAGGGCAACCCCGTCTCGGTCGGCGATCTCCACTTCAATCGGAGAGCCGTTCTCGATGAGGTCGATCCGGATCACTGGTCTGTCGACTCGGAACGCACGACGGCCAACTCGTCGGCAGGTACCGGTTCTGTCTCGGAGCCGGCCTCCGCACGGGCGCTGACCTTGTTGATGATGCGGGTGAGCGAGTAGTCCTTGGACACGTTGCGACCCTCGCCGAAGTGGTGCTCTTCCAGCAGCGGCAAGATGGACGTCTCCCATACGACCGACAGGCCATCGCCCTCATGCACGGACCTCCGCATGAAGTAGGAGGGGCCGATCTTGAAGTCCTCGTCCTCGATGAGGTCGTTGAGGTGGTCCATCACCTTCGCGGTTGTCTGCGGCAGGTCCTGCTTGGCCAACCACTTGCTCAGCATGCTCTTCGTTGGCTCGGTGCTCGGGTGCAGAGCCTTGAACGCGAACCGCCGACGCATGGCGGTGTCAACGAGTGCGATGGACCGGTCAGCCGTGTTCATCGTCCCGATGATGAAGACGTTCTGAGGCATCGTGAACCCGAGGTCGTCACCGCCGCTGTAGAGCAGATCAATGGCGCTGTCGCGGTACTCGAGCAGGAAGTACAGCTCACCGAAGACCTTGGCCAGATTGGCTCGGTTGATCTCATCAATGATGAGGATGTACGGGATGGAAGGGTTCTCACGGGCAGCGTCGACGAGTCGGCGGAAGGGGCCGGGGGTGAGCTTGAACCCGACCGTCCCGCTGCCATCAGTGGCCGCAACGGGACGGAAGCCCTCGAAGAAGTCCTCATAGCTGTATGCCGGGTGAAACTGCACCAGCTTCGTCGCCTCCGGAGCTGTCAAGTGCCTGGCAATCGCCTGGGCTAAGTACGTCTTCCCGGTGCCCGGGGGGCCGTAGAAGATCAACTGGCGACGGTCCTCCAGCAGGTCCACGCACGACTGCAGCCACTCCACCTTCACCAATAGGTCGTCGGCCAACTGAGCCGAGACAGGTCGCAGGGACAGCTCCTCGACGACTGTCGGGAACGGCTGTTCCACCGATTGGGACGCCTGAAACTCGAGCAGGGACCGCAGTGCCGCGAGGTCGTTCGTGAGATCGACAATCGTGTGTTGGCTGGACAACTTGGCGGACACAGACTTTGGGATGGCGGCGTAGTCGATCGGCTTGTCGACGTTGTGCCACTGCACCGCGCGTCGGACGTTTGATCGGTCGTCCGAACTCTTCAGTGCGGCTGCTTCGCCGGTGACCGTGCCAACATAGAGGTCGGCGCCGGAGTTGGTCGCCACGAGGTCGCCGACCCGAACGCGGTTGACGAAGGTGTCGATTTCGGCGACCTTCTCTGTCCTTGTCGAGTAGGACTTCTGCGAGTAGTCCTCTTCCACGATCGTGGCGATCTCGCTGCGGGTGACCGGGAGGGGCAGGGTGCGGACCTGGCTGGCGGGGATCGAGCAGGTGCCCTGGGCAAGCCATGTCGGCACCAGATTCTTGCCGTTCACACTGCTCCCACGAATTAGCCATGCTCGGGGTTCGCGCTCCTCCCCGGCTAGCTCCGCCAGCATGTCCCGGAGGTCATGTGCCGTCAGCCGCTGCCCCTGACTCGCTCGGCCGCGTTCATCAAACTCCAGGCCCTCCGCCTCCAGGACATCGCGGGGAGAGTCGGTCCGCTCGGGGTCCCTCCATCGGAATGAGGCGGAGACCTGGCCGTCGGAGTGCAGAACACGGTGGCCGTTGGGGTGGTCGCTGTCCTTGGCGAAGGTGCCGACGTTCTGGTTCGCCAAGCCCGTCAGCTCGGCCAGATCTGAGTAGGCGGTCCACTGCCCGTCCTCCACCAGGTCGAGCGCCTTATTGAGGATCGTGACCTTCTCACTCTCGGCTGAGTCTCGGCTTGCGTCACGACGGCTCCGCTGGACCTGGCGGTATTTCTTGGTGAGCAGGGAGTACAAGTCGTCCTCGTCCGAAAGGGCTGCCAGAGCCTCCCTCCCCTCGGAAGCCAGCTGCCACCCGTCGCCCGACTTGTCCAGCCATCCGATTGCGCGGGCCCAGCTCGAGCAGAACCGCAGCAAGTTGTTGGCGCGGGACTCGCCACTCCCGGTAGTGCTCATCTCTCGCGCTGTGAGCGGTTCGAGATCAGCAACCCGCTGGAGGACATCGCCAGCTTGCATCGGTCCGGTGGCCGAGAGGAGAACGTCGAACAGTCGGCGCACCAGCAACGGTCTGCGGACCGCCTGCTCCGCCTCGGTGGCGACCATCTCAGTCATGAGGCCAGTCCATCGCGCAGGGAGGACAATGTCTTCCCAGTGGGCACGTGAACCCACGACTTCCAGCCATTGATCGAGTAGCCGACCATCTGTCCCAGTGCACCGGAGGGCGCAGCAGGCGGCTGACCATCGGTGGCAATGAGGCCGTCCGCCGTTACTCGGCCCCTGTGAACGACTCCGCGCCGGCGCTCGGTGAACTCAACCGCGTCATCGGCATTGACGAGGCCTGCGCGCAACAAGTCCGACAACTGACCAGCCACCACGGTCCGAGTCCGAGCAGGCGGTGTCAGCTGCGACCCTCGTCCCTTTTCGTCCAAGACCTGACGCAGCAGCCGATTAACGATGGCCTCGTGGGTCTCGTCAAGGCGCATGTGCTGCTCGAGGAGCTCAGCCAAGTCATTTTCGATCTCCACATACATCGAGTGCCTCCACACTGTTTGACGCTGCCATACGGCCCCGTCAGACCGTATGCCTTCGTCGCTTCCCGATGACGGATTGAATGCTGAGGTACACAGTCATCCTCTTCTGCCCGTGCTTCGACTCGATCCCGAAGGAGCTGGACGAGGCGGCGAAGGTCGACGGCGCGGGGTGGTTCCGCATCTACCGCGCCTCATCTGGCGTGATGTCGACGACGCTTGAAAACGAGGCCATAGCGACGGTCGAAAACGAGGCCACCCAGACAGATTGGTTGGGTGATCTCAGTGGAGGATTGGGCTCTGATCCGGCGGCTGGTCGCGGACGGTGTTCCGCAGCGCCAGGTAGCGAAGGATCTCGGGGTCGGACGGTCGACGGTGGCGCGGGCGTTGGCCTCGGATCGGCCGCCGAAGTACGAGCGGCCGGCGGTGCCGACGTCGTTCACGCCGTTCGAGTCGCTGGTGCGGCAACTGCTCGCGGCGACGCCGGACATGCCGGCCACGGTGATCGCCGAGCGGGTCTGCTGGGGCGGGTCGATCACGTGGTTCCGTGACAACGTCCAACGACTGCGTCCGCAGTATCGGCCGGTCGACCCCGCGGACCGGTTGACGTGGCTGCCCGGGGACGCGGCGCAGTGCGACCTGTGGTTCCCGCCCAAGAAGATCCCGCTCGAGGACGGCTCGAAGGTCCTGCTGCCGGTCATGGTGATCACCGCGGCCCACTCACGGTTCATGGTCGGCCGGATGATCCCGACTCGGCACACCGAGGATCTGCTGCTCGGCATGTGGGTGCTGCTCCAGCAGCTGGGCCGAGTCCCACGCAGGCTGATCTGGGACAACGAGTCCGGCATCGGCCGCGGCAAGAGGCACGCCGAAGGCGTGGGGGCGTTCACCGGCACACTGGCTACCACGCTGCAGCGGTTGAAGCCCTACGACCCCGAGTCCAAGGGCGTGGTGGAGCGTCGCAACGGGTTCTTCGAGACCTCCTTCATGCCGGCCCGGACCTTCGAGTCACCGGCCGACTTCAACACCCAGTTCGCCGACTGGCTCACCATCGCGAACGCCCGAATCGTGCGCACCACCAAGGCTCGTCCGGTCGAGCTGCTCGATGTCGACAGGGCGGCGATGCTTCCCCTGCCGCCCGTGGCGCCGACCGTGGGTTGGGTTAACCGGGTCCGTTCGGGTCGTGACTACTACGTCCGCGTCGACTCCTCGGACTACTCGGTCGACCCGGCGGTGATCGGCCGGTTCGTCGACGTGACCGCGGACCTGGCCAGGGTCGAGGTGCGCCACGAAGGACGCCTCGTCGCCGCTCACGACCGAGTCTGGGCACGCGGCATGACCATCACCGATCCCGTCCACGTCGCCGCGGCCAAGGTGCTGCGCGAGCAGTTCCAGCGACCCCGACCAGCGCCGGATCCCCAAGAGGGCTTGGCGCGGGACCTGGCCGACTACGACCGCGCGTTCGGGCTCCTCGACGGCGGGCTCGCCGATGGTGAGGTGGCCTGATGACCACCAGGACCAACAAGGCGAAGAGCAACGGCAGCGAGCCGCTCAAGCAGCTGACCTACTTGGCGTCGGCGTTGAAGGCGCCCCGGATCATCGAGGCCGCCGCGCGGCTGGCCGACCACGCCCGCGACGCGGGATGGACCCACGAGGAGTACCTCGCCGCAGTGCTGGACCGTGAAGTCGCAGCCCGCAACGCATCCGGCGCACAGCTACGCATCCGGGCCGCCGGGTTTGCCGCAAGGAAGACGATCGAAGAGTTCGACTGGGACGCTCAACCCGCGGTCCGTCAGCAGATCGCCGCACTCGCCTCCGGCGGCTTCCTCACCGAGGCCCGCAACGTCGTGCTGCTCGGCCCGCCCGGCACCGGCAAGACCCACCTGGCAACCGGCCTGGGGATCACCGCCGCGCACCACGGACATCGGGTCCTGTTCGCGACCGCGACCGAGTGGGTCACCCGCCTGACCGAGGCCCACCGCGCCGGCCGGCTCCCGCAAGAGCTCGCGCGGCTACGGCGCTACGGACTGATCATCGTCGACGAGGTCGGCTACCTGCCCTTCGAGCAAGACGCCGCGAACCTGTTCTTCCAGCTCGTCTCATCCCGCTACGAACACGCCTCGCTGATCCTCACCTCCAACCTGCCGTTCAGCGGCTGGGGAGGTGTCTTCGGTGACCAGGCCGTCGCCGCCGCGATGATCGACCGCGTCGTGCACCACGCCGACGTCCTGACCCTCAAAGGCGCCAGCTACCGGCTCCGCAACCGCGGCATCGACACGCTGCCCAGCATCAGAACCCAGGACACGGCAGACTAGAAACCACGAACCGGTGGCCTCGATTTAGAACGTCGGATCTGCCTCATTTTCGAGCGTTGTCGACACGTGAAAGCCTGACTCGTGTTTCGTCTCCCCGAGGCCTGGGTTCGGACTCTGCGCGACTACGACGATCTCGGTACGGCGCGACCCGCGATGCCGGCCTGCGGCCGCCGCCGAGGCGGCCGCGCCAGCGGGGGAGAGTGGCCTCCGATCGGCGATCCGGGCTGCGGTGGCTTGGCGGGTGTCCCGGCTGGCCAGGAACCCCGACCGGCTCTCAAGCTGGGCAGAAGAGCGCTCCACGAGCTTGTCGCGTACCGCTGCCGCCACCAGCCCTTTGAGCGGCGCAGCCCGTGGTCGAGCTTGTACTGCAAGGCAGTCATTCCATGGTCTCGGTGCGCATGGAGACCGAGGTGCTGTCCGCGCCAGCCGCAGTTGTGACACGAGAGCCCGTTTTGGTCCTCGTCGACGACTGTCGACACCGCTGGATCGGGTCTGGCGGGCTGCCAACTACTTGAGACTTGCTAGAGCAGCCATCGCACGTGGCGCATCCGGCAGTGCGGCCGGCTCCATGAGGTGCCCCCCTCGGTCCGCCTCTGTCGGTGCTCTACATAAGGATGCTTTCATGTCAGCGCACCATCGCCGCCTTGGATCGCTGCGGCCGGCGGATCAGTACGCCGTTCGCCTCCAGGCTGCATCGATCTGCCGGAGCACGAGGTTCGGATTCGAATTCGTTGCATGCACCCACGCCAGGAGTTCCGCGACCTCCACCCGGCGGCGACCCGTCTCGATGCGAGAGACGGTTGCCTGGTCCCACCGGAGTTCGGTCGCCAGCACTTCTTGGGAGAGGCCCGCCGTCATGCGCAAGTCATGGAGCAGCTCCGCGAGGGTCTGGTTGAACGGGCCATCGGCAGTGGGCGGAGGCGACACGCTCGAAGGCTATCGGTGTCCCATAGACGTGTCAGCGACAGATAGGATGGGCTCATGACGAAATCGCATAGTGCACGTGGGGTGTCAGGCGACTTGGGAACCTTCGTGTCGTTGTACTCCGGCTGCGGAGGTTTGGACCTTGGCTTCGCCCAGGCCGGGTTCCGACCCGTTTGGGCGAACGATTTCGATCAGCACGCCGTGGATACCTACAACCGGATCGTGAAGGTGGAAGATCCCCTGTGGCGCGCCGCGGCTGAACGCTTCGAGGGCCATCAAGCCGTTTGCGGAGATGTGCGGGAGGCTGGCAAAGAACTCGGTGCTGGTCAAGCCGACTTGGTTATCGGCGGGCCGCCTTGCCAGGGCTTCTCGGTTGCCGGTCGCATGAACCCTGCAGATCCACGGTCCAAGCACGTCTTTGAGTTTTTAGATGTGGTAGCGCGAGTGCGCCCGCGTGCCTTCGTGCTCGAGAATGTCGCGGGGTTAGCAAGGAATCGCCGGTGGTCAGAGATCATCCAAAGGATGAAGGACAGCGCACGCGGCGACTATGACGTCGAGTTGTTTGTCCTCAACGCGTCCCACTGGGGTACGCCCCAGGCTCGGGAACGGATGTTCCTCATTGGGCTGCCGAAGGGCAGCCCCGCAGTCGACTTCTCATCGCCGCCCACTGTGTCTGCGCCGCCCGCCGCGGGCGCGGTGCTTCGCAGCATGCCCCCGCTCGGGAGACCTGGAAACGAGTCGGTCTGCACGGCCAAGGTGACCCTTGCCAGAAACCCAGTGAAGCGCCGCTCCCCTTTTGCTGGGATGTTGTTCAACGGCCAAGGACGTCTTATAGATCTGGAGCGCCCTGCCCCCACGCTCCCCGCGTCCATGGGCGGCAACCGTACTCCTGTGATCGACCTCGACCAGCTCGAACACTCGAAGACGCCATGGATTGTTGAGTACCACCGGCGGGTGGTCGTTGAGGGCCTGCCGCCGCTGGACGGGCTTCCCGACCACGCTCGGATGCGCCGTATCACGGTTGAGGAGGCGGCCGCTCTCCAGTCGTTTCCTCGGGACATGGACTGGCAGGGGCCACAGAGTGCCAGGTACCGCCAGGTGGGCAATGCCGTGCCACCAATGCTCGCCTTCCACGTCGCGTCCGCAGTCGCGAGTGCTCTGAAGGGCCAAGACTCTCGATGATTTGCTTTTGGCAGACGTCGCGGTCCAGGCGCGCTAGCCTCTCTCGGGTCAACGAGGGAAGGGCATGGTGTGGACAGCGAAAGCGCGTATCAGGCTGGAATCGGGGCGCTTACGGACCTGTGGGAAAGGCCCGAGGACGAGCCGGATCAGCTACCGAACGAAATTAGGTCAAAGATTGCCATAGTCATCGACGCCGAGGCGCAGGTCTCCCAGCGTTATGCGCTCCTCACGCAGCTACTTCTGAAGCACATCATGGACGTCCCCGACTCACGAGCGCTCCGAGACCTTGGCGACGATTACTTCACGGCGCGCAGTTTCGCCAAATACACGACTGCCAAATTTCCTGCAATTGCTCGCCGTCTGGGGAACTCCACTGACCCTTACGTCTCAAACCCGCTCCGGAGCCAGAGCCTTGAGGATTCCTTGAAGTCTGGGCGAGGTGGATCGAAGTGGGAGGCGTTGCTCGACGTGTTGGATGCTGTGGACGCCAAGGGTGAGCTGACCGAACCCGCACTGAAGCACACGGTGGCATTGATCCGAGGGCTGGATGAGGAGGCGCCGGCGACCAAGACGACTCCCGCGGCCCCTGACGTGCAAACCGACCTAACATCGCTCCACCAACACACAGGACTCGTGGACGATCTCTTGCTCGACATGCTGGAGGTGCTTGAGTCAGACCAGCCACAAATCATCCTGGCCGGACCGCCAGGTACCTCCAAGACACATACTGCGCAGGCGCTAGCGGGCTACCTCACCGGAGGTGATACCGCACGGGTGACCACGGTTCAGCTGCATGCGACATATGGCTATGAGGACTTTGTCGAGGGCCTACGTCCTGCGACCTCGGACGCCGGGGTGTTGACATTCAAAGTGGAGCCGGGCGTCTTGCGTAGGGTGGCAGCAGCGTGCAATCCAGCGGGTACCGCGCCGGACGAGCGGCCGCGTGTCCTAATCATGGATGAGATGAACCGGGCCAACCTGCCTAGAGTCCTTGGCGAGCTGCTCTTTGCCATTGAGCGCCGCGGTGAACCAGTCGATCTGCTGCATACGCCTGGATTCGCCCTGCCGCCCCAGATCTTGCTTATCGGCACGATGAACACTGCGGACCGCAGCATCCGAAGTATCGACGCGGCCGTTCGACGTCGCTTCATGATCTTCGAGCTGGCGCCTTCAGGAGAGGCACTCGAGGCCTTCTACCAAGACCATGACAATGAGGTCCCCGAACTGGTAGTGGGCTTCAACGAGCTCAACGACCAGCTCACCCAGCTTTTGGACCGACACCACACCATTGGCCACACCTTCTTAATGGACGAGCGCGGGATGACATCTGGCCGTCTGAATCAGGTGTGGCTTCGTCAGATTCGACCACTTATCGAGGAGTACCTTTTCGATCTACCTGACGAGTTGGCACGCTTCACTGTCGATGCGTTCTGGCCCTCGGCCGTGACGTGACAACTCAACTGGACCTAGAGATCACCGAGTCCGCGGCGACGATGTTGCCGCTCACTCGCGAGCAGGCCGTGGCGCTTCGCGCAATCGGGCGACGGCTCGCCTGGGGCGGCAACGACCAGAACAGTAGTGCTGACGAGTCCGATCGGACGCTGATCGAGTGCGCGACCACAGACGGGGTGAACTGGCGCGTTCGTGTGGCCAATGCCGTAGGTGTCGTCGGCCTCCCGGGGGCGCGACTCAATGTGCGGCCAAAGATTCCGCTCGACCACCTGATCTTCCTCCTGCGCCTGGGTGGTTCTCTCCCGAAGACAGCACCCGCCACGGTCCCCATCTCCAACTCGCAAAGCCTCCAGGACGTTCTAGCGTCCTGGTACCTCCATACGCTCGAGAGCCTCATTAGAGGCGGCCTAAGGAGTTTCTACGTACTCGAGAGATCTGAACTCACCACTTTGCGCGGGCGAATGGATGCGCCCCGGTCGGCCATAGCGGTAGCCATAGGACAGTTACGGTTCCCGTGTGAGTTCGAGGAGTTCACGGTCGACACGCCGCTGAACCGCATCCTCGCCGCCGCAGCTCGTCTGCTTGGCCGCAACCGAGTCATGCGCGCGGACCTACGTCGAAGGGCCCGCGTCGCGACCTATCACATGGAGGGCATCGGCCCCCTACAGCCAGCCGACCTCCGGGCCGAACCTGACCGTACCTCTGCACGCTACATTGACGCCATAGCCCTCGCCCGCCTCGTCCTCGCAGGACTCGGCACTGGCGTAGACAGCGGGCCAACGCCCGTTTCCTCATTCCTTCTCCCTACACCCCTGCCCGTCGAAAACGCCTTGCGAGCACTTGCTGCCGAGTCGCTGGCTCCCAGCATCGCCGTCACGAAGGGTAGGCGTCGTTTGACAGGGACGTCGCTGACGGTCAATCCCGATCTCCTCCTTGGCGACTCCGCCATCGGCGATGTCAAGTACAAGGTCTGGGAGGGGTCCTGGGTTCGAGCCGACCTCTACCAGTTGATCGCGTTTGCCGTCGCGTATCAGCGGCAGGTCGCCCTTCACGTAGGATTTGGTGGCCAGCTCCCGACGAATCCACTCCGGGTTGGGGACATCGACGTATGGCGAGTCCGGTGGGACAGTCGAATCGAGGTCTCGGCTGAGGAGGCCTCGAAAGCATTCAAGGACGAGATCCGCCAGTGGTGGCATACCGTCTCAAGCGTATGAGCCGGGGTACTCGCCCCGATCCCATACCTTGAAGGCATGTCTCAGTGGGAGTCCACGCGCGCTGGTCGCCACTTAGCGGGTCGTAAGGCAAAGAACACCGCACCGGAGGTGGCGCTGCGTCGCGCAATCCACGCCGCGGGCGGACGTTTCCGCCTCCACCGCCGGATCCAAACTGGCTGTACCCCTGACTTTGTACTTCCGCGCGGACGCTTGGCTGTCTTCGTTGACGGGTGCTTCTGGCATGGATGTCCAGCCCACGGCCGCACCACCCCCTGGACTGGGCCAAACGCGGCTCTCTGGGAGCAGAAGATGCAGAGGAATGCCGAACGCGACATGCGATCCACCAGGCTCGCGATTGAGGCCGGATGGCATGTCACTCGTGTTTGGGAGTGCGCAATACGCGAGAACCCTGCCGGAGTCGCGGAGGCTCTCTTGTACTTGCGCACAAGGGTCGCGTTCGAGGAGCCTGACACCCCGCGACTCCACCAGCTGAATCTCGACCCAAGAGAACCGCGCGCTACCGCCACAGCCGGCCCTGCGTCGGCAGACCGATGAGGGGACCGGACGACACCTGTCCGTTGGCCATGCCTGTCGCATTGGTCTACACGCCAGCGGTCGATGGCCGACCTGGTCCCAGAAGTGGTCGCGCAGCAGTATCCGACGGTGGTCCTCAACGTCGCAAACCGTCGAGCGGGCGAGGTCGAGCAACCGGGCGCGGTCCAAATCGTTGGGAAAATTGACTTGTGGCTCCAGCAGGCGACTTCGGTTGGCGACGCTCGCGGTAACCGATGGCCTCGCTCAAGTCGATGTCGCCCGGAGACGAGGTAAAGAACGTCGACCGAGAGGTTGCGGGCGTGTGCCGCGAGGTCGAGACCGATATGCAGGGCGACGCCCGTCGGCTCACCCTGTGGCGACGTGCACTCGCGCCGAAGATTGACTAGCGGCAGCATGCCGATGGCCTCCTGAGTGCTTACCCGAGTCGAACCTGTGCAGCCGCAGCAGTGCAGGCAGCAGGCGGCCTCGGTGTCCCCGCTGAGGAGCGATGAGGTCGAGTTGCGGCAGATCACCACGATCCCCATGGCGCAGCGACGAGCGGACCCGGTGCGTCGCAGAAGCCTCAACAGGTATCCGACGACGCACAGGGCGCGCAGGAGGACCGCGTGTGGAACCATCTCGCGGCAACGCGACCGGAGCCGAGAATCCCGTGGGACTCCCGGGCTTAGTTCGCCCTGAGTTCAGCGTTAGGGGTTCGCGTCAGTCGCAGTTGGGACAGGGGCCGGAGACCGGCATCTCCATGAAGCAGGTCGGGCAGACCGCACCGCGTCGAGCCTCCGTGGCAGCCGTCGCACGCGGCGTGCTCGCCCGGACGACGCGGGCCTTGGCCGTCAGCGTCGGCACCGCATCAGCGGGCACGTCGGCTCCCCAGTGCCGGTAGCACTCGAGCCGTGCGGCAGCCGCGCTGTTCTCGCGCTCGAGCGGATCCGTGATGGGGGCTTCGCCAGCGACACGAAGCGCCTCGTCGTAGCCGGCGCCGACCTGTCCGTCGTCCTTGCGGACGACCAGTGACGCGAGTGGCGGCTCGTTGCGCACGTGGTTGACCTTGACCAGATCAGCGAGCAGCGCACCGATCCAGTTGCGCATCTGCGACTTGGTCCGCAGTGACGAGCGACGCTGGACCTCCTCGGCGAGCTCGGAGTAGGTGATGACGGCGTTGTAGCGACCCGCGGTCTCCACGAGTACCTCGTAGGCGTGCTTCGCCCAGTAGGGCTGGGCGAATTTCGGAGTCACGAACGTCTCCTGGTCAGACATGGGCAGTCATCCGCTTCCTTCGTGGTGCAGTCGCCGAACCCCCAGTCTCCACCCTTCGCCTCGGCGGCCGTCACCCACCCACTGACGAGTCGACCGCTTATCGCTCGGTGGACTCAGACGCAGCACCGATCCAGTCGATCATCTCGTCGGTCGTGGCGACCTGGGCGAAGAAGGTGCCGACCGTGGCCAGCGAGGCGCGCTGCACCTCGGCGACCTCCATCCCCGGCACCCCGCCGGTGGTCGTGGCGTCGCTGATGAAGAACGCGCGCACGTCACGGACCATCGCCTCGCGGGCCGTCGTCTCGCAGCAGACGTTCGTCTCGATCCCGGTGATGATGATCGTGTCGACGCCGAGCAACTCGAGCCGAGTCAGCAGGTCGGGGTCGTGGAAGGCGCCGAAGTGCGGCTTCTCGAGCACGTGGTCGGACGGGTCCATGACCAGCGACTCGTGGAATGCGGCGGTGTGGGACGTGCGGTCGAGCATCCCCTCCCGCACCGGCGGGAACATCTCCCCGAGGATCCCGAGATCGGCGCCCTCGGCCACCGCGTGCCGCACGTGGATGACCGGGATGCCGGCCACACGGCATACCTCCGCCAGACGGTTGATGCGCTCGACGACGGCGGGCGCGTCCGCCGCCATCTCGACGAAGACGTTCTGGACGTCGATGCTGAGCAGGGCCATCCGGCTCGGGTCGACCTCGAACTGCATCATGGTGCGCCTTCCGGTCGCCTCGGCCCCCTGGGTGCACGCTACGGCTCGCCGGCCCATCGCCACCGGCGAATCGAACACCAGCGCCGCCGATCGTCAGGCGAGCGGGTCCCGGGTCGCGCGCGTCAGCACCGCCAGGCAGACGGCGACGACGCCACCCCACAGCACGAACGAGCTTGCCCACCGTGCGTCCGGTTCACTCGGGAAGACGTCGACCCAGCGCGAGAGCGGGTTCACGACGGCCAGCGCGATGACCACCGTCAGCAGTGCGCCGCCGACCGCGTCCCCGGGCTCGGGCACGTGCCGACGCAGGGCAGCGGCCGCGGCGACGGCCACAAGCACGCAGCCGGTCAGCCACACCATGACCCCTAACCGAGCGCTCAACCCGCTTGTGACCGCCAGAGCGGCGACCCCCATCGACCCCGCGACGAGCACCCCACCGGCGACGACGAGTCGGGCTCGGCTGCGCCTCCGCAGGGAGATGGGCGCGGCCCCCACTGCCTCGGCTGCCGCCTCGTCGAGGACGTATGCCGTCGCCGCGGCGAGGGCGGCCACGCCCACCACCAGCGCCGTGCCCGCCACGGCGCTGGTGGTCCACGTCGCCGCGACCCCCAGCAGCAGCAGTCCCACTGAGGTCAGGGCCGCCACGGGCCGCCACGGGATGCCCGCGGCCGGCCCGAGGACGCGCGAGTGGATCATCGCGTCACGACCACGCTGTGGCCGTCGGGGTAGGAGCGCACCGGTTGGCTGAGGCCGGTGGCGGAGGCGAGACCATAGGCGATCACCGAGAGCGCGAGGGTCACCGCGCCGATGCGGACGAGCCGCCGCCGGGTCCGGCCCTCCGACCGCCACAGCAGTGCGGCGAGGGCCGCGAGGGCGCAGAGGGTGATGACCCAGGCGAGGTACCACGCCGGCGACCCGGTCAGGCTGGTGACCGTGACGTAGTCGGCCGATGCCGACGAGAAGTAGCCCACGGGGGCGAAGAGGCGGACCCAGCGGAACCACGCTGGCGGTGCCCCCTCGGTGGTGCTGAAGGCGCCGAGGACGCCGATCGTCCAGACGACCACCGCCAGCACGAGGACCGCCGATGCCCCACGGAACCGCCACCACCGGCCGGCCGCGATGCCGAGCAGGGTGCCGCCGACGGCCGTCGCGACCGAGTTCTCGACGAGGACCGCCGCGACCGCCGCGTGCGACAAGGGGCCGTACATCCACTCCGGCGCACTCAACGCCGACGGGCCGATGGCGTAGTAGAGGACGAGCCACGCCGAGGCGACGAGCGCAGGGACACCAGCCATCAGGCAGAGCGCGGCCGTCCGCGTCGTGACGGAGGTGGGCGACGCCTCGAGCAGCTCGCCGGCCCCGTGGAAGGACCGCGTCAGGTGGTAGGCGGTGATCATCGAGGCCACCCCCACCGTCAGGGCGACGACGGGCAGGCTGAGCGAGTCGCTGGTGACCTGGTGTGCCTGCTCGTTGAGGGCCATGGCCGTGAAGACGACGCCCAGTGCCGTGCCCACGAGGAACATCGGGTGTCGGGCGAAGCGCCATGCCTCGATGCGGGCGAGCGCGGCGAACGGGCTGCGGTAGCCGCCATGCGGGGCGAGGGCGGTCGTCACGGTGAGGGCGTCCTGCGGGGTGGTGGTCATCACGCCACCTCCGCCGAGGTCGTGGCGTCAGCGGTGGCGGCGGCCGTTGCGCCCCGGAGCAGCAGGTAGGCGTCCTCGAGGCTGGGCTCGACGAGCTCGGCCCCCCGCGGCACGCTCTCCCCGACGTTGCGATAGCGCCCGGACGCGGTGCGCCACGACGCCTGCGCCGCGGCATCCGGGGCCGCGGCCATCCAGACACGTCCGGCTGCGAGCGACACGAGCTCGGGCACCGTGCCGTCGAAGTGCACGCGCCCGGCGTCGAGCACGACGACCCGGCGGCACAGCGCGGCGACGTCCTCGGTCTGGTGCGTCGAGATGACCATCGTCGACGTCGCGGCGATGTCGGCGAGCACGCCCCGCAAGGACGCGCGCTGCTCGGGATCGAGCCCCGTCGTCGGCTCGTCCAGGACCAACAGCTCCGGGGTGCCGAGCAGGGCCTGGGCCAGGGCGACCCGGCGCCGCTGCCCACCCGAGAGACGACTGATCCGCTTCGTCGCGACGTCGCCGAGGCCGACGAGGTCGAGCACTCGTCTCACCTCGGTGGTACGAGATCCACGGTCGGCCCACTCCTTGAGGACTGCCATGTAGTTGACGAAGGCGAAGGTGGAGAACCCGCGCGGGAAGCCGAGCTCCTGCGGTTGGTAGCCGAGCCGCCGCCTGACCTCGGTGCGGGCATCCGGCTGGCTCGGGTCGCGGCCGAGGAGCCGCACCTCGCCGGCGTCGGGTCGCAGCACGGTCGCCATGACGCGGAGCATCGTCGTCTTGCCGGCGCCGTTCGGACCGAGCAGTCCGGTGATGCCGGGCCCGAGGTCGAGGTCGACGTCGTCGAGGGCCGCGAGTGAGCGGTAGCGCTTGGTGACACCGCGCAGGGAGACCGGGGTCGAGCTGGTTGCGGTCATGACGCGATCCTTCCGATCGTGCCGAGTCGCCGGGCTCGGAGGACGAGGACGGGCGGCCCGATGAGGAGCATGAGGACGTAGAGGACGAGGTACTGCGGCGCGAAGACGGCCCAGATCGTGTCGAGGCGGGAGGCCGCGCCGGTGGCGATGACCCAGACGACGGTGATGGCGCTCGCCGGACGCCACGGCCCGAACCACGTCGAGAGAGCGAGCACCGCCGCGGTGAATCCCAGCGCCGGGAGGAGCCACACCCACGCCGCCGATTCCGGGAAGACGAACTGGCCGACGAGGACGACGGGCAGGGCCGCGAGGAGCACGGCGGCGGTCCGGAGCAGGAGCAGGCGTGCGAGCGGGTACGGCGCCGAGCTCTCCTGCTCGAGCGCCGGCCCGCCCTCCGGGCCAAAGGCCGCCGCCACGGCCAGCACCGGCACGAGCGGCGCCACGACGAGGAAGATCATGACGCTGCCGTTGCGCGCCGCCACGGCCCCGCCGACCGCGAAGGCGACGGCGAGGGCGACCGCGCAGATCCACGACCCGCGCAGCGCCGGCGCCGCGGCCACGAGCATCGCGTCGCCGGGCGGAAGGCCGAGGCGCGCGAGGAGCCGCTCCAGCAGCGACACGCGTGGCACCTCGATCTCGTCGCGTACGGCGCCCCAGACGGCCGCCAGGTCCGGCAGGTCGGGCGCGTCCGGCAGGTCGGGCGCGTTCGGAACCTCGGAAAGCGCTGGTGGCTCAGGCTGCTCGGCACCTGCCGCCTCCGAAGGGGGCGTGACGTCGGGAAGGGAGCTGACGGCATACGCCATCGGGGGCAGCTCGGCCGCGACACCCGCCTGGCACTGCGGGCACCGCAGCAGGTGCTGCTCGAGCGACATCGACGTGACGGCGTCGGCCTCGCCGCGGACCCAGGCGCGCAGGTCGTCCGGCCGCACGTGGCGCGTAATCATGACGAGGCTCCTTCCAGCAGGCTCGCCCGCAGGCGCGCCCTCGCGCGGTGTGCCCGCGTCTTGACGGTGTTCTGGGGGATGCCCAGCAGTCGCGCGGCCTCCCGGGTGGTGAGGCCGTCGAGCACGGTCGCCTGCATGACGGCGCGCAGCTCGGGGGACAGGGCGGCCATCGCCCGACCGAGGTCGCCGTACTCGACGCCGAGGAGCAGCTCGTCCTCGGCGGTGGGCGAGGCAGTGCCGGAGGCCCCCGGGTCGCGCAGGAGCACGACGTCCCGGCGCGACCGGAGACGACTGACGAGCCGTCGGATCGCGATCCCCCACATCCAGGCGCCGACCTCGCCCGTCCCCCGGTAGCGCCGGGCCCCCTGCCACACGGCGACGAAGGTGTCCTGGAGGACGTCAGCCACGACCTCACGGTCGTTGCAGCGCCGCATCAGCCGGACCGAGAGCCACGGTGCGTGACGCTCGTAGAGCCTCTCGAGGGCGCCGACGTCCCCGGAGGCCAGCGCCTCGAGGAGGCTCTGGTCGTCGGGAGCGACGAGCGGTGACACATCTCTACTGTCGACCCGGAGGGCCGGATCGGTTCTCCGTATGGCGACGAAGCGCGGTCCGGGGCGTCAGCGGGGAGGCAGCTCGCCGCCCGTCTCGGTGGCGATGACGTGCATGACCGCGTTGATGAGGGCCAGGTGGGTGAACGCCTGCGGGAAGTTCCCGAGGTGGCGCCCGGTGTGGGTGTCGATCTCCTCGGCATACAGCTCGAGGGGCCCGGCAAAGGAGAGCAGCTTCGCGCACAGCTCGTGCGCCCGCTTGTGCTCGCCGATCTCCGACAGCGCCGACACGAGCCAGAACGAGCAGATCGTGAAGGTCCCCTCCTCGCCGGAGAAGCCGTCGTCGGTCTCGTCGACGCGATAGCGCAGCACCAGCCCGTCGACCGTCAGCTCGTCCGCGATGGCCAGCACCGTCGCTCGGATCACCGGGTGGTCCGGCGGCAGGAAGCGCACGAGCGGCGCGAGCAGCAGGGAGGCATCGAGCGCGTCCGCCCCGTAGTACTGCGTCAGCACCCCACGCTCGTCGACGCCGTGCTCCAGGATGTCGGCCTTGATCCCCTCGGCGGCCAGCTCCCACTCCGCCGCCTGCGAGTCCTCGCCGATCATCGACGCAAGCTTTGCCCCGCGGTCGACCGCGACCCAGCACATGATCTTTGACGACGTGAAGTGCTTGAGCTCGCCGCGCACCTCCCAGATGCCGGCGTCCGGCTCCTGCCAGTGCTTGAGCGCCGACCGGACCTGCTTGCCGAGGATCGGCCAGATGCGCCCGTCGAGGTGGTCGGCGACCTTGGAGTGGAGATAGACCGAGTCCAGGAGCGCGCCCCAGACGTCGTGCTGCACCTGGGAGTGCGCGGCGTTGCCGATGCGCACAGGCCGCGACCCGGCATACCCCGACAGGTGGTCGAGCTCGAACTCCGGCAGCTCACGCTCCCCGCCGATGCCGTACATGATCTGCAGGTCCTCGTCGCGCTCGGCCATGTCGGCGATGAACGAGAAGAAGTCGACGGCCTCCCAGTCGAACCCGAGCGAGTACATCCCCCACAGCGCGAAGGTCGCGTCACGGATCCACGTGTAGCGGTAGTCGTAGTTGCGCTCCCCACCAATGGTTTCCGGCAGCGACGTCGTCGACGCGGCGGCGATCGCGCCCGTCGGCGCATACGTCAGTCCCTTGAGCGTCAGGGCACTTCGCTGGAGGTAGCTGCGCCACGGGTGGTCGGGGAAGCGACCGCGGGCGAGCCAGTGCTGCCAGTGATGGGCCGTCCACACGAGTCGCTGGTACGCCTGCCCGAAGTCGGTCGGCGGCGCCTTCTCACCCCACGAGAGCGCGATGTAGCGGACGTCGCCCTCCCGGAGCAGCGTTCTCGCAGCGGCCTGCCCGCCCTCGAAGCCGAGCCGCAGGTCCGTCGTCAGCGTGAGGACCACATCCGACCCCGCGCCGGTCGCGCGGCCCTGGTGGTAGCCCAGGTCGGTGTAGTCCCACGTCACCGGCTGGCGCCCGTAGTCGAGCACCGGCTCGCACTCCATCACCGTCTGCACCTCGCCCGACACGCAGCGGATCGTCCGCAGCAACGTGTGCTCCGCGTCGTAGTCCATCGGCGTGCGCCGGTGCTTCGGCGACACGTCCTCGTCGTGGCGCCACGGTCCGATGAGCAGCACGTCGCGGACGATGATCCAGCCCGTCGGGGTGCCCCAGCTCGTCTCGAGCACCATGGTGCCCGGCAGGTAGCGCCGCGCCGTCGGCACGCTGACGTCGGACGGCCCGAGCCGGAAGCGGCCCGAGTGCCGCCCGAGCACCGCCCCGAAGACGCTCGGGGAGTCGAGGCGCGGCACGCACATCCAGTCGACGTCACCGCCCGGTGCCACGAGGGCCGTCACCTCACCGTCGGACAGGAACCCGTAGTCCGCGATGGGGACCGCCTTCACGTGCCCGGTCGGCCCGGTCGGGGCGTGGGAGATCGCGACGTCGGCTGCAGCGTCCATGTCCTCAGACTGCTCGTGGTCCCCCCTGCGCACAAGAGGAGCCGCGCTCCGAGCCCGTATGCCGTCCTGGCCGTATGCCGCACCGAAGCCTCCGCGCCCCGACCGTGCGCCACCGCCGCAAGAGCCGCGCAAGAGTCCCGCAAGGTCTCACGAATTCGGACATTCGCGCGCGTGCGCGGGTCTCCACTGGAGGGAGTCGTCCACCGACGACGCAGACTTCGGCGGTTGGCCCGTTGTGGTACGTGAACCGTCACGGGGCCCGAGCTCGCATCGCGAGGCGGGCCCCATCGTCATCCCCAGGCAGCCGCCACGACGCGCTGAGTCACCTGATGACCCAATGCACAGCCGCGGCGGCCAGGGCCGCAGGCCGCCGTCAGGCGACGGCGATGTCGACGAGCAGCTCGGTGGCGAGTCGCTCGAGGTCCGCCCGCAGTGCGGCCGAGTCCGACCCGCCCGGCACCCGCACGACGACGTGCGCCTCGAAGAGCAGCCCGCCGGCCATCGGCGCCTCGCGCGTCCCGGTCGTCAGCGTCTCGATCGACAGCTCGTGCCGGTTCAGCACCGACGACACCTCGCGCACGATGCCCGGGCTGTCGTTGCCGAGCAGGTCGATCGTCAGCCGCTGCGCGTCGGCGTCATCAGCAACGCCCGAGGCCTCGGCGCCCGGATGGGCGGCCACCTCGAGCAGCCCGTCGAGCTCACGCAGCGCGGCCGTCAGCGCGTCCACCCGTTCACCGGGCACACCCACGACGACGATGCCGGCGAACTTGCCGGCGAGCTCCGCGAGCTGGCTGTCCTCCCAGTTGCCGTCGTGCGCGGTGACGACGTCCGCGAGGGCACTGACGAGGCCGGCGCGGTCGTCGCCGATGACGGTGAGCACGAGTCTGGGCACATCCGCAGCCTACTGACCGGGGCCCGCTCGCGCGGCAGGCCGCGCGACGTCGGGCCACCCGATGAGCCAGCCCACGGCATACGCCATCGGGTGACGACATCGGTCCGTCGTCGGGAGGTAGGCGCCGGGCCGGGTGCACCCGCTTCTTGAGTGCAACCCGGCCCGGTCAAAGGTGGCCGCTCAGCTGGCGGCCTGGGCCCCGACGAGGTCATCCGGCTCGTCGGGGGGTCTGGGGGAGCCCGACGGGGTGTCGGGAGGGGTGTCGGACGGGCGCCGCTCGGCGAGCCCGGCCATGCCCCAGCGCACCGCCGCCGTGCCGAGGTGCCCGAGCGGCCGCGCCACGAGCGTCGAGACGACGCCGGGCAGCGGGATACCAAGCATCTCGCGCGCCCACCCGGGCAGCAGGGACACGCCTCCGGAGGCGAGGGTCCCATAGCCAGGTCGGGCGTAGAAGGGCAGCGGCGGGTCGAGCAGGAGGAAGCGCGCGGCCTCGCGGGCGGCCGGCGACGTCTCGAGCTCGGGACGGTAGGAGGCGAGGACGGCCCGCAGCTCGGCGACCGAGGTGGGCGGGTCGATGACGCCGAGCCGTCCGGCCGGGATGCCGGCCTGAGCGACGTAGACGTCGGCCTCGTCGTCGGTCAGGGGCGTGTCGCCGAAGGTCTGGTAGCCGCGGAGGAAGGAGTCGATCTCGGCGGCGTGCACCCACATGAGCAGGTGCGGGTCGTCAGCGCGATAGGGCCGGCCGAGGGGGTCCTTGCCGCGCACCCGCTCGTGGATCGAGCGGACCATGGCGATGGCCTCCTCGGCGTGCTCGATCGTGCCGAAGGTCGTCGTCGCGAGGTAGTGGCTCGTGCGCTGGAGGCGCCCCCACGGATCGCTCTTGTAGCCGCTGTGGCCGGCCACCCCGGCCATCGCCATCGGGTGCAGCATCTGGAGCAGCAGCGACGTCACGCCCGCCGGGAACATCGAGGCGTCCGCGTGCACTCGCCACACCGGGTCGTCGGGCGTGAACCACCGCTCTCCCTGGGCACCCCAGATCCGCTGCGCGCGGTCGGGCGCATCATCGCCCGCGACCTTGCTGCGCAGCATGACGCCGAGCTGGCGCTGGACCAGCCGGGCTCCTGCCGTGGGACTCATGATCGACAACATAACCGCAGGTCAGCGGCGCGCGGAAACGATCTGTACAGGGTTGCGACGGCTCAGCCGAGTGTGATCCGGATGCCGGCGCGCGGGCCACGCGGCCGCACCCGGTCGGTGACTGCGGCCAGGGCGTCACCCAGCCGCGCCATGACGTACTTGCGGCCCATGGCGCGTTTGACCGCGGCGACGCCCTCCGGGCTGCGGTCGACGACGGCCGTGCCGGCATACGTCGGCGCCCCCTCGGGCACGCGCCCGCGGATGTCGCAGGGACGCAGCTCCACCCGGGCGGTGTGCGCGAGCCGCTTGAGCTTGCCGCTCGGGTCGATGGTGATGACGACGAGCTCGCCGGCGTCGCGGGCGACCCACACGGGCGAGCTCACCGGAGCTCCCGTCCGGCGGAACGTCGTCAGCGACACGTAGCGGTTGGCGTTGACGACGTCGAGGTCGCTCGGCATGGGGCTCACGCCGTCAGCGTATGCCGTGTCGCCGGCCCCCAGCCCGTGCCGAGGACGTGCCCGGCGACGTCCTCAAGCGAGCGACCGGACCACCGCGACGACGCCGATGGCGAGGGCCGTCGCCGCCATGAGCGCCGCGGTCGTCGTCGCGGTCGTGCCAGCCCGTCCGGGTCGTCGCGCCAACGCTGCGGCCGTCGCCGTGAACGCGGCGAGGAGGAGGCCGAGGGTCATGAGGTTCGCCGCGTCGCCGCGTCGCTGCGAGGAGTCGACCGCCTCGTGCTGGGCGGCGAGGAGCCGGTCGTAGTCCGCCGGCTCGGACGTCACCATCGCGACGACGTCGGCCGGGACCCCGTCCGACTCGGTGGGAGGCGCCGTCATCGCGCCCGCGACCTGCGCCCACGTCGACGCCGCGGCGGCGTCTGCTTTCGCGAGCTCGGGCTGGCCCGGCACGTCGTCTCCGACGGCGACGAACTGCCGTGCGAGAGAGAGCATCCCGAGCTGGACATGCTCCTGCTGGCTCCGGAGTGCGAACGAGCTGTAGAGCTGGCTCGCGAGCAGCGAGCCCGTGATCGTCGTCGCCCGTCGTGAGGACTCGGCGTCGTCGCGCGCCGAGCCGCTCGAGAGCACGAGCTGGGCCGCGGTGAGGACCGGCAGCAGCAGCCACGCGACGAGAGCGACGGCGGCGGCCAGGCGCTGGGCCCGGGTCCGCTCCTGCCACGGCTGGGGCACGAGCCCGACGTCGTCGTCGCCCTCAGGCGTGCCCTGGGCGTGCGGGCGCGTCGCTGCCTGCGCCCGGTGACGGTGGCCCGCCGTGCGGACGACGACGAAGGCGGCCGCGGCGACGACCGACATCGCAGCGAGCCGCAACGCCCACGCCGCTCGGGCGTCACCGTCGGCGACGGCGTCCTGGACGCCCTGAGGGTCGGCCCCCGTCAGGGTGAGCGCGTCCGCGAGACGCGAGCTCACGGCATACCCGTGGTCGCCTCGCTCGTAGTCCGCGGACAGCAGGGAGCTGCCCGCCTGCTGCAGCCCGGCTCGGAGCTCGCCGGCGGTCTTGCGCAGCGTCGCCGCCTCCGCGGCAGCGAGCCGGCTGCCGGGCGTCGCGAGACCCCGCGACGTGACCGCGTCGGACGCGTCCTGGAAGGCATCGGCCCGCACCTCGAGCAGCGCGAGGTCGAGCGCGACCGGAGCCTGGTCCTGGTAGAGGTGACGCACCTCCTCGACGGTCAGGGCCATCGAGCGGGTCTCGAGCCGGGTCGACTGCAGCCAGTCGCCGCCCGCCTGGGCAGCCAGCCACGTGCCACCGGCGAGCAGCGCCGCGACGAGGACCGAGACGGCGACCTGCGCCGGGTTCGAGCGGATCCGCGCCGCCCACCCGTCCAGACGGCCGACGGCGCGTTCGGCCGGTGAGTCGGGGACGTTCACCGGGGTGCCTCCTGCGTCATCGGCTCGTAGGTCACCGCTCCGAACCTGCCGACGAGGACGAGGTTCTCTCCCTCCCGCGACCACGTGTACGTCTCCTTCGACAGGTCGTCGAGCGGGCGCCCGTCGTAGCTGCCGGACGGCGAGTCGGGATCGTGGAGGGTCTGCACGCCGCCCTGCGGGGTCAGTGTCAGCGTCGAGCCGGTCACGTCGACGACGCCCTTCGTGCCGATGTCGAACTCGAAGGTGCCGCTCGAGCGCGACTGCATCATGACCTCCGCCCGCTCGAACCGGCCGTCGGGCCGGAAGGTGTAGAGCACCTCGGCCGATCCCTGGTCGAGGCTGCGCCACGTGCCCTCGAGCTCGACCGGGACGGACGTCGCCCCCGGCACGGGCGCCGGGCTGGAGGTCGGGGTGGGCGTCGGGACGGGAGCCGACGTGGGGAGCGACGTGGGGAGCGGCTTGGGAGCGCGCGTGACCGTCACGGTCGCCAGGGGCGGCGTCGCACCCGGCTGTGCCGTCGAACACGCGGTGATCGACCACGGGACCACCGTCACCGCGGCGAGCGTGAGCATCGCGGTCCGGCGCCACCGGGTCCGGTCCGGTGGCTGCGAGGTCATGTGGTGGTCCATGTGCTCGGGCATCGGGCTCGCCCTCCTCGTACCGGGCGCCTCGACGGTGCCCCTTCTGATCTGACGGTCGAGCCGGGCTGGTGATACGTGCCGACGGCCCCCGTCGCCGGGCGGCGTGCGCACAATGGGCCATGGCGCTCGCGCTCTGCCTGCTGCTCGACCGCAGGTCCGACCGCGCCGTCCGCGCACTCTGGGAGCGGCTCGAGGAGGACGGCGTCCCGACGCTGCTCTCTCACACCCACGGCCACCACGTGCCGCACCTGTCGTATGCCGTCCTGCTGGCCTGGGACGAGGAGGCGGCCCGCGCCGCCGTGGCCGGGCTGGGCGACGGCGGCCCCGTCGAGGTCTCGGTGCAGGGCACGGTCGTCTTCCCGCGCGGACGCGTGGCGCTCGCCGGCTCGGCCTCGGTCGCTCTCGCCACCCGGCAGGCCCGCGCGGTCGAGGCGCTCCGGGCCACCGGCGCGACGATGCACCGCCACTACGAGCCCGGTCACTGGATGCCGCACGTCTCCGCCACGACCGGGGTGCCCGGGGCGCGGCTGCAGGTCGTCGTCGACGCGGTGTCCGACCGGCTGCCCCTGACGCTCCGGTGCGACCGGGCCGCTCTCATCGACACGACCGACGGCACGACGTGGGACCTGTCCGGAGTGCCCTGACGAGACCGGTATGAGTACCGGTGCCCAGTATCGACAGGGGTGCCCGTGTCTCTTCTCCCCGACCAACAAACCTTCGGGGAGAGACACACGACCATGCGCATCAGCTTCACGCCCGCCGAGAACGGCTTCGCCTTCAGCAACGGCTTCACCAACCACGTCCTCCGGATCCCGGCCGTCGGGGTCGACATCACGACCCGCGGCCGCTGCGGCGGCATGGCGGCCGCCGCCATGGACTACTGGTACGCCGGCCTCGCCATGTCGACGAACGGCACTCTGCCGCAGGACGGCTCGCTCGTCGCCGACTACATCTACGCCCGGCTCATGGACACCTTCGTCGACAACGGTCTGAAGTTCGTCCAGTACGCGACGAGCCTCGACCACCCGACCTGGCTGCGCGGCAAGGGCGTCGCCCGGATGACCCGCGAGGACGAGCTGCCCAAGCTCAGGGCGCGTCTCAACTCCGGCCAGCCGGTCCTGCTCGGCCTCACCCAGGCCCGCTCGGTCACCGAGCTCGGCAACGACCACCAGGTCGTCGCGTACGGCTGGGAGCAGGACAGCCGCTACACCTACGTCCTCGTCTACGACAACAACAACCCGGGCCAGGAGGTCCGGCTCAAGCTCACCACCGTCGACGACCCGGCCGAGCGCGCCATCACCGGCAGCAACGGCAAGACGTGGCGCGGGCTCTTCGTCGAGAGCTACACCCGCAAGGTGCCGGGCTACCTCGCCGACGGCCGCGTCATCCACGACTCGACCGACCCGCGCATCATGATGATCCGCGGCGGGGGCCAGTTCTGGGTGCCGTCACCCGCGGAGTTCGACGCGTGCGGGCTGCGCTGGGACGCCGTCGTGTCGGCCAAGCCCGGGTCGATGGCCCACGTCGCGACCCACCCCGGCAACGGCACGCTCGTCCGCGAGCGCGGCACCGACCCGATCCACGTCGTCTACGGCGGCAAGGCCTTCTGGATCCCGTCGCCCGAGGTCTTCGAGGGTCTCGGCCTCGACTGGGGCAAGGTCCGCGAGATCCCGCAGGGGTCGCTCACCGGTCTGCGCCAGATGCCGCTCGACCGGACCCTGCTGCGCGAGCGGTCCGCCGACCCGGTGTGGCTCGTCGACGGCGGGCGCCTGCGTCACGTCACGAGCCAGGCCGTCATGGACCGGCTCGGCCTCGAGTGGGGCTGCGTCCGCGTCGTCCCCGACGGCGCGCTCACCGGTCTTGCAACGGGGTCGCCGATCAGCTGAGTAGGCGCTGGGGGACTAGTCACTTCTGGTCTGTTTGTGCCATCTTGCGTCATTTCCACGAACTGCGCCGACACCGGCGTGTCACTCTGTCGCGGTCGCCCTGGGGCGGGACACTCGTTCCCAGGAAGACCAAGACTTCGACGGTTGGCCCGTTGTGGTACGTGAACCGTCACTGGTAGCCCGGACTCGCGAACGCGAGCCGGGCTCCAACACTTTCCGGGGTGTTTCGTGTCGGAACCGCCTCGGCGCCCGACTCGACGGTGACGCGGATCTCGCCGCGCGCCAACGGTTTCCGGACTACCGTGGAGATCATGAGGCGCCTCGTCGCACCGTTGGTCGCCGGCGCCGCGGTCCTGTCCGTGGTGACGCTGCGCTGGTCTGCGTTGCACTGGGGTGCGACGACCGAGGAGACGCGCGAGCACCTCCCGGGCGACGAGATCCTCCCGGTCGCCGGCCTCGTCGCGACGCGCGCCATCACCATTGAGGCGCCGCCCGAGGACGTCTGGCCGTGGGTCGTGCAGCTCGGTGCCGATCGGGGCGGCTTCTACAGCTACGACCGGCTCGAGAACCTCGCCGGCTGCCGACTGCGCAGCGCCGACGCCATCGCCCCCGAATGGCAGCAGCTCGCCGTCGGTGACCTCGTGCGCCTCCACCCGCAGGTAGCTCTGGCCGTCGCCTCGGTCGAACCCGGGCGCTCACTCGTGCTGCACGCCGCGCCGGCCGTGCCCGGCGACCCGGAGGCCGCGCCGTACGACTTCACGTGGTCGTTCGTCCTGCGCCGGCACCCGCACCGCGCGACACGGCTCATCACCCGCGAGCGCTTCGCCTACACCCACCGCTGGTCGCCGCTCCTCGTCGAGCCGGTCTCGGCCGCGAGCTCCCTCATGAGCCAGAAGATGCTCCGCGGCATCCGCGACCGCGCCGAGCGCGCGGCCATGGCGTAGGCCGCGGTCTCCGTGCGCGTGCGATCGCGAATCAGGCGGCCGACGCCTCCGTGGCGACCACCCGCCGTCCCCGCGCGAAGTAGGCGAGCGGTCCGACGAAGTTGATCGCGATGATCGCGGCCCACTTTCCCTTGCTCCCCACGATCTCGCTCGCCGGCCGTCGGGCCAGGTCGGCCCAGGCCGTCGCCGCCAGCGACAGCTGAACGCAGCCCGCGACGAGGATCGCCCGCTGCTGGCCGCTCGTCAGGTCCGACCACTTCTTCTGTGCCATGACCCCTCCTCAGGGACGGTGGAGCTCTCGGTGCTGGAACGCGGGTGGCAAGACGGATGCAGGATCGACCCTCAACGCAGGATCGCCCGGAAGGCGTCGAGGAGGATCTCGAGCTCCATCTCGCCGACGACGAGCGGGGGAGCGATGCGCACCGTCGAGCCGTGCGTGTCCTTGACGAGGACGCCGTGCTCGAGAAGTCGGTGCGACGCCTCGCGCCCGGTCATGAGGCCCGGGTCGAGGTCGACGCCGGCCCAGAGGCCGCGGCAGCGCACCGCGTCGACGCCGTGCCCGATCAGGTCGCGCAGCCCGTCGTCGAGCAGCGCGCCGAGGTGCCGCGCCCGCTGCTGGAACTCACCGGTCGAGAGCAGTCCGACGACCGCCTGCCCGACCGCCGCCCCGAGCGGGTTGCCGCCGAAGGTCGACCCGTGGCTGCCGGGCGTGAAGACGCCGAGCACGTCACGGTCCGCGACGACGGCCGACACCGGGACGATGCCGCCCCCGAGCGCCTTGCCGAGGACGTAGATGTCGGGCACGACGCCCTCGACGTCGCAGGCGAAGGTCGTGCCGGTGCGACCGAGCCCCGACTGGATCTCGTCGGCGACCATGAGCACGTTCCGGTCCCGGGTCAGCCGGCGCACGTCGCGCAGCCACCCGTCGGGCGGGAGGATGACGCCGCCCTCGCCCTGGATCGGCTCGAGGAGCACGGCGACGGTCTCGTCGGTGATCGCGGCCTCGACCGCCGCGAGGTCGCCGAAGGGCACCATGTCGAAGCCGGGTGTGTAGGGGCCGTAGTGGTCGTGCGCGAGCGGGTCGTCGGAGAAGCTGACGATCGTCGTCGTGCGGCCGTGGAAGTTGCCGGCCATGACGACGATCCGGGCCCGTCCGTCCGGCACGCCCTTGACCTCGTAGCCCCACCGTCGCGCCGTCTTGATCGCCGTCTCGACGGCCTCGGCGCCGGTGTTCATCGGCAGCACGAGCTCCTTGCCGGCGAGGGTCGCGAGGTCCCGGCAGAAGGGTCCGAGCCGGTCGCTGTGGAAGGCGCGGCTCGTCAGCGTCAGCCGGTCGAGCTGCGACCGGGCCGCGGCGACGAGCGTCGGGTGGAGGTGACCGAAGTTGAGGGCCGAGTAGCCGGCCAGCGCGTCGAGGTAGCGGCGACCGTCGACGTCGGTGACCCAGGCGCCTTCGGCAGACGCGATGACGACGGGTAATGGGCTGTAGTTGTTGGCGATCCAGCTCTGCGCCAAGGAGACGTGCTCGTGCGTGGTCCCGGTTCGTGCCGCCGTGTCGCTCACCCTTCGATCGTGGCACCGGACCGCTTCGGTGGTGGCCGAATGTGACTCGAAACCGGGGTGATCCCGCTCTCGGACCATCGCCGCCACGACGCCCCGGTGGGACACTCGGAGAGGCGGGTCCCGCAGCCAGGACTACCCGTGGTGAGGTGTGTCGGTCACGTCGGTGACCCAGCCGTGGAGATGGCCATGAGCACCACCAGCCCCAGCACCGACACTCACCGTGCAGCCCGGACTCGCGTCGTCATCCTCGGCGCTGCCGGCCGGGACTTCCACGACTTCAACGTCGTCTTCCGCGACGACCCTGCCTCCGAGGTCGTCGCCTTCACCGCGACGCAGATCCCCGACATCGACGGCCGCCGCTATCCGCCCGAGCTCGCGGGATCGCTCTATCCGCAAGGCATTCCGATCGTCGCGGAGTCCGAGCTGCCCGACCTCGTCGAGCGGGAGCACGTCGACGTCGTCGTCTTCGCCTACTCCGACGTGCGGCACGAACAGGTCATGCACCTCGCATCACGCTGCATCGCTGCCGGCGCCGACTTCCGTCTCCACAGCGCGCGGCGCACGATGCTGCGCAGCACGAAGCCCGTGGTGGCCGTGACCGCCGTGCGCACGGGCGTCGGCAAGAGCCAGACGACGCGCTACCTCGCCCGGCTGCTCCTCGACCTCGGCCAGCGCGTCGTCGCGGTCCGGCACCCGATGCCCTACGGCGACCTCGCCGCCCAGGCGTGCCAGCGCTTCGCGACCTACGCCGACCTCGACCGCCACGACTGCACGATCGAGGAGCGTGAGGAGTACGAGCCGCATCTCGACGCGGGCGTCGTCGTCTACGCCGGTGTCGACTACGAGCGGATCCTGCGCGAGGCCGAGCAGGAGGCCGACGTCATCCTCTGGGACGGCGGCAACAACGACCTCCCCTTCTACGTCCCCGACCTCCACGTCGTCCTCGCCGACCCGCTGCGACCCGGCGACGAGGCGGCCTACCACCCGGGCGAGGCCAACGTCCGGATGGCCGACGTCGTCGTCATCGCGAAGTGCGACTCGGCACGCACCGCCGACATCGAGGCGGTCGAGGCATCGGTGCGCGCCCTCAACCCCCGTGCCACGGTGCTGCGCGCCGACAGCCCGGTCACCGTCGACGATCCCGCCGCCGTCCACGGCCGCCGCGTCATCGTCGTCGAGGACGGACCGACCCTGACGCACGGCTCGATGACCTATGGCGCCGGCGTCGTCGGCGCGCGCGCGGCCGGTGCCGCCCTGATCGTCGACCCGACCCCGTATGCCGTGGGGTCCATCGCCGCGACCTACGCGAAGTACCCGAACGCGCGGGGCGTCCTGCCGGCCATGGGCTACGGCGGGGGCCAGGTGCGCGACCTCGAGGCGACGATCCGGTCGGCCGTCGTCGCGGGTGAGTGCGAAGCCGTCGTCAGCGGCACGCCCATCGACCTCACCCGGGTGCTGACGGTGCCCGCACCCCTCGTGCGGGCTCGCTACGAGCTGCGCGAGATCGTGCCCGGTGGCCTCGCGGCCGCGCTCCGGACCGCGCTGCCCCTCGACGTCCAGGACGTCCTCGGCACCCATGCGGACTCCACGTTGGCGGGGAGCGCGTCATGACCACGCCGACCGAACACCTGCCCTCCGACTCTCGCGACCACCGGAGCGGCCACGAGCTCGACCCCCGTGCGCCCGTACCCCAGCGGGGGCGGCGTGCGGGCTACGCCGGGTCGCTCCTCACGAGCCTCGTCATGCTCCTGCTCATCAACGTCTGGCCCGGCTGGGAGGTCGTGCCGTTCCTCACCCCGCGCACCGTCCTCGTCATCGGCGCGGTCAACGCCTCGATCATCGCGAGAGCCATCGCCGACCTCGTCAACGTCGTCGTCGACGAGCCACGACCGCGGGCCTTCGGCGACATCATCTCCATCGGCTTCGGCCTCATCGCCCTGGTGCAGATGTGGCAGGTCTTCCCGCTCGACGTCATCGGCACCGGCTGGGAGGTCGTCGCGCGCGTGCTGCTCGCGATCGGCGTCGTCGGCAGCGTCGTCGGGATCGTCGAGGCCATCGTGCGGCTCGTCACGGGCCGCTTCCCGAGGATGTGATCGTCGTGACCGCCACCAGTCCCAACCCCTCCAACCCCATGGCCCCTCCCGGCACGACGGGTGGGTTCCATCCCGCTGGGCGCCACATCGCGGCCCTCGTCATCGGCTGCCTGCTCATCCTGCCCGGGCTGGGTCTGCTCCTCGGCGGCGCCGGCCTCGCCATCACGTATGCCGTGGGGCGGGACGACGCGGGCTACCTCTCCCTGACGCTCCCTGCCCTCACGAGCCAGTCGCCGGCCATCACGGCCGAGGACATCGTCGTCGAGACGGGTCCCGACGTGCCCGCCTGGGTGCTCGACCGGCTCGACCTCGACCTCCGCCTCACGGCGCGTCCGCTCGCGTCCGGGACGGACGTGTTCCTCGGCGTGGCACCGTCCGGCGACCTCACGGCATACCTCCAGGGCGTCGCCCACGAGCAGGTCGTCGGCATCGCGCGGGCCCGCGACGGGAGCGCGAGCGCCGCGGTGCTGCGGGCGACTCCGGGCGCCTCGACCGTGGCCGCCCCGACGACGCAGACCTTCTGGACCACCTCGGCCACCGGTGCCGGCCAGCAGCAGCTGTCCTGGCGCGTCACCGGGGGCCAGTGGGCCGCCGTCATCATGAACGCCGACGGGAGCGCCGGGGTCGCCGTCGCCGCGACCGTCGGGGTGCGGGCCGGCTTCCTCCTGCCCCTCGCTCTCGTCATGCTCGGGATCGGTCTCGTCCTGACGGGGATCGCCGTGGCCCTGATCGTCCGCGGCGCGAACGGCACCAGGCCGCCCCAGCCTGGCGGCATCGTGCCGCCGGACGGCGGCCTGCCCGCCCCGACCGTCGAGGCGTCCCCCGTCGCCGCACCGGCGTCGCTGCCGACGCACCCCCGAGCCGTGAGTCCGGTCGCGCTCGACGCGCGCCTCGACGAGCCGCTCTCGCGGTGGCTGTGGCTCGTCAAGTGGTTCCTCGCGATACCGCACGTCATCGTGCTCGGCTTCCTGTGGATCGCGTTCTCGGTCGTCAGTGTCTTCGCGTTCTTCGCGATCCTCGTCACCGGGCGCTACCCCCGCGGGCTCTTCGACTTCAACCTCGGGGTGCTCCGGTGGACCTGGCGCGTGTCCTACTACGCGAGCAGCGGCGGCCTCGGCACCGACCGCTACCCGCCGTTCAGCCTCGACGACGAGCCCGACTATCCGGCGCGGCTCGACATCGCCTACCCGGGGCGGCTCTCGCGGGGTCTCGTCCTCGTCAAGTGGTGGCTGCTCGCGATCCCGCACTACCTCATCGTCGGCCTGCTCGTCGGTGGCGGCTCGTGGGCGTGGACCTGGGCGAGGGACACCGACGGGAACGGTCGCCTCAACATCCTGAGCGGAGGCCTGCTCGGACTGCTCGTCCTCGTCGCGGGGCTGTCGCTCCTCTTCGCCGGCCACTACCCGCGAGCCCTCTTCGACCTCGTCGCCGGCCTCAACCGGTGGGTCTACCGCGTCATCGCCTACGCCGCGCTCATGACGGACGTCTACCCGCCGTTCCAGCTCGACGAGGGTGGTGCCGAGGTGCCCCAGGGACTGCCGGGACCGCCGCCACCCCCGACGCTCCCGCCGCCGGTGGCCGACGACGCCGTCCGCCCGACCGGCCCCACCCGGGTCAGCTGACCGGCTGACCTCGCCGCAGCGCTCCTGCCGCCTCGGTCAGGGGCGGCGAGGTCGCGACAGTGCGAGCCCGAGACCCGCGACGGCGACGATCGGACCGATGACGGCCCACAGCGTGTTGCCCGACATCGCGCTGCCGCCGACGTAGCCGAGACCCTGCAGCGTCCACAGCGCTCCGACGAGCAGCACGAGGACGCCGACGATGACGCGGACCGGGCGGGTCATGACCGGACCCGCAGGTAGGTGCTCATGTGCCGACGCTACGTCGCCGGACCCGCCCCGTCACCCCACGCGCCGGCGGCCAACCGAAGCCGTATGCCGTCGCCGACCACCATCGGTCACGCGCTCGCCCGATGCCGGTCGACGCGTACGCCCCTGTCCGTCACCGGGCGGGCATAGCCTCCGGAGCATGACAACGCCGTCCCTCGACCGGCGCACCCTCCTCAAGGGTGTGGCCGCGGCCACCGCCGCCCTCGCCGTCCCCCGCGTCTTCGACCCGGCCGCCGCTGCGGCGCCGGCCAGTCGGGGCATCTTCGGCTACGGGGTCGCCAGTGGCGACCCCACCGCCGACTCCGTCATCATCTGGACCCGCGCCACGCCACCGGCCCGACCCGGAGAGCCCGTCGCCACTCCGGGCAGCGGCCTGGGCCGGTCGATCCCGGTGCGCTGGCAGGTCGCCCGCGACCAGCGCTTCACGCGGATCGCCGCCCACGGCACCGTCATGACCTCGCCCGACAGCGACCACACGGTCAAGGTCGACGTCACCGGGCTCGACCCCTACACGCGCTACTTCTACCGCTTCCAGTCGCTCGGTGAGTTCAGCGACGTCGGGCGCACCCAGACCGCAGGCGACATCGCGGGCGAGACCCACGCGCTGCGGATGGCCCTCGTCAGCTGCAGCAACTACACGGGCGGCTTCTTCACGGCCTACCGCGCCATCGCCGCCCGCGACGACCTCGACTTCGTGCTCCACGTCGGCGACTACATCTACGAGTACGGCAACGGCGCCGACCGCTACGGCCCCGCCGCGCTCGTCGGCGTCCGCGACGGCCAGCCCGCGACCGAGACCATCGACCTGACCGGGTACCGGCTGCGCCACGCGCTGCACAAGGCCGACCCCGACGCGCAGGCCGCGCACCAGAAGCTGCCGTGGATCACGATCTTCGACGACCACGAGGTCGCCAACAACGCGTGGGCCGGCGGCGCCCAGAACCACCAGGCGGGCGAGGGCGACTACCTCGCGCGCCGGGCCCAGGCCATGCAGGCCTACCTCGAGTGGATGCCGTTCCGGATGCCCGACCAGTCCGTGCCGCACCGGGGCACGCGCTTCTTCAAGCGGTTCACGTTCGGAGCCCTCGGCGACCTGTCGATCCTCGAGACGAGGCAGAACCGCAGCGCCCAGGTGACCGTGCCCGACGTGCCGTTCGACGGGTTCGTCCCGATCGGGGTCAGCCCGGCGATCGACGGGGCCATCGCCTCGGCGGCCCGGCACCTGCCCGAACCGGAGCAGCTGAGCTGGCTCAAGGACGGCCTCGCCGAGCAGGGGCGCCAGTGGCACCTGCTCGGCAACCAGGTCATGGTCGCGCCGGTCCTCTACCCGGGTGCCGCGCTCGGCGCCCCCGGTCTGACCTTCGTCAACGCCGACCAGTGGGACGGCTACACCGCCGACCGCAGGAGCCTGCTCGACCACCTCGCCGCGCAGCCCCCGGCCGCCGGCGACGCGGTCGTGCTGACCGGCGACATCCACGCGTCGTTCTCGTGCGACCTGCCCGTGACGTCGTCACCCGGCCAGACGGCATACGCCTCCGCGGGGGTCGAGTTCGTCTGCCCGTCGGTGACGAGCGACGGCTTCTTCGAGGTGCTCGGCCGCACGCCGCAGCTCGCCGGACAGCCGCCCGAGGTCGTCGTCGCCGTGACCCGGCAGGCCATCGGCGCGGCGCAGCAGCTCAACCCGTGGCTGCGCTACATCGACGGGGTCAGCCACGGCTACGTCGTCATCGACGTGACGCCCGAGCGCGTGCAGGCCGACTACCACCACACCCCGGTGCCGACGAGCGCCCAGCCCGACCCGCGCGTCGTCCCGACGATCGTGCCCACCTACACGCGCAGCCTCCAGACGCTCGCGGGCACACGCCGCCTCTCGCCGGCGACCGGGCCGGTCGGCCCGCGCTCGGACCTGCCCCGCGGCGGCTGACCTCCGGCACGGCAGCGCCCACTCGCCGCTCGTGGTCGAGTGGGCGCTGCCGTGCGCGTGCGGTGTGGGTCAGCCCTGAGCGGCGAGGTGCGCGTCGATCCAGTCGACGATCTCGACCTCGACCTCGTGGCGGTTCGTCTCGTTGAGGATCTCGTGGCGGGCCTGCGGCCACAGCTTCACCGTGACGTCCTGCACCCCGAGCCGTCGCAGCTGGTCGGCGACCTGCTGCACGCCCTTGCCGTTGGCGCCGACCGGGTCCTGGTCGCCCGAGGCGAGGTGGACCGGCAGGTCCTTGGGGATGCGCGAGGCCACGCGGTCGGTGTTGACCGACTCGAGCCCGCGCAGCAGGTCGGCGAATCCGCCTGCGCTGAAGACGAATCCGCAGTCGGGGTCGTTGACGTACTTGTCGACCTCGGCCGGGTCCCTCGAGAGCCAGTCGAAGTCGGTGCGGGTCGGCTTGAACGCCGAGTTGTACTGCCCGAAGCTCAGCGTGTTCATCAGGCCGCTCGCGTGCTCGTGCCCGCGGAGCCGGGCCTGGGTCGAGGCGAGGAAGACGCCGACCTTGCCGATGGCACCAGCGCCCCCGGCGGTGCCCGTCAGCACGAGGCCGGCGAGCTCGGGACCGTACTGGGCGGCATACCCCCTCGAGATGAACGAGCCCATGCTGTGGCCGACGAGGACGACGGGCAGCCCCGGCTGCTCCTCGCGGGCCTTGTCGGTGACGGCGTGCAGGTCGTCGATGACCGTCTGCCAGCCGTCCCGCTCGGCGAAGGAGCCGCGTGGGCTCGACGTCTTGCCGTGCCCGCGGTGGTCGGAGCCGTAGACGGCATACCCGTGGTCGGTGAGGCGCTGGGCGAAGCGGGCGTAGCGGCTCGAGTGCTCGGCGAGGCCGTGCGCGATCTGGACGACCGCCCTCACGTCGCCGTCGGGGAGCCACCGGTTGACGAAGACGTCGGTGCCGTCGGGCGTGGTCAGCGTGAACGTGCTGCTCTGCATGGATCGTCCTCGATCTGCTCGGTGACTGGCCGTCGAGCGGCAGCGTATGCCGTCCGCCGCGTCTCGGGGGAGCGTCTGCCCACGAGGTGGCTCGGGCGTCGGGCCGGCCGCCCGCATTGCCCGTTTCGCGGACATCGCCGTCTGGAAACCACAGAAACGGGTGCCCGAATCTATTTACTTCACGCCGCACCGGTGGTTTCCTTGTGGGACGAGCCCCAGAGGGCACGATGGGAACCACACAGGACGAAGGAGTCCGATGTACGCAGCGGAGCGGCAGCAGCGGATCATCGCTGAGGCGCGTCGCGCCGGCCGGGTCGAGGTCACCGCCCTCGCCGACTCGCTGGGTGTCGCCGCCGAGACCGTGCGCCGCGACCTCACCGCCCTCGAACGCCGCGGCTCCCTGCGCCGGGTCCACGGTGGCGCGATCCCCGTCGAGCGCCTCGAGGTCGAGCCGACCTTGGCCACGCGGTCCGGCCGCCTCGCCGACGTCAAGCGTCGCATCGCGGCCCGTGCGCTCGACGAGCTGCCCAGCGGCGGCAGCATCATCCTCGACGGCGGCTCGACCACCCTGGCCGTCGCCGAGATGCTCCCGCCCGACCTCGACCTCACGGTCCTCACCAACAGCCTCGCCGCGGCGACGGTCCTCTCGACCCACCCAGGCATCACGCTGTACCTCCTCGGTGGACGCGTCCGCGGCACGACCGGCGCCGCCGTCGGCGACTGGGCCACCGGCGCCCTGGCCGACGTCGTCGTCGACGTCGCCGTCATCGGCACCAACGGCCTGTCCGTCGTCCGGGGCCTCACGACGCCCGACCAGTCCGAGGCCCTCGTCAAACGCGCCATGGTCACCGCCGCCCGCAAGTGCGTGGTCCTCGCCGACTCGAGCAAGGCCGGCGACGACCACCTCCACCGATTTGCCCAGCTCGCCGACGTCGACGTCGTCATCAGCGACACCGACCTCGACGACGACGTCGCCGCCGAGATCCGAGCGGCCGGACCGGAAGTGGTGACCGCATGATCGTCACGTTCACGCCCAACCCGAGCATCGACCGGGCCGTCCTCATCGACGTGCTCCGTCCCGGCGAGGTGCACCGCGCCACGAGCAGCCGGATCGACCCGGGTGGCAAGGGCGTCAACGTCTCCCGCGTCCTCGCCGCGCAGGGCAGCTCGACCGTCGCGGTCATCCCGAGCGGCGGGCCCGAGGGCCACCTGCTCGAGCAGCTGCTCGACAGCGCCGGTGTCGCCTACGCGTCCGTGCCGGTCGGTGGCTCGGTCCGGATGAACATCAGCGTCCTCGAGCCGGACGGCACGACGACGAAGCTCAACGAGCCCGGCCCCGACCTGTCCGCCGCCGAGGTGGAAGCGCTGCTGGCCACCACCCTCGATCGCGCCACCGGCGCGCAGTGGGTCGTCGGCTGCGGCAGCCTCCCGCCCGGCGCCTCGACCGACCTCTACGCCGGCCTCGTCAGGCGCGTGCGCGAGCGCGGCGGGCGGATCGCCATCGACTCGTCAGGCGCACCGTTCGCCGCGGCCGTGGCCGCGAAGCCGCACCTCATCAAGCCCAACCACGAGGAGCTCGCCGAGCTCGTCGACCACGACCTGCCCACCCTGGGCCACGTCCGGGACGCGGCCCGAGAGCTCGTCGCCGGCGGCATCGACGTCGTGGCCGTCAGCCTCGGCGGCGACGGGGCCCTGCTCGTGACGGCCGACGACTGCGCCCACGGCCACGCGTCGATCACGGCGCCCTTGTCCACGGTGGGCGCCGGCGACTGCATGCTGGCCGGCATGCTCCACGGCCTGTCGACCGGTCAGGACCCGGCCGACGCGCTCCTGACGGGCGTGACGTGGGGTGCCGCGGCGGTCACCCTCCCCGGAAGCCGGGTGCCCAAGCCCGAGGACCTCGACGGCATACGCGCCGAGCTGACGCGCGAGCCCGACTTCGGCCGTGTCCTCTCCTGACACGGCACGACCACTGATGCCGAACACCTGATCGCCTCATCCTCCGAAAGGAAAACGCATGTCCCTCATCACCGAAGACCAGGTCGTCCTCGACCTCACCGGTGCCGACCGCCACGAGGCGACCCGGAAGCTCGGCGAGCGCCTCGTCGCGTCCGGCAGGTGCACCGACCTCGACACCTTCCTCAGCGACGTGCGCAAGCGCGAGGAGACGATGGCGACCGGGCTTCCCGGCGGCATCGGCATCCCGCACGCGCGCAGCGCCGCCATCACCGAGCCGTCGCTCGTCTTCGGCCGCACGGACGGCATCGACTGGGGCGCCAAGGACGGTCCTGCGACGCTCGTGTTCCTCATCGCCGCGCCTGAGGCCGGCGGCGACGCGCACATGCAGATGCTGCCCAAGCTCGCCCGCGCCCTCATGAAGAAGGACTTCAAGGCCGCGCTCGCAGCCGCGACGACCGAGGCCGAGGTCGTCCGCATCGTCAGTGCCGAGGTCGAGCTCGACCAGCCCGTCATGGCGGCCGCGGCCGCCGGAGCCGGTGCCGGTGCCGGTGCTGCCCGCACGGACACCACCGGCGCCGCAGCGCCGGCGGCCAAGCGCGCGCTCAACCTCGTCGGGGTCACCTCGTGCCCGACCGGCATCGCCCACACCTACATGGCGGCCGAGGGCCTCGAGAACGCCGCCAAGGCCGCCGGCCACACGATGAAGGTCGAGACCCAGGGCTCGGCGGGCTCGAAGCCGCTCAGCGCGGCCGAGATCGCCGCCGCCGACGCCGTGATCTTCGCGCACGACCTGCCCGTCAAGGACGCCGGCCGCTTCGCCGGAAAACCGCTCGTCGACGTGGGCGTCAAGAAGGGCATCTCCGACGGCCCGGCCCTCGTCTCCCAGGCCGAGCAGCTCGTCACGGAGTGGGACGCCGACCCGAGCAAGCGCGAGACCGCCGTCGCCGCCGCAGCCGCCGCAGGTCCGTCCGGTGGGCTCGTCTCGAAGGTCGAGAGCGGCTCGAGCACGGGCACGATGATCCGCCAGTGGCTGATGACCGGTGTCTCCTACATGATCCCGTTCGTCGCGGCCGGCGGCATCCTCATCGCCCTGTCGTTCATGCTCGCCCAGGTCGCGATCGGTGAGCAGGGCCCGATCGAGATCGTGAAGTACAACCTCACCTCGACCGACCAGTACAACATCGCGCAGACCTTCAGCGCGTTGAGCCTGACGTCCTGGGCTGCCCTGCTCTTCGTCATCGGCAACGCGGCCTTCGGCTTCCTCGTGCCGATCCTCTCGGGCTTCATCGCCTTCGCCATCGCCGACCGGCCCGGTCTGGTGCCGGGCATCGTCGGTGGCGCCGTGGCCTCGACCATGGGTGCCGGATTCATCGGTGGTCTCGTCACCGGTGTGCTCGGCGGTCTCGTCGCCCGGTGGGTCTCGAACTGGAACGTCGCCAAGGGCGTGCGAGGCATCATGCCCGTCGTCGTCATCCCACTCCTGTCGTCCTTCATCACGATCGGACTCTTCATCACCGTGCTCGGCCGCCCGATCAAGGGCCTGACCGACGCGCTCAACACGTGGTTGACGGGCATGTCGGGCGCGAGCGCGATCATCCTCGGTGTCATCCTCGGCGCGATGATGGGTTTCGACCTCGGTGGGCCCGTCAACAAGGTCGCCTACGCGTTCGCCACGACCGGTCTCGCAGCCGCAGGTGCCGCCACCGACGCGCCGCAGCTGAAGATCATGGCGGCCGTCATGGCGGCCGGCATGGTCGCCCCGCTCGCGATGGCGCTCGCCACGACGGTGCGACCGAAGCTCTTCTCGGAGCCGGAGCTCGAGAACGGCAAGGCGGCCTGGTTGCTGGGAGCGTCGTTCATCTCCGAGGGCGCGATCCCCTTCGCCGCCGTCGACCCGATCCGCGTCATCGCCGGCTCGGTCGTCGGCTCGGCGATCACGGGAGCACTGGTCATGGTCTTCGGCTCGACGCTGCGAGCCCCGCACGGAGGCATCTGGGTGCTGCCGCTCATCGGCAACTTCCTGCTCTTCCTGCTGGCGCTCGTGATCGGCGTCCTCGTCATGGCGTCGATCGTCGTCGCCCTCAAGTCGCGTGACACCCACCTTGCAGAGGTTGAGGCGAGCGCTACGGTCTGATCAGGGCGTGAGCTCGATCGCCGTCTGATCCACATCGACAGCACGACCACTCTGAATCCATAGAAGGAGCACGTCCATGGCAACCCGCACCGTCACCATCGCCTCCTCGGTGGGCCTCCACGCCCGCCCGGCCGCTCTCTTCGTCGAGGCCGCGAGCGCGTCCGGGCTCGACGTCGAGATCGCCAAGCCCGGCGAGGACCCCGTCGACGCGACGAGCATCCTCGGCGTCATGGCCCTCGGGGCCAGGCACGGGGAGGAGGTCGTCCTGACGGCTGAGGGCGACGGCGCCGACGAGACGCTGGACTCGCTCGTCGACCTCCTCTCGCGCGACCTCGACGCGGAGTAACGAGGATGGCCGAGTCGGAGACCCGTTCGGAGCCCTCTTCGGAGACCAGGCACGGCATCGGTGTCAGCCCGGGCACGGCGTACGGGCCGGTGGTGCAGGTCGCACCACCGGTCCGGCCGCCGGCCGACGAGACCGCGGTCGACGACGAGGAGGCGGCGCTCGCCGACGTACGCGCGGCCTTCGAGTCGGTCGCCGTCTCGCTCGAGGAGCGGGCGACCCGGGTCGACGACACGGCCCAGCAGATCCTCAAGGCGACCGCCCTCATCGCCCGCGACAAGGGCCTCGTCAAGGCCGCGGCCAAGGAGCTCGCCGCCGGGCACGGGCGGGCGCACTCCATCGAGAACGCCGTCGAGACGTATGCCGCCCAGTTCGAGGCGCTCGGCGGCTACTTCGCCGAGCGGGTCGCCGACCTGCGGGACGTCGGGTCGCGCGCGGTCGCCGCGGTGCTCGGGGTCCCCGCCCCCGGCGTACCCTCCTTCACCGAGCCCAGCGTCATCGTCGCCGAGGACCTCGCGCCCGCCGAGACGGCGACGCTCGACCGTCGACTCGTCGTCGGGATCATCACCGAGGCCGGCGGCCGGACGAGCCACACGGCGATCCTCGCCGCGCAGATGGGGATCCCTGCCGTCGTCCAGCTCGCCGGGGCCACCGAGATCGCCGCGGGCACGCCCGTCGCGCTCGACGGCGACACCGGTGAGGTGACGATCGACCCCGACATGGAGCTCGTCACCGCCCAGCGGGAGCGGGCTGCGCGTCGCGCCGAGGCGTTGTCCCACCTCTCCGGTCCTGGTCGGACGTCCGACGGCGCCGAGGTCGCGCTGCTCGCGAACATCGGCGGCGTCGAGGACGCCGTCGCGGCCGGCGCCCAGGACCTCGAGGGGGTCGGGCTCTTCCGCACCGAGTTCGTCTACCTCTCGGCGACGAAGGCACCGACGGTCGAGGAGCAGACCGAGATCTACCGCGGCGTCTTCGCGCCGTTCGAAGGCCGACGCGTCGTCGTGCGCACCCTCGACGCCGGCGCCGACAAGCCGCTCAAGTTCGCCGACCTCGGGCCGGAAGAGAACCCCGCGCTCGGGCGTCGCGGCCTGCGGCTCTCGGCCGAGCGGCCCGACCTGCTCGACGCCCAGCTCGAGGCGCTCGCCATCGCCGCCCGCGAGACCGGGGCCGACGTGCGCGTCATGGCCCCGATGGTCGCAACGGCGGAGGAGGCCGCGTGGTTCGCGCGCCGCGTCCGCGAGAACGGGCTGCCCAAGGCCGGCGTCATGATCGAGGTGCCCGGCGCAGCGCTGCGGGCCCACGACGTGCTCGGCGAGGTCGACTTCGGCTCGCTCGGCACCAACGACCTCGCTCAGTACACGATGGCCGCCGACCGCATGCAGGGCGCGCTGTCCGACCTGCTCGACCCGTGGCAGCCGGGCGTCCTCGACGTCGTCGGGCTCGCGTGCGAGGGGGCCGCCCGAGCCGGCCGCCCCATCGGGGTCTGCGGCGAGTCAGCCGGTGACCCTCTGCTCGCCCTCGTCCTCGTCGGCCTCGGGGTCTCGTCGCTGTCGATGGCGCCGAGCAAGGTGCCGGTCGTGCGCCTGGCCCTGTCGCTCCACTCCGTGGCCGAGTGTCAGGACCTCGCGGCCGCAGCTCGCGGTGCGCGCACCGCCATCGACGCCCTCACGGCCGTGCGCGAGGCCGCTCGGACGGAGCTCACCGACCTGCTCTGAGCCCGTTGCCCTGAGACGACCTGGGCCGGGTCGTGGCCGCTAGCGCGGCTGCGACTCGGCGAAGGTCTTGAAGGCCTCCATCATCGACAGGCTCTGCTTCGGGAAGCTCTTGGCGAGCACGAGGCCGACGACCTTCATGACGCCGTGGAACTCGAAGTCGTTGTGGGTCACCCAGCGCGTGGCATCAGGGCCGGCCTCGTGGAACTCGTTGCGCGTCGTCGAGTGGACGCCCTTGGCGTCGTAGGTGCCCTCGAACGCATACGGCAGGTCCCGGCGCGTCACGGTCTCGACCATCTCGAGGGTGCCGCGCCCACGCCGGAAGGTCAGCCGCGACTGGGCCCCCGGGTGACCCGGCTCGCCGTGGATCGGCTCGAACGAGACGAGGCCCTCCTGCCACTTCGGCAGGTTGTCCGGGTCGTCGAAGAGCTCGATGAACCGCGCCCGCGGCACCTGGACGACGACCTCCTGGGTGAACTGCATCCTCGAACGCTACTGCCGATGCGGGGAACCGTCAGCGACCCGCGGGTGACCACCTTCATACGTCCGGAACGGTTGGACGCCAAGGCGGCTCGATAGAATCGAGGTGGACGTCGACACCGGCGCCCACGCGGCAAAGGAGCTCGGCATGAGCACGTCCAGCCTCTTCATGGATCGGGTCCGTCTCGAGGACGGGTACCACGAGGACGACCTTCCCTTCATCGAGCACGCGCTGAGCCAGCTGTTCACCCAGCTGGAGCGCTTCGACCCGTCGATGGTCCACATCGGGCTGCGGGTCAAGGACCGTGGCCAACCGGGCATGCACACCTCCGTCGAGGTCTGCATCAGCGGTCTGCCGACGGTGATCGGCGTCTCCCACCTCACCGACACCAAGGCCGCGCTCAACGACGCCGAGACGAAGGTCGTGTCCCAGCTGCGCGAGGCCGCCGACCGACACCACGACCGCCGACCTCGCCAGCCCCGCCACTGACGCGGCACCGAAGCGGCACCGAAGCGGCACCTGACTCGGCCGAGACGAGCTGCCGCTCAGTCGGATCCGGCGGAGAGGACGTCGGAGAGGTCGTAGCTGACGGGCTCGTCGAGCTGGTCGAAGGTGCACGACTCGGTGGTGCGATCCTCACGCCACCGGACGAACTGTGCCGTGTGCCGGAAGCGCGTGCCCTCCATGTGGTCGTAGCGCACCTCGACCACCCGCTCGGGCCGCAGCGGCACGAAGGAGAGGTCCTTCTGGTTGTTCCAGCGGGAGTACTCCGACGACCGCGGAGTGCGTACGCCGCCGGTGTCCTCCGCGGGAGCAGCCCAGTTCCAGGGGTGCTCGTCCCACTCGGCGACGAGCGGCTGGAGCTCCTCGAAGAGCTCCTTGCGGCGGGCCATGGGGAAGGCGCCGATGACACCGACCGAGGCGAGCTGCCCGTCCTCGCCGTAGAGCCCGAGCAGGAGCGAGCCGATGGCGTCGGGCCCGCTCTTGTGGACCCGGTAGCCGGCGACGACGCAGTCGGCGGTGCGCTCGTGCTTGATCTTGAACATGAGGCGCTTGTCGGGCTCGTAGGCGATGTCGACCGGCTTGGCGATGACCCCGTCGAGCCCGGCGCCCTCAAACTGGGTGAACCAGCCCCTGGCGACGTCGCGGTCGGCGGTCGCGGCGGTCAGGTGGACCGGAGCCTCGGCCGTGGCGAGGGCCTTCTCGAGCGCGGCCCGGCGCTCGGCGAACGGCTTGTCGAGGTAGGACTCCTCATCGAGTGCGAGCAGGTCGAAGGCGATGAAGGATGCCGGGGTCTCGGCTGCGAGCTTCTTGACGCGTGAGGCCGCCGGGTGGATGCGCTGCTGGAGCAGGTCGAAGTCCAGCCGGTCGCCGGACTCGGGCGAGACGAGGACGATCTCGCCGTCGATGACGCACTTGTCGGGGAAGTTGGCGAGCACCGCCTCGACGACGTCGGGGAAGTAGCGTGTCATCGGCTTCTCGTTGCGCGACCCGATCTCGACGAGGTCGCCGGAGCGGAAGATGATCGACCGGAAGCCGTCCCACTTCGGCTCGTAGAGCACGTCGACCTTCACGGCCGTGAAGTCCTTGACCGGCTTGGCGAGCATCGGGGACACGGGAGGGACGACCGGCATGCCCCACGTCGTGCGGAGATCGGCGTCACGCTCCGCCTTGGGAGCCATGTACTCCGTATCCGCCTTGTCCTGCCGGCGCTTGCTCGGCTGGACGCGCGGCGGCTCGCCGGGCATCTTCGGGTAGTCGGGCGGGAAGTTCAGCTCGCCGAGCCCGCGCTCACTGACGTCCTTGTCCCACAGGGCGATCGCGGCCGCGACGTCACCCACCTCGTCGTCGATGCCGGCCCAGGCGTCGCCGCGGTCGGCGACGAGCTGCGGCACGGTGCGCACCGTCAGCTCCTTGGGGTCGACGGACCCGAGCTCGTCCCACGTCACCGGCGTCGAGACCGGCGCACCCGGGAGCGGCCGGGGGGAGTAGGCCGAGGCGATGGTGCGGTCGCGGCAGGCTTGGTTGAAGTCGACGAAGATCTTCTCGCCGCGCTCCTCCTTCCACCACGAGGTCGTCACGAGGTCGGGGAGTCGCCGCTCGAGCTCGCGCGCGATGCCGATGACGCCGTGGCGCACGTCGAGGAACTCGTGGGTCGGCGCGACCCGCGCGTAGACGTGCACGCCGCGGTTGCCGGACGTCTTGGCCCATGCGGTCAGCCCGATCTCGGCCATCACCTCGCGCAGCGCGACGGCGGCCTCGACGGCGTCCTTGAAGCCGCGCCCCGGCTGCGGGTCGAGGTCGATGCGCAGCTCGTCGGGCTTGTCGACGTCGGCCGTGCGGACCGGCCACGGGTGGAAGGTGATGGTGTTCATCTGCGCGGCCCACACGGCGTCGGCGATCTCGTCGATGACGAGCTGCGGGTGCTTGCGGCCCGACGGATAGGTGCACATGACGGTGCGCGTGCCGTCGGGCACGCCCTTGGGCGGGTTCTTGGAGAAGAACTCCTCGCCCTCGATGCCCTCCGGGAAGCGCTGGAGCGTCACCGGCCGGTCGCCGAGCGCCCGGAGCATCGGGTCGGCGACGGCGACGAGGTAGTGCGCCATGTCGAGCTTCGTCACCGGCTGGCCGTCGGCCATCCCGGACGCCGGCCACAGCACCCGGTCGGGGCTCGAGACGCGGACCTCCCGCACACCCGACGGGCTCGACGGACTGGGCGCTTCGACGACGACGGGCTTGGCGCTCACCCGCCGATCGTAGCCACGAGGTGCGACCACGGGACGGACCACGCGCTGTGCATTGGGTCAGGGGGTGACTCAGTTCCGCGGGAGCCGGACGAACCGGCCGTGAGTCACGGGGTGACCCAATGCACAGGGTGCCGACGGGGGCACCCCTGCTCGCGGCGCGCCCGGAGCGGGTACGTCGTGCCCATGACCCAGGCGCCCACGCTCCACAACCTCGGTGGCGAACGCTTCGTGCTGCTGACGACCTACCGCCGCGACGGCGAGCCGGTCCCGACCCCCGTGTGGGTGCTGCCCGACGCCGGCGCCGCGATCGTCAGCACCCCCGAGGGTGCCGGCAAGCTCAAGCGCCTGCGCCACGACCCACGCGTCACGCTGCAGCCGTGCGACCGTCGGGGCAACGTCAAACCCGACGCGCCCGTCGTCGAGGGCCGCGCCGAGATCATCCGCGACTCCGCCGCCTCCGATGCCGTCAACCGCCGGCTCAGCCGCAAGTACGGCGTCGAGTTCCGCATCTTCATGGCCATCGAGTGGGTCGTGCGTCGCGGCAACAGCACGCGCGTCGTCGTCCGGATCACTCCGACCGACTGAGCGCGACGAGGGTCAGCTGCGCGCGACGAGGCTGACGACGTTCGCGAGGGCGATGAGCACCGCCGCGACGAACGGCAGCCGCCCGCGCCCCACGACGGCCACGACAGCGAGGGCCACGCACGCCGCGAGCAGTCCCAGCCCCGTGGCGTCGAGACCGGGGCCGTATGCCGCCACGACCGACCCCGCGAGCAGCACCGCGGGTGCGAGCCACCGCACGACCCGCGACCCGAGCCGGTGCGGCAGCCCGCGCACCCCGGTCGCCTCGTCGTCGGCGAGGTCGGGCAGGGCGTTGAGCAGGTGGGCGCCCACCCCGAGCAGGGCCCCGGTCACGAGCACCCACGCCGGCGGCCAGACGGGGTGGGGGAGGGCGAGCGTGACGACGGCCGGCAGCGCGGCGAACGCGACGGCATACGGCAGCGGGGAGAGCGCGGTGCGCTTGAACCACAGGTTGTAGGCCCAGCCGGACGCGACGCCGAGGAGCAGGTGGACGAGGCCCGAGGCCCAGCCGCACGCGAGCGACAGCACGACGCACGCGGCCAGGGCGGCCGCGCAGGCGGCCCGGACGACCCGCTCGGTCACGGCGCCGGCGGCCAGGGGCTTGTCGGTGCGCCCCACGGCGCGGTCCCGGCGCGCGTCGACGAGGTCGTTGGACCACCCGATCGACAGCTGGCCGGTGAGCACGGCCGCGGTCACGAGGACGCCACGAGCCAGCGTGTGCCCGGCCGACCAGGCGAGCAGCGCCGTGAGCACGGTGACGGCCACGGTCGGGCCCGGATGGCAGGCCAGCGCCAGTCCTCGCACCGTCCGCCGCACCGCCACGCGCCGAGCCTAGGTGTCCACGGGGCCGAGCGCCCCGACGGCCGCTGTCCAACGTCGCCCCCCGGGTGCGTCGGCGACGCCTAGGCTGGCCGGGTGAGCCACCTAGCGGCCGTCCGCGGCGTCCTGCCCGAGCACAGCTACGCGCAGGCCGAGGTCACGGAGGCCTTCGCCGACGTGCTCGGATCGACGGGGTCCGACCGAGCGCTCCTCGAGCGGTTCCACGCCAACGCCGGGGTGAGCCAGCGTCACCTCGCCCTGCCACTCGAGCGCTACTGGCAGCTCGCGGACTTCGGGGCGGCCAACGACGAGTTCATCCGGGTCGCCACCGAGCTCGGCTCGCACGCCGTCACCAAGGCGCTCGCGGCGTGCGGTCTCACCCCGCGGGACGTCGATCTCATCATGTCGACGACGATCACCGGCCTCGCCGTCCCGTCGATCGAGGCCCGGGTCGCCGCCGAGATCGGGCTGCGCGACGACGTGAAGCGCGTCCCGCTCGTCGGTCTCGGGTGCGTCGCCGGTGCCGCCGGTGTGGCCCGCGTCCACGACTACCTCCTCGGCCACCCCGCCGACGTCGCGGTGCTCCTCTCGGTCGAGCTGTGCAGCCTCACGGTCCAGCGCGACGACCGGTCGACCGCGAACCTCGTCGCCAGCGGCCTCTTCGGCGACGGGGCCGCCGCGGTCGTCATGGTGGGGGCCGACCGCGCCGCCGCGCTCGCGCCCGGCCAGCCGCGCGTCGTCGCCACCCGCAGTCGCCTGTACCCCGGGACCGAGCGCGCCATGGGCTGGGACGTCGGCGCGACGGGGTTGCGCATCGTCCTCGGCGCCGAGGTCCCCGACCTCGTGCGCGAGAACGTCCGCGACGACGTCGACCGTTTCCTCGCGGGCGAGGGCCTGACCCGCGCCGACATCGGCTGGTGGGTCGCCCACCCCGGCGGCCCCAAGGTCCTCGAGGCGATGCAGGAGGCCCTCGAGGTGGACCGCGAGGCGCTCGGCGTCACGTGGAGCTCGCTCGACCGCATCGGCAACCTCAGCTCCGCGTCCGTGCTCCACGTGCTCGCCGACACCCTCGCCGACCACACCCCCGAGCCCGGCTCGTGGGGCGTGCTCATGGCGATGGGCCCCGGCTTCTGCCTCGAGCTCGTCCTGCTCCGCGCGGCCGACTGACAGGAGGCGCCGATGACCTCCCAGTGGCTCTTCACCGGCCTCGTCCTGCTCGTCGGGGTCGAGCGTCTCGCCGAGCTCGTCGTGTCGAAACGCCATGCGGCGTGGGCGTTCTCGCGTGGCGGCGTCGAGCGGGGGCAGTCGCACTACCCCGTCATGGTCGTGCTCCACACGGGGCTGCTCGTCGGCGCCGTCGCGGAGGTGTGGCTCGCCGACCGCCCGTTCGTCCCGGCCCTCGCCTGGGTCATGCTCGCGCTCGTCGTGGCCAGCCAGGCCCTGCGCTGGTGGTGCATCACGACCCTCGGCAACCAGTGGAACACCCGGGTCATCGTCGTGCCCGGCCTCCCGCTCGTCCGCCGCGGCCCCTACGGCGTCATCCCGCACCCGAACTACGTCGCCGTCGTCGTCGAGGGCTTCGCCCTGCCGCTCGTGCACACCGCCTGGGTGACGGCGCTCGTCTTCACCGTCGCGAATGCAGCGCTGCTCACCGTCCGCATCCGCGTCGAGAACGCCGCCCTCCGCGAGATCGCCTCTCCCGCAGACGCCCCCAGCGGGGCCGCCACGTGAGTGTCGACGTCATCGTCATCGGCGGCGGACCGGTCGGTCTCGCCACGGCGTTGTATGCCGTCCGCTCCGGTCTGTCTCCCGTCGTCCTCGAGCCGCGGGCCGGCTCCATCGACAAGGCCTGCGGCGAGGGTCTGATGCCCGGCGGTCTCCAGGCGCTCGCCGGCCTGGGGATCGACCCGGACGGACACGACCTCCGCGGCATCCGCTACGTCGCCCGGGGCCGGGTCGCCGAGGCGGACTTCACGGCCGGTCCCGGCCGCGGCATCCGGCGCACCATCCTGCACGCCGCCCTGAGCGAGGCCGTCGCCGCCGCCGGCGTCGAGGTGCTCCCGTTCGGCGCCACCGAGGTGACGCAGGACGACACCGCCGTGACGGTGCGCACCGACGACTCGGGGGGTGAGGGGCCGACACTCACCGCGCCGTGGGTCATCGCCGCCGACGGGCTGCACTCGCCGACCCGCCGCTCCCTCGGGCTCGACCGCGACCACACCACCTTCCGCAGCCTCCCCAGCGGGAGCGGAGGCGTCGCTCGGACCGCCGACACGCGCCCGCTCCGCCGCTACGGGCTGCGCCAGCACTACGGCATACGCCCGTGGGGAGACCACGTCGAGGTGCACTGGGGCGCGCACGGGGAGGCGTACGTGACGCCCGTCGCCGACGACCTCGTCGGGGTGGCCGTGCTCAGCAAGCAGCGAAACCCCCTGTCCGAGAGCCTCGCCGAGTTCCCGGAGCTGCGCGAGCGCCTCGACGGGGCGCCGGTCGTGACGTCGGTGCGCGGGGCGGGGCCGCTGCGCCAGCGCACGACGCACCGCGTCGAGGGGCGCGTCCTGCTCGCCGGAGACGCGAGCGGCTACGTCGACGCCCTGACGGGAGAAGGCATCTCGCTCGGCCTCGCCCACGCGCGGGCGGCGGTCGCAGCGGTCGTCGCCGACGACCCGCAGTCCTACGAGCGGTCGTGGCGTGCGGCCACCCGGCGCTACACGCTGCTCACCCACGCGCTCGTCCAGGTCACGCGACCGGCCTGGACCCGGCGGCTGCTCGTCCCCGCCGCCGCGACGCTGCCCCCGGTCTTCCGCGGCGCGGTCAACGAGCTCGCGAGGCCCGGCCGGTGACTGTCGTGACGCCGGACGCCGACGAGGAGCTCGTCGTCCTCGTCTCCCCGGACGGTGAGGCGATCGGCACTGCGCCCAAGGCGACGGTCCACCACGCCGACACCCCGCTCCACCTCGCCTTCTCCGTCTACCTCCTCGACGACGCCGGCTCGCTCCTCGTGACGCAGCGCGCTCTCGCCAAGGCGACCTTCCCGGGCGTCTGGACCAACTCTGCGTGCGGTCACCCGGCGCCCGGTGAGCCGGTCGAGGACGCCGTCGGCCGGCGTGCGCGCGACGAGCTCGGCCTCGACGTGCACGACCTGCGACTCGTGCTGCCCCGCTTCTCCTACCGCGCCGAGATGGACGGAGTCGTCGAGTGGGAGCTGTGCCCGGTCCTCGTCGGCCGGGTCAGCGGCGTGGCACCCCTGCCAAGCCGCGACCCCGCCGAGGTCGAGGCGGCCGAGTGGGTGGCGTGGCGCGAGTTCGCCGCCGACGTCCTCTCCGGCCGGCGCCACGTGTCGACGTGGTGCCGGGAGCAGGTGGCCGAGCTGGCCGCTCTCGGCGCCGATCCGGCGGACTGGCCCACCGCCGACGCCGCCGACCTCCCACCCGCCATGTCCTCCCACACGACGCGACCCCCACTCGACTGAGCGCCCCGTCCCACTCGAGTGAGCGCTCCGCCCCAGGGACGGCGCAGGCGCCTCCGGCTGGGTACGTGGACCTCGTGACCTCCACCTCCATCGCGAGACCCGCTCCGCCCCGCGTGCCCACCCCTCCCGAGCGCGCTGCCGGCGTCGTGCTCGCCGCGGGACTCGGGCTCGTCGCATGGGCCTCCGGACGCAAGCCGCTCCATGCCGTCGGGAGGACCTGGGACGCCGAGCTGCGCATCGACGCGCCGGCCGCGCACCTGGGGGTCCCGCTGCTCGTCGACCGTGGTGTGCACCCGTGCACGGTCCGCGTCTCGCGGGCCATGAGCACCAGGCCCGGTTGCTGGGACGTCGGTGGCCTCGCCGTGCGTCTGCCGGCGGCCGGCACGTCCGGCGGGGCCGCCGACCTCCTCCTCGCCTCGACGGGGACGGGCCGGGTCAGCCGCTACGTCCTGCGCCCGGTCCGGTGGGCCGCGAGCCGGTCGATGACGACGCTGCTGCCGACGAGGGCCGGGGAGCACTCGCTCGCCCTGCTCGCGAGACCCAGAGGTGACGAGGTCGTGCCGCGGGAGTACGAGCTGGCGGCATCGCTCGACGGTGGCCCCTGGCGCGCTGTGGGGCTCCTGCAGCTGCTCCTCGAGCAGGCTGACGCCGCCATGCGGTTCGACCCGATCGTCAACGAGCTCGCCGGCACCTCCCCGCCGGCCTGGGTCGTCGCCGTGCGCGAGCCCGCCTATCGGTGGGCGCGACGGCTGGGTCGTCGGCACGCCTGAACCTGCCCCCGTGGTGCCCCCGTGGTGCCCCCGTGGGGCGGGGCGCTCACTCGAGTGGGGCGGGGCGCTCACTCGAGTGGGAGTCGGAGTCGGGTCAGTTGACGAGGAGCTGGTCGGCGAGGGCTTCGAGGGCAGCGGCCTCGCACCCGGCGGCGAATGCCTCGTGGGTGGCCTGCCGGGCGGCGACGAGCGCGTCGGGCTTGAGGGCGGCGATGACGGCAGCGACGGCACGGGCCTCGACGCACTCGTCGTGCAGCCGGAGCTGGTCGAGGTTGCACGTGTCGGGGTGCGTGCCGAGGTGGGCCTCGCACGCGGAGTCGAGGTCGCGCTCCAGGTCCCAGAGCGCCACGAGGTCCTCGACCTCTGGGTAGTGCTCGAGACCCCCGCGGGCGACCTCGAGCGCGTTGCGGTCGTGCACCCCGGCGACCGCGCACGCGAGGCGAGCGACGCGGAAGGCGAACCGTCGGGCGTCCCCGCGCTCGGCGCCCGCGATGCGCGCGGCGAGGCCGGGAGCCACCGCCTCGACCGGGTGCAGCTTCACGGGTACTCCTCGACGGTCACGGGCAGGGCTGCAGCAACAGCCCACGGGGCCATACCCGCTCCGGCACCTGCCCACCCGGTGTGCGGACGTCTGCCCGGGAGATCCCGTGCCGGACCGCCACCAACACACGCAAACGGCCCCGGCGGCACCCAGTGCCCGGGGTCGTCCGCGTCGGGGCGGTTTGAGGTCACTCGCCCTGCAGGGCCCGGACCTCCACCGGACCATGACACGCGGCCGAGCCCTCCTGGGCCAGGGCCAGCGCGGTGTCGAGGTCGGCGGCCTCGACGATCCAGAAGCCACCGAGCCACTCGCGGGCCTCGCTGAACGGCCCGTCGGTGACCGACCCCGCCCCGGCCGACGCGTCGACGACCTTGGCCTGGCTCACGTCGGTGAGCCCGCCGGCGTGGACCCACGCCCCGGTCTCCTGGAGCTTCCGGTTGAAGGCGTCGACGGAGGCGTACATGTGCTGGATCTCGTCCTCGGAGGGCATGGCGTCGCCCTCGCGGTGGTGGACGGAGAGAAGGAACTGCGTCATGGGAGGTGCTCCTGGGGTCGATGGTGTGGCGGTCCCGGCTCGCTGCCGGCTCACCCCCACGTCGATCGGCGCCGCGCGGCCTCGACACGGCTCGACGAGGACGTCTCCGGGAGGGAGGGAGACGCTCAGTCGACGGGCAGCCGTTCGCGGAGGAACTCGCTCGTCGTCGCCCACGCGAGGGTCGAGGACGCCGGGTCGTGCCACGGCATGTCGTCGTTGTCGAACGCGTGGTCGGCGCCGGCATACGTCTCGAAGACGGTGGCGGGCTGCTCGGTCAGGGACGCCTCGATCCGGCGCACCGTCTCGGTGTCGATGAACGAGTCGGCGAGGCCGAAGTGGTGCAGGCTCGGCGCGGTCACGGTCACGACGTCGTGCAGTCCCGGCAGGGCCGAGCCGTAGTAGCTGACGAGCGCGTCGAGCGGAACCGAGCCGTCGGACTCGAGGTGGCCGGCGACGTTGAAGCCGAGCCCGCCGCCGAAGCAGAAGCCGACCGCGCCGACACCGGCCGTGACCTCGTCACGGTCGCGCAGCCACTCGACCGTGGCGGCGGCGTCGGAGACGGCCGCCGGCCAGTCGAGGCGCTGAACGAGACCCATGCCCTGCTGCAGCGCGTCCTCGCCCTCGACGGGCGAGGTGACGCCGAGGCGCCAGAAGATCTCGGGTGCCACGACGACGTAGCCCTGCTCGGCGAGCTGGGCGGCCCGGCGCTGGATGTAGTCGCTGACGCCGAAGATCTCCTGCAGCACGACGATGCCCGGGCCCTGCCCGGTCGGCGGGAGCCAGAGGTGCGCGGGCATCTCGCCGGCGTCGGTCGTGATGGTCACGTGTTCGGTCATGCCGTCAGTATGTCGACCGTCCGTCCCCACGGTCAGCGTCGGGGTCGCAGCTCCAGCAGGCGGGCGTCGTACATCCGCACCCGCTCGGCGAGGACGTCGTGCTCGCGCTCGTGGCTGCGCAGCACCGCGACGAGGGCCACGATGGCGGCGACGAGGAGTCCGCCGAGGGCGACGAGCGCCAGGACGCCGGACCGCGTGTCGGCACGACCGGTCGCGAGCACCACGAGGGCGGCGGTGAAGAGCAGGGCGACGACGCCACCGAGGCCACCGATCCGGCGCGACGCGGACCGGTCCGTCGCCTCGAGTGCCTGCTGGGCGACGGCACGCTCCTCACGGGCGACGCTGCGGCACAGGTAGGTCGCGGCCGGGAAGCGGTGCGTGTCGCGGCGGCGACCGCGCACCTGCAGCCGGTGGTCCGTCGGGACGTCGACGAGGTGGGGTCGGGGTGCGCCGAGGGCCGGCGCGGGGTTCGTGGTCAGTGCGGTCATCGGTGGACTCCTTCACTCGGCCGCTGGGTGCACCCCATCACCATCAGGGTGCACCCAGCGGCGGCTGCGTGATCGCGGTTCGGTCAGTCGTCCGTGCCGGCGTGCAACCGGGCCCCGAGGGCGTAGGCGGCGACGACGAGGGCCGAGGCGGCCAGGACGATGTCCTTGAGGACGTACTGGCCCATGAGCGTCGGGCCGTGCGGGAAGAGCTCGGCCGTGAAGAGGGCGAGCGGCGACATGATCCCGATGAGGGCTCCGCCGAGGACGACGATGCCGACGCGCAGGAACTTGCCGGTGACAAGCGTCAGCCCGATGACGGTCTCGGTCACGGCGGTGAGCAGCACCGCGGTGTGGCCGGAGACGAGGCCGAACGTCAGCCGGTCGATCGTCGCCGAGGCGATGGCCTCGGCCGGGCTGAGCCCCGGGACGAACTTGATGACGCCGAAGCCGAGGAAGACCAGCCCGAGGCTGATCCGCAGGGCCTGGAGGCTGTAGGCCACGAGGAACGCCTGGAGGCGGTCCACGGCCGTGGTGGCTGCGCCGGTGACGGTCCCTCGGAGGGATCCGAGGCGGCCGGACGATATGGATCGGTGGGCCCCGGGCTCTCCGGGACGGTCGAGGACGAACTGCGACATGGTGGTTGCTCCTTGAGGTCGAACTGTCGAGACCTCAGAAGGAGCAGGACCGCCGGAAGATACGCCGGACGGCCGGGTTGAGTCGATCTACCTAGACCAAACCCGGGCTGACGCGGGCAAAACGGGCGCTGAGCGGTTGCCTTCAATTCGATTGACGCAGAAGCGCATTGGTGAGATGCGGCGCGGTCACCAGTTGACGAGCAACCGCTCCTGCTTGTCGCGGAAGGTCCCCACGAGGATGAGGATGAGGTCGATGAGCGCCCAGATGCCGAGCCCACCGAAGGTGACGAGCTGGAGGATGCCGGTGCCGACCTTGCCGACGTAGAAGCGGTGCACGCCCAGGACGCCGACGAAGAAGCAGAGCAGCGCCGCCGCGAGCCGCGACCGGTCGCTGACGGGCAGGCCCTCAGCGTCGAGAGCCACGGGCGCGAAGGCCGCCGCGAGGGACGGTGCGGCCTGGACGGGCTGAGCCGGGGCGGGCGGCAGCAGCGGGCCGAGCTGGTCGGTCCACGAGTCGCCGTCCCAGTAGCGCGACTGGGGCTTGCCCTCCGGGTCGGGATACCAGCCGGCCGGGATCTCGCGCGGTGCCGGGGGGATCGGCTGGTCGGGCTGCTGCGTCATGGTGGCCTCCGAGGGTGGGTGGACGTCGGGCGGACCCGGCCTCACTCCCAGCATGGTGGACACCGCTTCCCGTGGCAGCCCCTACGACACCGGACCGCCCTGTACTTTTCTCCACCCCAGGTCGGTCACCAACGTCATGGTCCGGCGCGCCCGCCGACCCCTACCGTGGTCGCGTGACCACGATCCGTGCCCGCGTCGAGCGGCGCCTCGCACCCCGCCACACGGCATACGTCGTGCTCGGCGGGGTCGTCGGTGCCCTGGCGGCTCCGGTGGTGTGGACGCTCGCGGGCCTCGCGACGGGACTGCTCGTCGTCGTCGTCGGCGTCGCGTTCGTCGGACTCCTCCTGCTCGTGTCGGAGGGGCTGAGCCGCTGGCACCGCGCGCGGGCCGCGGCGCTGCTCGGTGTCGTCGTCCACGCGCCGGCCGACCCCGTCGAACCGGGATGGCGCGGCTGGCTGGCCCGGCTGGGGCGTGGGTCGACGTGGCGGCAGCTGGCGTACCACGCGTTCGTCGGACCCACGCTGCTCGCGGCCTCGGCCGCAGTCGTCGCGTCCTGCTGGGGCGGCGGCCTCGTCCTCGTGACGTCGCCGCTCTGGGCCCGGATCAGCCCGGAGGTGCTCGCTCTCTCCGGTGGCCTCCTCCAGGGGGTCGGCCGCATCTGGGTCTCGACCGCCGTCGGCTTCGGTCTCCTCGTCCTCGCCCCGCACGCGGCCCGCCGGCTCGGCGCGCTCGACCTCGCGATCCTCCGGCCGATGCTCGGCGAGACGCGGGGCGAGCAGCTCTCGCCGCGGGTCACCGCGCTCGAGCAGACGCGTGCCGGGGTCATCGACGCCGCCGACGCCGAGCGACGCCGGATCGAGCGCGACCTTCACGACGGCGCCCAGCAGCGTCTCACCTCGCTCGCCCTCAACCTCGGGATGGCCCGTTCGGCGTTGGCGCCCGACGCGCCGCCCGAGACGCGACGGGCCATCGAGGAGGCGCACGACGAGGCGAAGCAGGCACTGGCCGAGCTGCGCGGCTTCGTCCGCGGCCTGCACCCCGCGGTGCTCGACGAGCGAGGGCTCGACGCGGCCCTGTCGGGGATCGTCGCCCGCGCGCCGGTGCCGACGAGCCTGCACGTGCTCCTGGCCCAGCGTCCGCCGCGCACCCTCGAGGCCGTCGCCTACTTCGTCGTGTCGGAGGCCCTGACCAACGTCGCGAAGCACTCCGGTGCCACGCGGGCCACGGTCCGGGTCACGTCGGACGCCCAGCGTCTCGTCGTCGAGGTCGGCGACGACGGCCAGGGTGGCGCCGCCACCGGCGCGGGCTCCGGGCTCACGGGGCTGTCCCACCGGGTCGCGTCAGTCGACGGCACCCTAACCGTGACCAGCCCGGCGGGCGGTCCCACCGTGCTCAGGGCGGAGATGCCATGCGGGTCGTGATCGCCGAGGACTCGATCCTGCTGCGGGACGGGCTGATCCGCCTGCTTGCCGCCAACGGCATCGAGGTCGTCGAGGCCGTCGGTGACGCCGAGGCGGCCCTCCCCGCCGTCGAGCGGCACCGACCCGACCTCGCCCTGCTCGACGTGCGGATGCCGCCGAGCCACACCGACGAGGGGCTGCGCGCAGCGCTCGTCATCCGAGCGGAGTGGCCGGAGGTCGCGCTGCTCATCCTCAGCCAGTACGTCGAGGAGCGGTATGCCGCCGACCTCCTCGCCAGCACCACCTCCGCCGTCGGCTACCTCCTCAAGGACCGCGTCGCCGACGTCGACGAGTTCGTCGACTCGCTGCGCCGCGTCGCGGACGGCGGCACCGCGCTCGACCCCGAGGTCGTCGCCCAGCTGCTGCTACGCCGCGACAAGAGTCCCCTGCAGCGACTCACCGACCGGGAGCGCGAGACGCTCTCGCTCATGGCCGAGGGCCGCTCCAACACCGGCATCGCCCGCGCCCTGCAGGTGAGCGAGAGCGCGATCGCCAAGCACGTCAACGCCATCTTCACCAAGCTCGACATGCCGACGACGGCGGGCGACCACCGCCGCGTCCTGGCCGTGCTCCAGTACCTCTCGGAATAGGGGATCCACCATGTCCATGCACGAACCGACGAACCCGCCGCCGAACCGGCCGACGAGCCAGCCGACGTCCGTCCCCGACGACCGTGTGCACGGCGACTCGCTGCGCGGCGCCGAGCCCTACGGCGACTCCTGGCTGCGCCCGACCCTGACGACCGAGCCGTCCGTCGGTCCGCCCGCCGGGTCGCACGGCAGCGGTGACGCACCCGCCACCCCGACGGCACGCCCCTGGTGGCTCCTCGCCGGGCTCGGGGCGACCCTCGTCCTCGCGAGCGCCGCCGGTGCCACGACGTGGGCCGCGGCCACCGGCGGTCTCTGGCGCAGCGCAGACCAGCACCAGACCTACGAGCGGCCCGCCGGCGCCCTGACGATCAAGGGTGGGGCGGGCGACGTCGAGGTCCAGGGCGGCGGCCGGGTGGGCACGGTGCAGGTCAGCCGGCACGTGTCGTGGGGTCCGGGATCGAGCGAGCCGACGCCGCGAGAGGAGTGGACCGGGTCGACGCTCACGGTCGACGCGGAGTGCCACGGCTTCGTCGCCTGGTGCTCAGTGGACTACGTCGTCATCGTCCCTGACGCGGCCGACGTCACGGTCGACACCGGGTCCGGCGACATCACGCTGACCGGCTCCCTCGGCGACGTCACGCTCAAGGCGGGGTCCGGGGACATCGCGACGGCAAACCTGAGTGCCGACCAGGTCACGGCCGAGGCGGGCAGCGGCGACATCGACGTCGAGCTCGCGACCGCGGTCTCGCCGGTGTCGGTCAGGACAGGCTCGGGCGAGGTCTCGGTGCGCCTGCCGCAGCACACCGTCTATGCGGTGGACACCGAGACGGGGTCCGGCGACGCGGAGGTGAGCATCCCGACCAACCCGGACAGCACGTCCACCCTGCGGATCCGGACCGGGTCCGGCGACATCGCCGTCGACTACCGCTGACCCCCCGGAGGGCACCCCGCACACGACGAAGCCGTATGCCGACGAGGGGGTTCGGCGGCATACGGCCCCTGGGAGGTGCCGGCTCAGGTGGGGTTGCCGGCGGGGGTGTCCTCGTCGAAGGCGCTGTGCTTGTCGTCGGGCACGGCAGAGGCGGCGGGGGTGGGAGGAGCCGCCTTGTCGTGGTGCTCGACGAGCTTGTCGATGCCCTTGTCGACCGAGGCACGGACCTTGGTCACGGTGTCGGCGTGCTTGCCGCTGGTCTTCTCGTCGATCTTGGCCTCGGCCTTGTCGAGGGCCCCGTCGACCTTTCCCCGGTTGTCGTGCGCGTAGCTCGCGGCAACCGACATCGCGGCCTTGGCCATCTCGACGACTGCGTCGCCGAAGTCCTTGGCCTTCTCCTGCAGGTGGACCTCGTCCGCCTTGTTCTTCAGCTGCTCACCGAATGACACGGTGTCTCCTCATCTCGCACTGGTCCGACCCTCGTCGGCTCACTGCATCCACAGTCATACCCGGCGCCCGTTTCCCGCAACCGGGGTCGACCCCGAAATCGACCCCGATCGACCCTGACTCGGCGGCCCCCTGAACCTTCTGACCGACATGTCGGCAATGTCCAGGATCGTCCCCCGGCCCTGTCTCGTCGGTCACGGGGGCCGATCTGTGACGTGGGGAACTGCGTCCCCCGCGCCACCGGCAGAGACTGGAGGGGCAGGCGGAGAGCCTGCCCCACCACTGAACTGGAGTGATCACCATGAAGCGACTCGACGGACGCGTGGCACTGGTGACGGGCGCGGCGAGCGGCATCGGCAAGGCCACGGCGCGGCGGCTCGCCGACGAGGGCGCAGTGGTCCTGCTGACCGACGTCAACGAGGCGCTCGGGGCCACGACGACCGAGGAGCTCACGGCCTCCGGTGCCAGGGTCGAGTTCCTCCGGCACGACGTCACGAGCGAGGCCGACTGGGAGGCCGCCGTCGCCCGGGCGGTCGAGGCGTTCGGGTCGCTCGACATCCTCGTCAACAACGCCGGGCTGGGTGACCTCGCCCCCATCGAGGAGACGAGCCTCGCCGACTGGGAGCGCACCATCGCCATCGACCAGACCGGGGTCTTCCTCGGCATGAAGACCGCCGCCGCGCACCTCAAGGCCTCGGGCCACGGAGCGGTCGTCAACATCAGCTCGATCTTCGGCACGAGCGGCGGCTTCGGCACCTCTCCCGCCTACCACGCGGCCAAGGGCGCGGTCCGGACGCTGACGAAGAACGTCGCCCTGCACTGGGCCACGGAGGGCGTGCGGGTCAACTCGATCCACCCCGGCTTCATCGACACCCCGATCCTCGACGGCGCGCGGGGCACCCCGTTCGAGCAGGCGATGATCGACCTGACCCCGATGGGTCGACTCGGTCGGCCCGACGAGATCGCGGCCGGCGTGGCCTACCTCGTCAGCGACGACGCGGCCTTCGTCACCGGCCTCGAGCTCTACATCGACGGGGGCTACATCGCCCGTTAGCGCCCGCGGGCGGTCGACCACGCCCAGTCGAGGACCGACCGGTGGCGGGACCACGTCGGGTCACCGGCCGACGGCGCCTGGGGGTCGCCGTCGACCGCGGCCCCGTCGGGGGCCCCGTCTCCGGCCCGCGTCGTCGCGAGCGACCGGGTCACCGCGTCGGAGACGCCGAGCCGTCCACCGGGCGGCTCGCCGAACACGTCGGCGGCGTCGCGCTCACCGACCATGTCGTGCCCGAGGCTCGGGATGAGCGACTCCACCGTCCCGTTCGGCACGTCGACGAGGGCCCCGGCCACGCGCGCGACCGTCTCGACGGGGGCCAGCCACACGGGGACCTGCACGCGCAGCAGGCGGGCGCGGGCGGCATACGTCCGCAGGAGCGAGACGTAGCTGAGCCGGTCTGGGCCGACGACGTCGAGGTGTCCCGTCACGTCGGGCCGCTCGAGCGCCTCGGCGAGGAACCACACGGCGTCCGCGACCGCCACGGGCTGGATGACCGAGCTGCCCATCCACGCCGGCACGGTCTGCACGACCCCGAGCCGGGTCGACATCTGGCGCATCACCTCGAAGCTCGTCGACCCGGCCCCGACGACCATCGACGCGCGCAGGGTCAGCACGGGACAGTCGGCCGTCGCGAGGATCTCCTCGACCTCGAGCCGCGAGAGCAGGTGGTCCGAGAGCTCGTCGTCGGGCAGGTCGGGCACGATGCCGGAGAAGTAGACGAGGCGGCTCGCGCCGACGACGCCAGCGGCATACGCGACGTTGTCGGCGGCCTGCCGGTCACGCTGCATGAAGTCGTCCGCGTCGAGGCCGTGCACGAGGTAGCACACGGCGTCGACGCCCGCGAGCGCCTCGAGGACGCGGTCCTCGTCGTGCACGTCGACCCGCCGCCACTCGACGTCGCCAGACCAGGGGTATGCCGTCGCCGGACTCCGGTGGTGGGTGGCCACGACGTCGTGGCCGCGGCGGAGCAGCTCGGGGACGAGCCGGGACCCGACGTAGCCGCTCGCGCCGACGACGGCGACCCTCATCGCCGCTTGCGCTCGCGGCGGTCGCGCCGGAAGGAGCCGAACAGGTCGGTCGCCGAGCGGACGAGGTCGAGCGGGCTGTCGTCGTCCGCGTCGGCGTCCGGGACCGGCCCCGACACCGACATGCACGTGAGAAAGCGCTCGATGAGCGGGTCGGAGGCGCGCTGGACGAGGCCGGTGCCGAAGTCCATCGGGAAGCCGAGGAAGACGAGGTCGGTCACGAGGTGCGCGCGGGTGCGGGTGTCGTCGCCCAACACCTGGTGCAGCGTCAGTGTGATGTCGATGGTCGCCTTGCCGAGGCCGTGACGCTCCTGGCCGGTGGCCGTGAGGCGGGCTCGTCCGGCCTTCTCGTCGCGCTCGACCATCGAGCCGGTGCCGTCGAAGTACATCGAGAGCGGCCCGAGCTTGGCCGTGATCTCGCCGACGAAGTCGTCGCCGTCGACCTCGGTGACCTCGGCACCCGGGAAGCAGCGGCCGATCCGGCGCAGGTCCATGAAGTTCGTCCAGACCACGGTCCGCGGTGCGTCGAGCTCCTGCTCGTGCCCGAGTCTCATCGCGTGTCCTTCCGTCAGGCGCGCCGCCCGGTGGCTGGCCGGCGGCGCTTCGTCAACGGTGGCATACCCGAACGGCCGCCGACAGGGGCGCCCGTGTCCAGGGTGAGCACCTCGGTCCAGCGCGTGGCCTCAGTCGGTCGAGCCGGGCGGCAGCAGCTCCCAGTGCAGGCCGTCGCCCCAGCCGCCGTCCGCCACGCGGTCGACCGCGTGCTCGCGACCGAACTCCACGAAGCCGACGGACCGCAGCACGCCGTTGCTCGCCTCGTTGTCGGCGGCCGTCTCGGCGACGAGGCGCCGCACGCCGAGTCCGCCCTCGCTCGTCGGGGCCAGCGCGTGGTCGACGGCGAGCCGGGCCGCCTCCTTGGCGGCGCCACGGCCGCGGGCGCTCGGGAAGAACTGGTAGCCGAGCTCCGCCGTGTCGGTGATGGCCCCGCCGCGGCTGAAGACGGTGACGCTGCCCAGGGCGCGGTCGGTGCCGAGGTCGGCGACGCACCAGTCGACCGCCGTGCCCTCGGACATCCGCTCCTGCCGGGTGCGCAGCCACGCCGGGAAGGTCTCGGGTCGCAGGATCGACCGCGACGGCATCCAGTGCCCGGGGTCGTCGCGCGGCTCGATCGCGTCGACGTCCTCGGCCCGCCACGGCCGCAGCCGGACACGCTCGCCGTCGATCGGCACCGCGGCGAACCACGGCGCCTGCGGCTCGAGCGGAACGCCAGGGGTGATGCTGGCGGTCCACGTGTCGAGCGCCTCGGTGCCCCCCTCGGGGTCGGGGTGGCTGCCCGGGATCGTGCCGTGGAAGGTGAAGCCCGTGGACCACGCGGTCCGCCGCGAGCCCCAGTTGCCGACGACGGCGCGCCAGTGGACACGGGTCACCGGTGCGCCCCAGACGGGCGTCGCGAACGCGTGCGCGACGACGAGCCGGACGGCGCGTGACATGAGGCCGTGGCCGCGGGCGTCCGGGTGCAGCCCGAAGCCGAGCTCGCCGGCCGACGGCGCCGCGCCGGGGCGCAGGTCGATGGTCCCGGCGTAGCGGGGGGTGCCCGCAGCGTCCGTCCACTCGATGGCCCAGGACCGCGTGCCCCGGGGCTCGCCCCAGGCACTGAGGTTGTGCTCGACCCAGCCGAGTGCGTCCTCGCGCGCGTAGGGCCTCGGGACGGTCGTCCACCGCAGGCTCTCGGGGTCGCTGCTCTGCTCGACGATCGCGTCGGCGTCGTCGACCGAGTGGGCGCGCAGGGTCACGACGCCGTCGGTCAGCAGGGTCACGGGCGGGGTCACGGGCGGGGTCACGGGGGAGGTCACGGACGAGGTCTCGGGCGAGGTCGCGGCGGGCGGCTGGGAGGCGTCGGTCACGGCGTCAGCCTGCCAGCCGGCATACGCCCTCGTCACCCGCGATTCGAGCGCGCAAGAAAGAAGGACCGGGAGCCAGCGTGCTGGCTCCCGGTCCTTTGGCCCGCTTCCCCTCCACAGGCTGCGTACCGAGACTTACCGTACCCAATGGGCCGCCCGGACGAACACGCGTTGCGAGGAGCCCGTGACAACGCACCTCGGGGGAGGATGCGGGGGAGCCGACCGGCTCGCGACGCGAGAAAGGGTTGCCGTGGAGACAGGGGCCGAGCGGGGCGGGCGACGCCCGGCGCTCATGCGGCGACAGGCCGGTGGTGGGGCGGGAGTCTCCCCCTGGCCTCGACTCCCGCCCCGGCCCACCGGTGCCAGACGTCACGATACGAAGGTCGAGGGCCGTGACGGGTCCTCGTTGCGCACGTGGGCGCCACGCGCAACAGGGCGCCACGCCTGGGCGTCGCCGTGTTGAACGAACAGGTGCAGTGGGTGCTGCGCAACGCCCGACTGCAGGCCGCCGACCCCGCCCTGCGCAGCGCTGCGGGTTTCGCCCAGGGGGCGGGTCGGGCCGAGCCGGTGCACCGGGCCCAGGTCGGGCGCTGGGAGAACGGCCGCGTCGAGGTGACCCGGTCGCTCGTGCGCCGCTACGAGACGGTGCTCGGCCTGCGCGACGGCCAGCTCCTCGCCGCCGTCGACCTCTTCTCGCGCTCGCACCAGCCCGTACGCCCGGCCGCCACGCTCCCTCCGCCGACCCCGCCCGACGTCGACGCCACCCTGGTCCTGCTCGAGCGGGCGCTCGCCGACGAGCGGATGAGCGGCGGCGACTGGGACCGGCTCTCGGACCACCTCGGTCGGATGCCGCACGCGATGGTGCGAGCCGGCGACTGGGAGGGGCTGATCCGGCGCCTCCTCCAGGAGGTCAGCCTCGGGCTCGACCTCGACTACGTGCAGCGGGCCGAGGCCATCGCGCGCCTGGCCGGGCACCCCCGCAGCGCCGGCGTCGTCGCCTCGCTGGCGGCGGAGGTCGTGGGCCGTCCCGACGCGCAGTTCTACGTCGACACCCTGAGCCTGCTGCGCTTCATGGAAGCCCCGCGGGGCTACGCCGTCCTCGTCGGCCAGCTGCGCGAGCCCACCAACTCCAGCTCGCTGCGCGCCTGTCTCAGCGTGCTGACGACGCTCGTGCGCGGCACCGGTCTCGACCCCGAGACCCGGCTCGAGGCGGTCCGGCTCGCGGTCGACCACCTGCGCGACCCCTCGCACCCCTATCTCGTGCACCGCGGCGCCGCCAACCTCGTGCGCACGCTGGGTCCCGACGGCCACCGCGTCGCGACGGGGCTCACGGCCGAGGACCGTCGGGCCGCCGCCTCGATCATCCGCAACGGTCGAGCCATCACCGCCCAGGCGATCCGTGAGGCGCACCTGCGCATCCGGGGCGAGCTCGAGGCAGCCGAGGGGCATGCGACCGCCCACGAGCCGATCCTCGGCGACCTGCTGCAGACGGCGCTCGGCGAGACGAACGAGGAGGACCGCTCCTACGCCCTCGGCATCCTCATGCTGTCGCCGCAGAGCCGGATCATCGGCCGGGTCCACGCCGCGGCCTTCGCCGACGCCCTCGCGCGCCACGACACCGTGGCGGCGCACGAGAGCATGACCGTGCTGACGTGGATGGCCCAGGTCGAGGACCTCGACCTCTTCGAGCGCGTCGCGCTGTCGCCGTCCTCGGCGCCCGACGTCGCCAAGGAGGCGGGCTACGTCGTCGGCAACACGATGGAGCCGCGGGGTCGGCGTCGCGACGAGCGCGAGGAGGCCGTCGCCCGTCGGATCGCCGAGATCGTCGCCACCGGCCGGGACGAGCCCGAGGTCCAGCTGCTCCGCGGCCTCGTCTACGCCCTCGGCATGCGAGGGCGGCATGACCTCGTCTCGGCCCTCGTGCACGCCCTGCCCGAGCCGGGGCCCGACCCGCTGGCGATGGCCGAGCAGGCTCGCGCCACCCTCGTCTGGTGGCTCGACGTTCCTGAGCACCTGAGACCGCTCCGCTGAGGCCGACCGTCGCTCGCTAGGTTGGGGGCGTGGAGACCGACGATGTGCTGAGCCTGCTCAAGGACGTGGCCGAGGAGGTCATCAACCCGCGGTTCCGGGCGCTCGCCGCCGGCGAGATCCACGAGAAGCGACCCGGCGACCTCGTCACCGACGCCGACCGCGAGGCCGAGGTGCTCATCACGGCAGCCCTCGTCGGCGCCTACCCCGACGCCGTCGTGCTCGGGGAGGAGACGTTCGCGGGCGACCCCGCGCTCATGGAGCGGTATGCCGCCGCCGACCACGCGTTCACCGTCGACCCCGTCGACGGCACGAAGAACTTCGTCCACGGCTCGAAGGACCACGCCGTCATGGTCGCCGAGACGGTCGCCGGCGAGGCCGTGCGGGCGTGGATCTGGCAGCCGCAGCACGAGCTCGGCTTCGTCGCCGAGCGCGGGGCCGGCACGTGGCGCCACGACGACGAGGGGTCGCGTCGCCTGACGGTCCCCGAGCGGCCGGAGGGCGCCCTGCGCGGCCGCACCTCCCGCCGAGCGTGGATCGGCCAGTCGCTCGGCGGCCTCGAGCCGATGACCCTGACGTGGGTGTCGTGCGGCATCGACTACCCCAAGCTCGTCGAGGGCGCGGCCGACTACATCGTCTACGCCAAGGCCGCGCCGTGGGACCACGTGCCCGGCTCGCTCCTGCTCTCCGAGGCCGGCGGCCTGCTCGGCACGACCGCGGGCGTCACGTACTCACCTCGCGACATCGCGCCCCCGGGGCTCGTTGCCGCCGGCAGCCCCACCGCATACGACCGCGTATGCCGTGCGCTCGCGTCGAGCGCCCACCTGTCCTGATCCGCCGGTGACGTCGCACACCCGCCCGTCCGGTCCGTCCGGTCCGTCCGGCTCGCCCGGCTCGCCCGGCTCGTCCGGCTCGCCCGGCTCGACGGCGCACGCGGTGCTGGCCGGTGTCGTCTGCGGGCTCGTCGGCTTCACGAGCTCGTTCGCCGTCGTGCTGACGGGGCTGCGGGCCGTCGGCGCCGACCCGGAGCAGGCGGCCTCGGGCCTGCTCGTGCTCTGCGTGACGATGGGGCTCGGCTGCGTGCTCTTCTCGTGGCGCCTGCGGATGCCGGTCACCATGGCCTGGTCGACGCCGGGTGCGGCGCTGCTCGCCGCGGCGACGGTGCCCTCCGGTGGATTCGCCTCTGCCGTGGGCGCTTTCGTCGTCTGTGGACTGTTGCTCGCACTGTGCGGTCTCGTGCGACCGCTCGAGCGGCTCGTCGAGGCGATCCCCAAGCCGCTCGCGAGCGCCATGCTCGCGGGGGTGCTGCTGACGCTCTGCGTCGCCCCGTTCCGGGCGGTCGTCGCGTCGCCGGCCGCGATCGCGCCGGTCATGGTGACGTGGCTCGTCCTCGTCGCGGTCGCGCGGCGGTGGGCGGTCATCGGCGCGCTCGGGGCGGCCCTCGTCGTCATGGCGGCGCAGGGGGTCTTCGGGCAGCTCGATCTCGGGGCGGCGGCGCCGTCCGTCGTCCTCGTCCCACCTACCTGGGACGCGACGACCCTTCTCGCCGTGGCGATCCCGCTCTTCATCGTCACGATGACGAGCCAGAACATCCCCGGCATGGCCGTGCTCGCGTCCTTCGGCTACCGGCCCGGCATCCGCGGTCCGCTGCTCTACACCGGTGGTGCGAGCGCGCTCGGCGCCGTCGGCGGCGCGCACGCGATCAACCTCGCCGCGATCTCCGCGGCGCTCGCCGCCGGTCCCGAGGCCCACCCGGACCGCAGCCGGCGCTGGGTCGCGGGTGTCGCGTGCGGCGTCACCTACCTCGCCTTCGGCCCGCTCGCCGGGATCGTCACGGCCGCAGCGCGTTCGGCGCCCGCTGGCCTCATCGAGACCATCGCCGGCCTCGCCCTGCTCGGCACCTTCGCGAGTGCTGCGGCGGCCGCGCTGACCGACGCCTCGAACCGCGAGGCCGGCGCTGTCACCCTCGTCGTGGCCGCGTCGGGCATCACCATCGCCGGAGTGGGCGCCGCCTTCTGGGGGCTGGTCGCCGGCGTGCTCGTCCTCGTCGCCCTCCGCCTCGCGCGGACCGGTCCCCGTCAGCGCCGGCACCCCACCACCCCGTGACGGACCACATTTCGCGCGCTCGTCCTCCGAGCGCGCGATGTGACCGTCGGGCGCGCGAGAGTTCACGCGCCCGAAGCCCGTTTTCGCGCGCTCAACGCATGAGCGCGCGAAACCGGGAGCCTTGGTGGGGCAGATGCTCGGTTGCGGGGGTCAGCCCTCGACGGCCTCGGGCGAGGCCTTCGTGGACCGTGCCGTCCTCGCGGGGTCGGTCGTGGCCGCCTTCTTTGCGTCGCGGGCGGCCTTCTTCGCCGTGGCAGACGCCTTGGTGGTCTTCTTGGCCGCGACGTAGCGCTCGGGATCCTTGTCCTTCGGGGTGATCCCCTCGGCCCAGCGGACCGCCTCGTAGCGCAGGAACTGGACCGCGATCTCGTGGCGCAGCTCGAGGCTCGCGCGCTGGCGGAAGTCGGCGAGGTCCTGGCGCTCCTCCTCGCCCATGTGGTCGCTGTTGTGGACGTTGGCGTCGACGACCGCCGTCCACCACGCGTCGGACCCGGTGCGGCAGCGCCCGACCTTGCGCACGGACTTGCGGATGTCGTTGTGGTCCTTGACGGCGTCCTCGACCTCCTCGTCGACGGACTCGGCGTCGGCGCCGCCCGTGCCGATGCGCAGCAGCTCCGGGTAGAAGTAGAGCTCCTCGGCCTCGGCGTGCGTCTCGAGGAGGATCTCGAGCCGCTTCCAGACGGCGGCGAGGCCCTCGTGGTCGTCGCGCGGCCACTCCTCGAGCATGGCGAACATCCGTCGCTGCTCGTCGTGCTGGCGGAGGATGACGTCGGTGATGTCCACGGAAGGCCTCTCTGTCGTCCGGCGGGTTCCGGAACCACTGTGCCGCATCCATACCCGATGCCGTCGTGGGCTTGGCCGTTTCGCGTATCAGCGGGGCCCGCTGGTGCCACCGTTGGTTGGTCGGGAGTGTCCGACGCAGTTCATCGACGCAGTTCACCGGCGCAGTTCATCGACGCAGGGATGGGTGGTGGGTCCGCATGACGAGCAACGACCTGGTCGTGGTGCTTCCGGGGATCACCGGCAGCACGCTCGGGGTCCGGGGTGACGACGGCTCACCGGCGAGTGAGAACCTCATCTGGGCTCCGAGCGCCGGCGCCGTCTGGAAGCTGCTGACCGGCGGCCGGTCGATCCTCAAGAAGGTCCTGCCGGAGGGGATCGGTGACGACCACCCGGGCGACGGCGTCGAGCCCGTCGCGCTCATGCCCGACGTCCACGTCCTGCCGGGCATCTGGACGCCGATCCGCGGCTACGACGTGCTCGTCACCGCCCTCGAGAAGCAGGGCTACCAGCGGGGCACCGGCGGCAAGCCGGCGACGCTCATCACGTACGCGTACGACTGGCGCCTCTCCAACCGCTACAACGGCGCTCGCCTGAAGACCGTCGTCGAGCCGGCGCTCGAGCAGCTGCGGTCGCAGGGTGGGGCGTATGCCGACGCGAAGGTCGTCTTCGTCTGCCACTCCATGGGTGGCCTCGTCGCCCGCTGGTACATCGAGAAGTGCGGCGGCGCCGAGGTGACCCGCAAGCTCATCACCCTCGGCACCCCGTGGCGCGGTGCGACCGACGCGCTCACGCAGCTCGTCAACGGTGTCAAGAAGGGCATCGGTCCGTTGTCGATCGACCTCACGGACTTCTCGCGCAGCATGCCCTCGCTCTTCCAGCTGCTGCCGGAGTTCGCCTGCATCGGCAACGCGGGGGGTTACGCGAAGACGACCGAGGTGCCGGTGCCCAACGTCAGCACCGCGATGGTCGCCGACGCGATGGCCTTCCACACCGATCTCCAGGCCGCCGAGTCCGGCCGCCCGGGGAGCCGGACCTCCTCGCACATGATCGTCGGCATCCGGCAGCCGACCGCGACCACGGTCCAGCTGTCGGGTGGCACGGCCACGGCCTACCAGGACTTCGGCACCGACAACGACTTCGGTGACGGAACGGTGCCCCTGACCGGGGCCGTCGGTCTCGGCGAGGCGCTCGACACGAACCTGGCCGTGCGGGTGCCCGACCAGCACACCAACCTCCAGTGCAACCAGCTCGTCCTCGACCAGGTGCAGGAGATCCTCACCGCCAAGCCGGTCCGTCGTCGCGAGATCACCGACACGAACGTGCGTGCCGTCGTGCCCGACCTCGTGACGCAGGGCCAGGCCCTCAAGGTGGCCTTCGACCTCGAGGCGGACGACCCCGGGGCCGACCCGCCGCGCAAGGCCGTGACCGTCACCATCACGAGCGAGGAGGGCACGGTGCTCGCGAGCGTCGAGCCGACCCTGCGGAAGGGCCATGGCGTCGCGACCTTCGACGACCTTCCCCCTGGCACGCACACTGTGACCGTGGGCGGCTCCGGACCCGGACCCGGCACGACGGTGCGACCCATCACCTCGACGACGCTCGTCTGGCCGAAGCCGACCCGCTGAGGGATCGAGCCCGGCGCCGACCGATTCGCGTGGACGGCTCGCGACGGCTCGTCGACGGCCTGCGGGTCTGGGCGTGTGTGGGCCTGTGGACAGCCGAGGGGCGCTGTAGGTGTTCGAACGTATGATCGAATCATGATCGCAGCGACCAAGGAGCGTCCCGGGGGTGGCGCGCGCCATGAGGGTGTCGCCCACCCCGATCGGCAGCCGGGTCCCGTGGGCGAGCGGAATTCAGCTGTCGCGGAGGTCATGGGGCTGACCGACCTCCCGGGGCTCGCGGCACGACTGGCGTCCATGGCTGCGGAGCTCCGGCTCGTCGCACGCACCACGCCGCTCTGGGCGATGGCCGAGACGGGGCTCGGTGACGCGATCGAGCAGGCTCAGGCGGTTCGCGAGATGGCGCACAACCTGTCGGCCGTGTTGGCCGCCGAGGTGAGCGCGCGAGGACTTCCCGACCGTTCCGGGCTCTCCCGCAACGACTGGGTCGCGGGTCACGCTCCGGGCCTGGCTGCAGGTGCGTCAGCCGCCCTGACCGCCGTGGGCGCGGCCATGAACGAGCCCCGGTGGGGTGCGCTGTCAGGAGGCGTCCGCGACGGCTCGCTCTCGGTCGACAAGGCTGCGGTCATCGTGCGCTTCCGTGACGACGTCATCCGGTTCGCCGATGCAGCCCAGGTCGACAGCGTCGTCGACGCGATGGTCGAGGGTGCGCCGGCGCTCGGCCTCAAGGAGCTGCGGCGACTGGCAGCGCACGGCCGGGCGAGCCTGCGCGCCCCGTCGGTCGTCGAGGACGACGACCAGCGCCTCCGCGCGGCACGCTCGCTGACGAAGATCGGCCGGTGCGCCGGGATGACGGAGTACCTCTGGAGGCTCGACCCCGAGGGGTCGGCGATCGTCGACGCCGCGATCGACGGCTTGGCGCGGCCGCGCCCTGATCTGGACTGGAGTCGTTGGCTCGAACAGCCTGGCAGCGGCGCGTCTGCCGCTTGCGACAGCGACGGCGACGGCGACGGCGACGGCGACGGCGACGGCGACGGCGCGAGAGTCCAGCGCGGGTCCGTCGATCCCCGGTCGGCGGCGACGCGCCGTGCCGACGCCCTGCTCGAGCTGATCGGACGCGCGGTCGCGGCGCCCCAAGGCGTCACCCGAACGCCGAGGACGAAGCTCGTGGTCACGATGTCGCTGGAGGCGTTGCTCGACCGGCTGCGGGGTGCCGGGCTGGCCGACAACGACGAGGTTCTGTCCGCAAGCACGGTGCGCCGAGTGGCCTGCGAGGCGGAGGTCATCCCGGTGGTGCTCGGTGGTCGGTCCGAGGCGCTCGACATCGGCCGCGAGGACCGCTACTTCACGCCCTCCCAGCGGTTGGCGCTGGCCCAGAGGGACCACGGCTGCAGCTACCCGGGCTGCACCGTCCCGCCGCAGTGGTGCGAGGCGCACCACGTCGTGCACTGGCTGCACGGTGGTGCGACCGACCTCTCCAACGGCGCCCTCCTCTGCGGGCGGCACCACACGATCGTCCACCAGCTCGGACTGAGCGCGGTCGTCACGCCGGACGAGGCCATCTGGCACCCACCTCGCCAGCATCGACGACCCTGACGCGTCGCGGGCCGGGGCGCGTGCACGGGATGGTCCCGGGTCCATTCCGGTAGCGATGATCCCTGCTCGGCGGGACCAGGTGGCGAGCGAAAGGCGGGGGCGATGTCCAGGTGCGGCCGGCCTCCGGCGCACGGCCGCTCTCAGACCCCGCGATGTCGTGCGCCGCCACGCGCGGGGTGCCGCCGGTCGGGCCCTGGACCATCCCGCTCCGTTGATCCCCGCTCCGTTGATCCCCGCTCCGTTGATCCCCGCTCCGTTGATCCCCGCTCCGTTGATCCCCGCTCCGTTGATCCCCGCTCCGTTGATCCCCGCTCCGTTGATCCCCGCTCCGTTGATCCCCGC
>NZ_JBFRFZ010000017.1:0-85658 GCF_052115065.1 Terrabacter sp. 2TAF16
ACCTCCTGGCCCTGTGCACCTTCCACCACGACGGACACCACCGCGGCGAGTTCACCCTCACCGGCGACCCCACCCACCCCGACGGACTCACCTTCCACACCGACACCGGCCTGCTCATCGGCCCACCCCAGAAACCACCCCCACCACCCACACCGCCCCCGCAGCCGCGGCTCACCCTGGCCCCCGACCCCAACCAACCGGACCGGTCAGACGGGTCAGACCGGTCAGACGGGGCATACGGGGCATACGGGGCATACGGGGCAGACGGGGCACACGCGCCGGACCGCCGCAGACCACCCGCCCGACTCGGTCGCCGCTACCCCGCACCCTCCGGTGGCACCCTGCACCTGCACCTCGTCGACTTCACCCCGACCTGAGGCCCTCCAGCGCGTACCGCTCGACTATGTCGCCTCCGCTCGGAGCCGGGCCGCGTCGAGTCGATGGCTCCCACCCGCGAGCAGGTGCGCCGTCTCGGCTCGGGACACCGCACCGAGCGTATGCATGAGCACCGAGACGTCGGCGGCGACGGTCCGCAGCGAGACGTCGAGATCGCGGGCGATGGCCGAGTCCTTGGCCCCGAGGACGAGCCTCCGGGCGACCTCGCACTGGCGGGCGGTGAAGGGCGGCTTCTGGCCCGCGGGCACCCCGGGGTGCGACAGCTGCCAGGTCAGGTCCCAGATGCCTCGGACGAGCGTCAGCACGTCGGTCCGGGTCGTGAGCCACGCCGTCGGGTACCCCTCCTCGCTGTGCGGACCACCCACGACGGCGACCGCCTCGTCGACGAGGATGAACTGTGAGCGGGCCGGGCCGAACTGGACGTGCGGGATCTCCGAGGTGAGCAGGGGGTAGAGGTTCAGGCTGCGTTCGGTCGTGATGCACCGCATGTCGACGCCTCGGCGTCGGGTGTGGTCGTCGAGCAGCCTCATCTCGTTCGCTGGGTCGTAGCTGAGGATCGGGTGCATCGTCCAGACGCTGCGCTGGGCGGTGGGCTCGAGGGCCGTGAGCCCCTTGTCGATCTGGTCGATGCCCACGCCGAGCCGGCGGAAGCCAGGCGTCGGTCGCCCGGCGAGCAGCCCGACGACGTGGCCGCTCACGAGCTGGGTGAGATCGGCAGCCGCCGCGTAGAGGTCGAGCCCGGCGCCTGCGGTCAGGTGCCGCTCCCTGTCGCCGCGCACCGGCACCTCCTGGTCTCTTCTGGTCTTCTCCGGGCCTCTCCCGGCTTCTCCGGTCCCGGCGGGGTGTCACACCCGCCCACGGACCCGTCGATCGGACGGGCCCTCCCACCGTAAGGGAGCCGAGCCAGGTCCCGTCCGTGGGCACCCCTTCTATTGACTGGTGCTCCCGCCCCTTCCGGACGAGCATGGGCCGCGTGGCCGGCGCATCGCGACCTCCCCTGCAGGGCGGCCTGCCGCCCGCAGGCGATCTCGCCGGTGCCGCCGTCGAGATCGCCTGCGACGAGTCGGGCTTCTCGGGCAGCAACCTGCTCGACCCCAAGACGCCGGTGTTCACGCACGCCAGCACCGACCTCAGCCTCACCGAGGCGACCGAGCTCGTGGAGGCGCTCAGGAGCGACTCACGCTGGTCGCTCGACGAGCTCAAGTCCGGACAGCTGCTCCGGGGCCGTCACGCGGACGAGGCCCTGGTGTGGCTGCTCTCGCGCCTCCAGGGCCGTGCGCACGTCGAGGTCGTCGACAAGGAGTACTTCCTCGCGACCCGCGTCGTCGACCTCTTCCTCTCGGAGCCGTCGTGGGCGGCCGGCACCCGCCTGACGGCGCACCAGCGACCCGCCGCCATCGCGCTCCACCGGTGCGGCGGGTCACGCGCACCGGAGTGGCTTGCCTTCCTCGCGGCCTTCGTCGACCTCGTCCGCACCAAGCGCCGACACCACGTCGACCGCAGGGTGCTCGAGACCTTCTTCCAGGCCAGGGACGCGCTCGCGCCCGGGGTGGACGCCGAGGCCCGAGCCGTTCTCGCGGCGTTGACCCGGACCAGGGTGCGCGGCGTCGTGACGCGGCTCGTCCACGACGACCGCACGATCCCGCCACCGCTCGAACCCCTGCTGACAGCCCTCGCCGACACCGTCCTCACGTGGAGCGACGGTCGACAGCAGGTGCTCGTGGTCCACGACGAGCAGAGCGCCCTGACCGCCGACCGGCTCCGCCGCCTCCAGCAGGCCCTGTCGGACGGCACCGACGACGGCGGCCACGACCGCAGCCACCGCGGCGTGTTACCGCTCGCCGGGCTCGTCACGGTCGACTCCCGCGACGACGCGCGCGTCCAGGTCGCCGACCTGCTGGCCGGCGTCGCCCGGCGGTGGCCCGACCTGGGCGTCGACAGCCCCCTTCGCCCGTTCCTCTCCCCGACCTCGCTCCGGGTGCCCTAGCTCGCGAGGACGTGGGCCTCGCCATGGGTCTGGCGACGCAGCGCGGCCGCGCACTCGGCGACGACCGCGAGCGCCAGCGAGGCGGGCGTGTCGTCGGCAGGCTCGGGCACGATGCGGCTGACGATCCCCCGCGCGGCGAGATCGAGGACGCCCACCTGCTGGAGCTCAGCCATCTCGGCGGCGTGCGACACGTCGCCGTGGACGATGGCGCTCGCGCCCTCGGGCGGGAGCGGCGAGAGCCAGGCGTGCTCGGCGGCGATGACCTCGCGGGCCGGTAGCAGCGCGAGCGCCCCTCCCCCGCAACCCTGCCCGAGGACGACCGACACCGTCGGCACGGTCATCGTCGTGAGGGTCGCGATGCACCGGGCGATCTCGCCCGCGATCGCGCCCTCCTCGGCGTGCGCCGACAGCTCAGCGCCGGGGGTGTCGATGACGGTGACGAGCGGCATACCCAGCTCCTCCGCGAGGCGCATGGCGCGCCGGGCCTCACGCAGCGCGCCCGGCCCCATCGGCGACGTCGGCGACTGCCGCGCCCGGTCCTGTCCGACGAGGACGCAGGGCTGTCCGTCGAGGCGCGTCAGCGCGACGAGCATCGTGGAGTCCCGCTCACCCTCGTCGGTGCCCCGCAGCCGCAGGGTGCCGGTCGCGCCGTAGCGCAGCAGCTCACGAACGCCGGCGCGGTCCGGACGGCGAGTGACCTCGATGGACTCCCAGGCGGACAGGTGCCGGCTCGGCTCGCCGGCGCGGTGGTCGAGACGCGGCAGGGTCGGGCCGTCGACGAGGACGCCCAGGGCCCGGTCGACGAGCATCGGCAGGTCCTCGGCGGCCACGACGGCGTCGAGCACCCCCTTGGCGGCGAGGTTCTCGGCGGTCTGCACGCCGGTCGGGAAGGGCACTCCGTTGAGCGCCTCGTAGACCTTCGGCCCGAGGAAGCCGACGAGCGCTCCGGGCTCGGCGACGGTCACGTGCCCGAGGGACCCCCACGACGCGTACACCCCGCCGGTCGTCGGGTGCCGCAGGTGCACGAGGTAGGGCAGCCGGGCGGCGCGGTGCGCCATGAGCGCCCGCGAGATCTCGACCATCTCGATGAACGCCGGGGTCCCCTCCTGCATGCGGGTGCCACCGGAGGCCGTCGAGGCGAGCACGGGCAGACCCTCGGCGGTCGCGCGCCGCACGGCGGCGGTGATCCGCTGGGCCGCGGCCCGACCGATCGAGCCGGCGAGGAAGCGGAACTCGTTGACGACGACGGCTACGGGCCGGCCGCGGACGAGGCCGCGCCCGGTGAGCACGGACTCGTCGGTCCCGGCCCTGGCAGCCGCCGCCTCGAGCTGGCGGCGGTAGTCCTCGGGCTGGCCGCTGATGTCGATCGGCTCGTCCCACGACTCGAAGGAGCCGGAGTCGAGCACGAGGTCGAGCAGCTCGTGCGCGGTCCACGGTCGGCGCGCCATCACTCCTCCTTCAGCCAGGCGCGGATGGCCGCGCCGTCCTCGTCGAGAGTCGGTGGTGCGTCGTGGTCGCGGCGCGTCACCTCGGTGCCGTCGCCGTCGAAGAACCGCAGTGGCGGACCCGGCAGCGTCAACGGCCCGAGGGTCGGGTGCTCGACCTCGACGAGCAGGCCTTGGCTCGCGGTCTGGTCCCACGCATACACCTCGTCGAGGCTGCGCACCTTGCCGGCGGGCACGCCGACCTCGGCGAGCCGGGCGAGCAGCGGCTCGGCGTCCCAGTCGGCGAAGGCCGCCTCGACGACCTCGATGACCCGCTCGCGCTCGGCGACGCGCTCGGCGTTCGTCGCGAGTCCCTCGGCGGCCGGGTCGAGGCCGAACGCCGCGCAGAGCCGCTGCCAGAGGCCCTCGCTGCCGACGGCGATCTGGACGAAGCCGTCGCGGCAGTGGAAGAGGCCGTACGGGCTGATCGACGGGTGGTGGTTCCCGGCCGATCGGCCGACCTCTCCGGCCACGGTCCAGCGGGTGCCCTGGAACGCGTGCACGCCGACGACCGCTGCGAGCAGGGAGGTGCGCACGACGGAGCCCGTCCCGGTGCGGTGCCGCTCGTTGAGGGCCGCGACGACGCCGTAGGCCCCGTACATCCCGGAGAGCAGGTCGGCGATCGGCACGCCGACGCGCTGCGGGTCGTCGGGCCCGGAGCCGGTCAGCGACATGACGCCGGCCTCGCCCTGGGCGATCTGGTCGTAGCCGGCGCGGCCGCCCTCGGGCCCGTCGTGGCCGAAACCGGTGATCGACAGGACGACGAGCCGCGGGTTGCGCTCCATGAGTGAGTCGATGCCGAGGCCGAGCCGCTCGAGCACACCGGTGCGGAAGTTCTCGACGAGCACGTCGGCCCGGTCGACGAGCGCGAGCAGCACGTCGCGGTCCGCCTCGTCCTTGAGGTCGAGGGTGATCGACTCCTTGTTGCGGTTGGCCGACAGGAAGTAGGTCGACTCGCGCGCGCCCTCCTCGCCGACGAAGGGCGGGCCCCAGCCGCGGGTGTCGTCCCCGCGGCCGGGGGCCTCGACCTTGATGACGCGCGCGCCCTGGTCGGCCAGCATCATCGTCGCGTGCGGTCCAGCGAGGGCACGCGAGAGGTCGACGACGACGATGTCGGAGAGGGGTCCATGAGCGGTCATTCGGTCACCATCCGGGGAGGATCAGGGCGGCCCACACGAGCAACGGGCCGGCGACGACCACGATGACGCTGTAGGTGAGGATCTGCTTGTAGTACACCGGTTCGCTGATGCTGTCGGGCCGGTTGGCCAGCATCAGGGCGCCGTTCGTCGAGAACGGGCTCACGTCGACGATCGTCGAGCTGATCGCGAGCGCGGCGACGAACGCCGCAGCGCCGATGCCGCCGTTGGCGATGAGCGGCACGGCGATCGGGATGATGACGGGCAGCAGGGCGGTCGACGACGCGAACGCCGAGACGACGCCACCGACGTAGCAGAGCACGAGCGCCCCGATGACGGCGGCGCCGAGGCCTGCAGCCCAGTTGCCGACGAACTCGGGCGCCTTCGCCTCGGTCAGCACGGCGGCATACGTGCTCACGCCCGCGACGAGGAGGACGGTCGGCCACGCGACCTGCTTGATGGCGTCCTTGTGCTGCGTCGGCGCGAACATCGCGAGGATGACGGCGGCCGTGATCGAGACGAAGCCGATGTTCTTGTCGAAGGCCAGCGCGATGAGGGCCACGAGCGTGAAGGCGACGAGCGTCAGCACCTGGTCGCGCTTGACGCCGAGCGCCTGGGTGCGGGTCGCGGTCATCGTGCCGGTACCGCGCGTGGCGACGCCGACGCCGCCGCGGTGGAGGTCCTCGGAGATCGAGTCGCCGCCCATCGGGCCGTCGACGTCGTCGAGGTCGTCGGCGCGCTGGTTCATGAGGCGCCGGCCACCGAGGACGAGGAAGAGGATGACGGCCATGAGGACGTTGACCGCCAGGCTCGCGAGGAAGACGGTCATCTCGCTCGACGGGAGGCCGTTGTCCTTCATGACGGAGTTCGTGATCGTGCCGTAGATGCTGATCGGCGAGAAGCCGCCGCCCTGGGCGCCGTGCACGACGAACATGCCCATGAGGAGCGGGTTGATCTTGTAGCGCCCGGCGAAGCCGAGGGCGATCGGGCCGATGATGGCGCAGGCCGCAGGGCTCGCAGCGCCGATGGCGGTGAGCAGCGCCGTCACGAAGAACATCACCCACGGGATGAGCGCCACGCGCCCGCCGACCGCCTTGACCGCGGATCTGACGATGAGGTCGACGGTGCCGTTGTTCTTGGCGATGGCGAAGAGGTACGTGACCCCGATCAGGGTGAGGATGAGGTCACCGCTGACGCCGCCGAGGATCTCCTTCTCGCTGAGGCCGAGTGAGTAGACCCCGACGAGCCAGGCCGCCACGTAGGCGAGGGCTCCCATGTTGATCGGCAGCAGCGTGCCGATCACGAAGAGTGCGACGAGCGCGATGATCGAGACCCATTCCGGTCCCATGCGTGTCCTCCGTCGGTCGCGGCCAGCGCGCCTGGTTCCACGCCCTTGTGACGAGGCTCATGGCTGGCTCAGTGGCCTAGCCAATAGGTCAATGGGCCGACTGTCAATAGAGTGACCCCATGTCGACATCGGGCATGTCCCGCCTCACGCGCACCCGGCTCTACGAGCAGGTGGCCGAGCAGATCACCGCGTGGATCGAGTCGAACGGTCTCACGACGGGCGACCGGCTGCCTCCCGAGCGCGAGCTCGCCCAGCGCCTCGGGGTCAGCCGCGCCACACTCAGCCAGGCCCTCGTCGCGCTCGAGGTCATCGGTGTCGTCACGGTCCGGCACGGCGACGGCACGGTCCTGTCGGACGCCCCCGGACCGCGGCGGATCGTCGAGGCCATCCGCGCGCACGCCCACCGACTGCCCGAGATCATCGACACGCGTGACGCCCTCGAGACGAAGATCGCCGCCCTCGCCGCAGCCAGACGCACGGCCGACGACCTCGCCCGCATCGACGAGGCCATCGAGGAGATGGCCCGCGACGTCGAGGCCGGCGGGCGCGGGGTCGAGGGCGACGAGCGCTTCCACGGCGCCGTCACCGCCGCCGCCCACTCGCTGCTGCTCGCCCGGCTCATGGACGAGATCCGCGACCTCGTGCGCGAGACCCGCATCGAGTCGCTGAGCCAGCCCGGCCGCCCTGCCGACTCGCTCGTCGGGCACCGCGCCATCGCCGACGCCATCCGCTCCGGCGACCCGGAGGCGGCCGCCGCGGCGATGCACGCCCACGTCGTCATGGTCAGTGACGTGGCGGTGCTGCGAGACGGGTCGTGACGCCCCTCGAGATGCTCGCCGTCCTCGGCGCAGGTCTCGGCGCCGGCATCCTCACCACGACCGTCGGGGTGGCCTCGCTGCTCAGCTTCCCCGTCCTGCTCGCCGTCGGGCTGCCACCCGTCGTGGCCAACGCCTCCAACACCGTCGGCCTCGTGCCCGCGGGCGTCAGCGGGTCGTTCGGCTACCGGGCCGAGCTGCGCGAGCACCCGCGCATCACGTGGACCGTCGTCGTCACGTGCGCGCTGGGTGCCGTCGGCGGCGCGGTGCTGCTGCTGGCCCTGCCGTCCAGCGTCTTCGAGGCCGTCGCGCCGTGGCTCATCCTCTTCACCTGCCTGCTCGTCGGCGTGCAGCCGTGGGTCGCCCGGTGGCTCCGGTCGCGCAGCGGCAAGGACGTCGGACCACGCACCCGGATGGGACCGGTGACGACCTTCTTCGCCCTGCTGACCGGTGTCTATGGCGGCTACTTCGGGGCGGGCTCCGGCGTCATGATGGTCGCCGTCCTCGGGCTCGGGCTCGACATCGACCTGCGGGTCGTCAACGCCCTCAAGACCCTCGCGATCTTCGCCGGCAACGTCGTCGCCGGGCTCATCTTCATCGCCGTCGCCGACCTCGACTGGCAGGCGATCGGGCTCCTCGCGGCCGGGTCGGTCGTCGGCGGCTACGTGGGTGCCCGCGTCGGACGCCGCCTGCCCCCGACCCTCTTCCGGGTGCTCGTCGTCGTCGCCGGCGTCGTCGCCGCGGTCCTGCTCCTCCGCTGAACCGCCGTTCGAGGTGATGCCGGCACGGACATGTGCCTCGCGACATCACCTCGAACCAGCGGAGGGTATGCCGGGTGGGCCGCCGCCGCGCGTGCGCGCCCTCAGGCGCTGGTGGCTGCGCGGTGGCGGCGGGCGAGCTCTACGTAGACCTCGGCGTTGGCGCGGATGCGCGCAAGCCCCGGCTCGTCGATCTCGCGGCGGATCTTCCCCGGCACGCCGGCGACGAGCGACCGGGGCGGGATGACGGCACCCTCGGGCACGACGGCGCCGGCGGCGATGAGGCTGCCCGCGCCGATGCGGGCCCCGTTGAGCACGATGGCCCCCATCCCGACGAGGCAGTCGTCCTCGACGGTGCAGCCGTGGAGGACGGCACGGTGGCCGACCGACACGCCCGCGCCGATGCTCGTCGGGTGTCCGGCATCGGTGTGCACGACGACGCCGTCCTGCAGGTTGCTGCCCTCGCCGAGCACGATCGGGTCGACGTCGGCGCGGAGCACGGCGGTGTACCAGACGCTCGAGCCCGCCCGGAGGTCGACGGCCCCGACGAGGTCGGCGCTCGGCGCCACCCAGGCGGTCTCGTGGACCACCGGGGTGACGCCGTCGAGCCTGACGATCACGTCAGTGCGCCGAGACGCTGTCGGTGCGGCCGGTGCTGGCGACGCGGTCGGTGGCGTGCAGCTCGGCCGTCGACATCTTGCGACGGATCCACGGGACGAGCGCGAGGAGCACGCCGGCGACGACGAGGGTGATGACGCCGTTGACGAGGTAGTAGACCGCGTCGCTGAGGCCGCCCATCGCCTGGATGAGCTGCGCGGCGATGGCCTGGCCCGCGGCGCTGCCGAGGAACCAGAGCGCCATGGCCTGGCTCGCGAAGGCGCGCGGCGCGAGACGGGTCGTGGCCGAGAGCCCCACCGGCGAGAGGCAGAGCTCGGCGACGGTCTGCATGACGAAGATGCCACCGAGGATGTAGACGGGCGCCGTGTTGCCCTGGAACGTCGCGAAGGCCCACGACATGGCGAGGGCCGACAGGCCGATGATCGTGACACCGAGGACGAACTTCATCGGGGTCGACGGGAAGCGTCCGGCGCGCTTGGTCCAGATCCAGCCGAAGACCGGCGCGAGCAGGACGATGGCGAGCGGGTTGATCGACTGGAACCACTCGGGGTTGATGGTGATGCCCGCCGTCTCCTTGACGGTGTTGTCGGCGGCGAAGATCGCCATCTTGCCGGCGGCCTGCTCGAAGATCATCCAGAAGAGCATCGCGCCGATCCACAGCGGGAGGTAGGCGGCGAGGTGCGACTTCTCCTCGCGCTCGACCTTGGGGCTGCGGAACATCATCGTGAAGTACCCGATGGGCGTCAGCACGGCGACGATCGAGATCGCGTCGATGACCTGGTCGAGGACGGTGTCGCGCCACAGGCCGGCGAGCACGACGATGACCGCGAAGGCGACGACGGCGCCGACGGCGAGGGCCGACACGCGGCCGCGCTCCTCGGGCGAGAGCGGGTTGGGCACGTCGTCGACGGCGGGGCCGAGGGCCTTGCGACCGAGGACGAACCACGCGATGGCGATGGCCATGCCGACCGCTGCGGCCGAGAAGCCGACGTGGTAGCCGTAGTGCTCACGCAGCCACCCGACGACGAGCGGCGAGAAGAACGAGCCGATGTTGATCGACATGTAGAAGATCGAGAAGCCGCCGTCGCGACGTGCGTCCTCGGGCTTGTAGAGCGTGCCCACCATGGCGGAGACGTTGGGCTTGAGCAGACCGGTGCCGAGGGCCACGAGCGCGATGCCGAGCCAGGCGGTCGCCGCGGCCGGGATGGCCAGGCACACGTGGCCGGCCATGATGACGACCGCGCCGTAGAGCGTCGAGCGGCGGGCACCGAAGAGCCGGTCGGCGGTGAAGCCGCCGATGATCGACAGGAGGTAGACGGACGCGCCGTAGATCGCGACGACGGCGGTGCCGGTGGTCTCGTCGATGCCGAGGCCGCCGTTGGCCACGGTGTCGATGAGGAAGTAGAGCAGGATGGCGCGCATCCCGTAGTAGGAGAAGCGCTCCCACAGCTCGACGAAGAAGAGGGTCGACAGTCCCTTGGGGTGCCCGAGGAAGGCCCGGTCGTCGGCGCTGGCGCCCGAGTCGGGAGTCGGTGGTCGGTCCTGGGTCTGTGTGGTCATGCGAGTCTCCCAGCCCCTCGTGGGGGCAGTTCGATGGTTGGACAACCACACAAAACTAGAGGGGTCCCGCCGTCGGACTCAAACCGTGGAGGTGCGCGCGACGCCCGTCCGCAGCGCCAGCGCGGCCTTGACGAGCCCGGTCGCGAGGGCCGCACCGACGCCCTCGCCCGCACGGATCCGCAGGTCGAGGAGGGGCTCGAGACCCAGCTCGCGGAGCACGAGGGCGTGGGCCTTCTCACGTGACCGCTGGCCGGCGACGAGGTGCGCCGCGACCGCCGGCTCGTGGCGCACGGCGGCGAGCGCACACACCGAGGTGGCGAGGCCGTCGAGCACCACGACCCCTCCGGACTCGGCCACCCCGAGCACGATCCCGGTGAGGACGGCAAGCTCTCCCCCGCCGAGGCGACGGACGGCCTCGTCCGGGCCGACGCGCCCGACCCGGGCGAGCGCCTGCGTCACGACGTCGCGCTTGCGGTCGAGCATCGCCGCGTCGGCGGAGGACCCACGGCCGACGACGTCGTCGGCCGGCACGTCGAGCAGGGCGGCGGCGAGGGCGGCCGCCACGGTCGTGTTGCCGACACCGACCTCGCCGAGCGCCACGGGTCCGGCGCCCGCCAGCGCGCGACCGCGCTCGCGACCGAGAGCGAGCAGTGCGGCATACGCCCTCTCGTCTAGCGCGTCGGAGGTGACGAGATCGCCTCTGCTGCAACCGATCCCGGCGTCGATGAGCTCGACGTCGAGGCCCGCAGCGCGAGCGGCCACGGCCCCCATCGACGTGCCCTCACGGGTCGCGCGGGCGACGTCGGCAGTGACCGTCGGGTCGAAGGCGGAGATGCCGTATGCCGTCACGGCATGGTCGGCGGCCGCGACGACGAGGGTGCCCCGACCGTCCACGGCCGCGAGCGCGGTGACGCGGTCGAGGACGGTGTCGAGGACCCCGAGCGAGCCCGGCACCGTGAGGAGGTCGTCGGATCGGTCGCGGGCGGCGACGACGTCGGCCGGCTCGGGCGCACGCAGGTGGGAGGGCGGGGCGTCGCGCTCGGTCCAGCGTTCGCGCATGACGACCTGCTCGAGCGGGAGGCGCCTGCTCCAGCCGGCCCGCTCGAGGCCGGGCTCGGGCGGCCGCTCGTCGGGCCAGCCGAGGCAGAGCCAGCCGAGGGTCTCGACGCCGTCGGGCAGGCCGAGCAGGTCGGCGAGCTCGGCCGGCTCGAAGAGGGTGACCCAGCCGAGACCGAGGCCGTGGGCCCGGGCCGTCAGCCAGATGTTCTCGATGGCCGCCGCGCACGACCAGAGGTCGGCGTCGGGGAAGGTGGCCCGACCGAGCACCCCGGCGGCCGGGGTGCGGCGGTCGCACGCGACGACGACGCCGACGGGCGCCTCCCGGATGCCCTCGAGACGCAGGTCGAGCAGGCCGCGCGCCGACTCCTCCGTCATCCCGGCGGCCTGGCGCAGGCGGCTCCGGTCGGCCATGAGGGCGGCGGTGTCGCGGGTCGCAGCCTCCGTGACGACGACGAAGCGCCACGGCTGGCTGTGCCCGACCGACGGACCCCGGTGACCGGCCGTGAGCACCGCGGTGAGCACGTCGTCGGGCACGGGGTCGGGTCGGAAGCGGCGGATGTCGCGGCGAGCGCCGACGACCCGCTCGAGCGAGGCGAGGTCGTCGCGCAGCGCCCACGCGTCGGGCGCCTGGGCCCGCTCGGCGGCCGACGACGGGTCGCCGATCGTCGGGACGGGCCTGCGGTAGCTCACGGGGCCGACTCTAACGAGGAGCTCACTCGATCCAGGACCGGGTCACGCCGAGCACGCGACTGCCGTCCGTGTCGGCGAGCGACATGCCGACGAAGGCGGTCGCGCCCTCCGAGGTCTGCCAGCGGAAGCGGTGCTCGGCCGACGTCGCGGCGTCGGCGATGGCGACCGCGGCGTCCCGGGAGGACTGCGCGTTGGCGAAGGCGCCCGCGGACCGCGCGAGGTACGCGTCGAGCTGGGCGGCATACGGGTCGGCGGGATCGCCCTCGGGACGGGCCACGTTGCCGACGAAGTCGCTCGCGACGGCCGCGGGCTCGATGACCGAGACGTGCACGCCGTGGCCGAGCATGACGACGGCGAGCGACTGCATGAAGCCCTCGACGGCGAACTTCGCGCCGCAGTAGGCGTCCGCGAACGGCTGCCCGACAGCGCCACCGACGCTCGTCACGGTGAGCACGGTGCCGGACCCGGCCGAGCGCATGTGGGGCAGGACGAGCTTGGTCAGGGCGACGGGCCCGAGGTAGTTGACCTCGAGCTGGTCGCGGATCTCGTCGAGGCTCAGCTGCTCGGCGGTGGCGACGGCGCCGCGGCCGGCGTTGTTGACGAGGACGTCGAGGCGGCCGTGGTCGGCGAGCACCCCGTCGACGCAGGCCCGGGCGGCCTCGTGGTCGGTGACGTCGAGGGCCCGCACGTCGAGCTCGACGCCCGCCTCGGTCGCGGCAGCGGTCAGCGCCCCGGACCGGCTCGTGTCCCGCATCGTCGCGACGACGGCGAGGCCGCGACGGGCCAGCTCGACGGCGGTGTGCAGGCCCATGCCCGAGGAGGTTCCGGTGACGAGGGCGACCGGCTGCCCGTTGGCGTTCATGCGGGCGACGCTACGCCCGCGACGCAGGCCCGGCTACGCGTCGATGTCGTCGAGGCCCGCGATGACGATCTCGAGGAGCCGGGCCAGCTCGTGCCGCTCCGTGTCGGACAGTCCGCGCAGGGTGTCGCTCTCGACGACGTTGGACTCGCGGACCGCGGCGCTGAACAGGGCCCACCCGTCCTTCGTCAGGGAGACGAGGGTGCGGGTGCGGTTGGACTCGTCGGGGCGGCGCTGGAGCAGGCCACGGCCGGCCATCTTGTCGAGGCGGTGCGTCATCGACGAGGGGGCCACGTTGGAGAGGTCGGCGAGCTGGCTCGGGGTGAGGCACGTGTCGCCCGCGCGGGCCAGGGAGGCCAGCACCGACCACTCGCCCTGGGTCAGGTCGAGGTCGGCGAACTGCCGGACGTACCACTGGTCGAGCTTCTTCGTCACGGAGAACACCGCGGTGATGACCCGCTGCACGGACTCCTCGCCGCCGGCGGCCACGTAGGTCGCGACGTCCGCGGCGTGCTCCTGCTGGGCGGTCTGTCGTCGCTTCGCTGCCATGGAAAGGCATTGTCGCACCCGGGTGGGCTGGTGCTACTGTTTCGAAGTCGAACTTCGATGACGAAATATTCGATACCGAAGCTGCGTTGACTCCCGAAGTCCGCCTCCCCGTCCCGGAAAGGGTGTGAAACCCATGCGCACCAAGCTGCTCATCCTCGCGTCGTCCATCGGCATGCTCGGATGGGGCACCGTGCTGCCCTACCAGTACGCGTATGCGGCCAACACCCGCGGCTGGGGCGCCCTCGCTGCCGCCCTGGCCAGCACCCTCTTCTCGGTCGGCGCGCTCGTCGCCGCACCCTTCGCCGGGCGCCTCAGCGACCGCTACAACCCGGTCACCGTCGCCGTCGTGGCCAAGCTGCTCGCCGCCGTCGGCGTCGGCAGCCTCGTCTGGGCCGGGTCGGCGCCGGCCTTCCTCGTCGGCATGTTCGTCTTCGGCTTCGGCCTGACCGCAGCCGGCCCCGCCGCGTCGGTGCTCGTGCTGCGCTGGGCCGGGAGCGACGACCGCCGCAAGGTCTTCGCCTACAAGTTCACGGCCGAGGCCATCGGCATGGCCCTCGGCGCCTTCGTCGCCGGCCAGTTCGTCGACCTCTCGCGCGCCGACGGCATGACGTTCGCGTTCATCGCCGCGGGTGCGGGCTTCGCGATCTCGGCCGTCCTCATCCACGTCGCCGGCATCGGCGCCCCGAGCGAGGTCGCCCCCGACCTCGCCGCCGGCGAGGCGGAGACGCAGCTCGGCACGATGGAGGCCCTGCGCCGCATCTTCGCCGTGCCGGCCCTGCGCTGGACCGCGGTCGTCGCGGTGGCCCTGGCCCTCGGTTTCTACGCGCAGTTCGAGTCCGGCCTGCCGGCCTACGCCCTCACGGTCCTCGACGTCGACGAGTCCGCCATCGGTCTCGCGGCCGCCGTCAACTGCGTCGTCATCGTGGTCCTGCAGGTCGTCGTCGTGCGGGTCACCGCGCGTCGCAACGCGGCCAGCCTGCTCATGGTCGTCGGCGCCATCTGGACCCTGTCGTGGGTCGTCCTCTCGGTGGCGCAGCTCACGCCGGAGGTCGCCTCGGCCCTCTTCGTCACGACGTTCGGCATCTTCGCCGTCGGCGAGACGATGTACGCACCCGTGCTCAACCCGCTCACCGCGAGCCTCGCTCCCCGCGGGCTCGTCGGCACGACGCTGGGCACCTTCACGGCGATCCAGACGACCTTCTCGGCCGTCGGGCCGCTCGTGGCCGGTGCCCTGCTCGGGATGGGGCTCGCCAACGGCTTCCTCGGCCTGCACCTCGTCATCAGCGTCGGCGCCGTCTACGGCGCGTGGCGACTGCGGGGCGCCCTCCGGGACCGCCGGGTCGAGGAGCGTCGCACGGCCGCTGCGGGCGTCACGTCGGCCGCCTCGGAGAGCGCGCCGGCCCGCGCCGTGGTCGCTGCCTGAGCCCGCGGTCCGGGGCAGGCGGGCCGGTCACTGCCGCACGCCGGCTGCCACGAGCAGGTCGGCCAGCAGGAGCAGGATGTCGGGCTGCGACAGCCGCATCGCGAGCACCTGAGCCGTGCCCCGGCTCTCGGGACGTAGCAGGATCGCGCGCCAGAGCTTCTCCAGCTCCTCCTGGGTCGGGGCGCCGAAGCCGGCCGGCATGAGGCCGTGGTCGAGCGCGAACACGACCACGGGGCCGAGCTGCTCACGAGCGTCGTCGAGCGTGGACCTCGCGTTCCCATGGTCGTCACGGAGCCGCTCCGCGGTCGCGAGCAGGACTCGGAGCGCGGCCGAGCGCTCGAACTCGCGCCGCCGGGTCTCCACACGGACCCCCGTCCCGACGTCGACACCGCGACGGGCCGCCTCCAGCTCGGCGCGGCACGCGCGAACCGCGTTCTCGGCATCGCTCGAGCCCATCGACTCGTAGGCGGCGGCCGTGGCGGCGAGGTGGTCGGCGACCGCCACGGCGTATCCCGCGTCGTTCGCGGCATACGCCGTCATCGCCGCGGAGGACGACTCCAGCAGGACGGCATACCTCGTCAGTCGGTCATGGAGGAAGGGCAGCATGTCACTCGAACTCCACGACCGTCGACGTCGCACCCGACTCGTCGGTCACGGATCGGAGGAAGAACGCCTCCTCCAGCAGCTCGGCCGAGACGGTGAAGACGCTCGAGTCCGTGCTGCCGTTCTTGACGACGTTGGTCTCAGGGTTGATGAGCAGGTTGTCGATCGTCGTCCGGTCGATGACGGTGCGGGACCGCACGAGCTCGAGCACGTCCTGGCTCGTCTCCGCGAGAAGAGCCTGTCGCGGGTCGGTCGGCAGCGCGGACTCCGGCGGGGCCGTCGGGCTGGACGTCGGATCACCCACGGCGGACCAGAAGATCCGGCTCCACATCACCGCGACGATCGTCTCGGGTCGTAGCGGGTCGGGATTGGCGACGAGCTGCGCGTGGAAGTCCAGGGCGAGGGAGCGCAGGTCGGGCGTGGCCGTCGGGTCCCCGGTGTCCGTCACGGCCGCGCCGACGGTGGCGTCACGATCGACGGGCACCGGCCGCGGGGGCAGCAGGATCGGGATGTCTGGCCGACCCGGCATGACCGGCCCGATCTTGCCCGGGAAGCCCGGGAGGGGCGGGCTGGCCAGCCGCTCCCGGGCCTCTGCCGCACGCTGCCCCATGGTGGCGACGAAGTCGTCGGCGGCCATGTCGAAACGCAGCACCTGGCTGAACCGCGCCCCGGAGATGAGCACCGGGATGGTCAGCTCCATCTTCGGCACCTTGAAGCGCGGCACCGCGAAGTGGCGCATCACCTCGTCGGCGGCATACCGCTCGGCCACGGTCCGGGAGTAGTGGTCGGCCATCTCCCGGGCCCTGATCATCTCGAGCAGGATGTAGCCGGTGTAGTCGCCCAGGGTCACCTCGGCCATGCCCGTTCTCCTTCGTCGTGTCGGCGTGTCTGCGTGTCGGCGCGTCGGTCCGTCAGGCCGACAACATCCCGAGGACCTTCTCGAGGCCCGGGGGCATCTCGTCCTGGACCGCCTTGACGTTGACGTTGAGCGCGTACTCCTTCTTCACCTCGACGTTCGTGGCTGTCTTGCGCTGGTAGGACGCGGACACCTTGAAGCTGACCGGTCCCCATCCCGCCTTGACCTCCGCATCGACGCCGAGCGCGTCGCTCGTGCTGGAGCTCTCGACCGAGTTGAGCTTGACGTTGAAGTCGATGACGACCTGCTCGATGCGCAGCGACGGGATGGGCAGCATGGCGAGCAGCGGCACGCGGAGCGCGACGTCCTTCGTCACCTCGGCTCCGGTGGAGTCGACGTCCTTGCGCTTGTGCGAGAAGTCGACCATGACGAGCTCGCGACTGTCGCCCTCCCCCGAGAAGCCGACCTTGTTGATGAAGTCGATCGTCGCCAGCGACGAGGCCACCTGCGCGTCCACCGCTGCCTGCAGCGGACCGCCGATCATCTTGCGGAAGTCGATGTTGTTGAGCTCCGACGTGAAGTTCGTCGTCGGTGTGGCTGCCCGCGGGTCCGCGAGGGCACGGTCGGCGATCGCGCCGGCCGTCTGCATCGCGAGCTCCGCGGCGTCCTGAGCCACGTCGGCTACGTCCTGTGCCTCGGCCGTCGCACCGTTGCGACCCGTGGCGACCGCGCGCCCCACACTGCCGGCGGTGGTGCGGCGCTTGGCGGCCTGGCCGGCCGTGCTCTTGGTCTCTGCCATCTCAGTTCCTTTCGTGGACTCCCCCTGGGAGACATCAGCGCGACCGCTGTACGGGTCACGGCCGTTCAGAGCCACACCGGGGGTCGTTGATACACCCAAACCGTTCGAAAACGGCACGAGTCGCCTGGCGGGCGAGGCCGAGGTCAGGAAGCGAGGTCGGCGACCGGCGTCAGCAGGTAGCGCCCGGCCATCCCCACGGTGCGCGACAGCGTCGCGAGGAAGTCGGTGCGCAACGGCTCGACGCCCTCGAGGGACCACAGCACGCGGGCGTTCGTCCACGCGGCGTCGCGGGCGCGCACGATGCTCCAGCCGCTGACGAGGTTGGCGACCGGGCCGGCGTACTGCTCGTCGACGGTGAGCGCGATGCCGTCGAGGAACGATCGGCGCACGTCCTCCTGGACGGCGGCGAGCAGGTCGTTGACCCGGTGGTAGTCGTCCTCGACCCCGGGGCTGTCCGGCGTCAGGCCGAGCTGGCGGCACGTCGTGACGACGGCCAGCGGCAGGTCGTGGTTGATGTGGGCGTTCATCCCGGCGAGCGCGAACTGGATCGGCACCCGGCCCGGCTCGAGCCGGCACGTGAAGAGCGGCTGCCAGGACGGGTCGGGCGAGCCCGCACCGACCGCGTCGAGGTAGAGCCCGGCGAAGACGAGGTCGAGCCGCGTCACGAAGGCCGGGTTGCCGAACCACCCCTCGACGAGCCGGTCACGGACGAGCTCGGTGACGCGGAGGTACATCCGGTTGAAGGCCGCGACACCGTCGCTCCCGGGCAGCGCGCGGTCGATCTCGTGCATCCGCTCGACGAGCGCGTCGACCGTCGCCGGTTGGCCGGGCGCCGGCGGCTCGGGCCGCGGCTGGCTCCCGATCCGCGAGCGGACCCACGCCACCGCGCCGGAGAACCACCCCATGGGCCGACGCTAGCGGCTCACCGGGCGTTGAATGCCTCGATCCGCTCGATCGCCTCGCTGACCGCGGTCGCTCCGGCGGCGAAGCTGAGCCGCACCGAGTGGCCGCCCGCCCGGTCGTCGAAGTCGCCGCCCGGCGTGATCGCGACGCCGACCTCCTCGAGGAGGGCGCTGGCGTATGCCGCCGAGCCGCCCCACCGGCCCCGCTGCGGCCCGAGGTCTGCCCAGTAGTAGAACGCGCCGTCCGGCGGCGCGGACTCACCCCAGCCGAGGCGGGATGCATTGTCCAGCAAGAGCTTTCGGGTCCGCGCGAACTCGGCGACCGCGTCGTCGCACTCGTGGTAGGACTCCTCCGCGAAGGCCGACACGGCGGCATACTGCGCCGGTGCGGGTGGGCACAGCGCGACGTTGCCGGCCAGCGCGTCGACGGGGCGCACGAGGTCGTCGGGGAGCAGCATCCAGCCCAGGCGCCAGCCCGTCATCCCCCAGTACTTGCTGAAGGAGGAGATGACGAGAGACGTGTCGTCCGTCTCCCAGGCGCAGACACCGCGGGGGTCGGCGGCGCCGGGGTCCGGATAGGTGACGCCGTGGTAGATCTCGTCGCTGACGAGACGTACGCCGTGGGCGGCGCACCAGTCGGTGATCGCCGCGAGCTCGGCGCGGTCGACCATCGTGCCGGTCGGGTTGGCGGGCGAGGCGACGATGAGCCCCGCGAGCTCGCCGTCGGCCTGCGCGGCGTCGAGCAGCTCGGGCGTCGGCTGGTACCGGGTCTCGGGGCCGCAGTCGATCTCGACGACCTCGCACCCGAGCGAGGTGAGGATGTTGCGGTAGGCCGGGTAGCCGGGCCGCGCGAGCGCGACACGGTCCCCCGGCTCGAAGGCGGCGAGGAAGGCGAGCACGAAGCCGCCCGACGAGCCCGTCGTGATCGCGACGCGGGCCGGGTCGACGTCGAGGCCGTACCACCGGCCGTAGTGCGCGGCGATCTCGGACCGCAGCTCACGGATGCCGAGCGCCGAGGTGTAGGTCAGGGCACGGCCCGAGCCGTGGATGCGCGCCGCGGCCTCCGAGACGAGGCTCGGCGCACCTCCCGACGGCTCACCGGCACAGAGGGACACGACGTCGCGCCCCTGAGCCCGGAGCACGGCCACCCGGTCGAGCACGTCCATGACCTCGAACGGGGGCACCTGCGAGCGCCGGGAGGGCCGGAGCGGTCGGGTCGGGCAGCTGGCGCGGCTCGGGTCGGGGGTCACCCGGCCAGTCTGCCCGAACCCTCGGCACCCGAAACACGCCGTTCACGGGACGTGACTAGCCTTCCTCGCATGACGATCGCCTACCACGCAGACGCCTCCACGCTCGTCGACAAGGAGGTGCTGACGTGGGAGCGCTTCGGCGTCGCGATCCGCGAGCTCGCGACCCTCGTCGCCGACTCGAGCTTCCGCCCGGAGGTGCTCGTCGCCGTGGCGCGTGGCGGGCTCATCCCCGGCGGCGGGCTCTCGTACGCGCTCGGCGTCAAGCTCACCGATGCCATCAACGTCGAGTTCTACACCGACGTCGAGGAGACGCTGCCCGACCCGGTGCTCCTGGCCCCGCACCTCGACACCGGCAGCCTCAAGGGCCGCCGGATCCTCGTCGTCGACGACGTCGCCGACTCGGGCCGCACTCTCGCGCTCGTGCTCGACCTGCTCCAGGAGCACGGCGCCGAGGCACGCAGCGCGGTGCTCTACGGCAAGCCCGGATCAGCCGTGACGCCCGACTACGTCTGGCGCCAGACCGACCAGTGGATCGTCTTCCCGTGGTCGGCCGAGCCGCCCGTCTCCGGCTCCCAGCTCACCGCGGCGCCGGACGCCCCCTGAAGGCTCGCTCAGGGGTTCCACTTCCAGCGAGCGGACGTAGTGTCGGAGGATGCATCTCGGACTGCACCTCGCCAACTTCACGTGGAGCGGCGGCTCCTCCACCTTCGTCGACGACCTCGTCCGCACGGCGCGGACGGCCGAGGACGTCGGCTTCACCAAGCTCTCGGTCATGGACCACGTCTGGCAGATCGGCATGGTCGGGCCCAAGGAGCACGAGATGCTCGAGGCCTACACGGCCCTCGGCTTCCTCGCGGCCGTCACCGAGAAGGTGCAGCTGCTCGCCTGGGTCACGGCCGCCGTCTACCGCGAGCCCGGGCTGCTCGCCAAGGAGGTCACGACCCTCGACGTGCTGTCGAAGGGCCGCGCCATGCTCGGCATCGGCGCGGCGTGGAACGAGGAGGAGTGCGTCGGTCTCGGCCTGCTCTTCCCCGCCACCGCCGAGCGCTTCGAGCGCCTCGAGGAGACGCTGCAGATCTGCCTCCAGATGTGGGGCGACAGCGTCGAGCCGTATGCCGGCAAGCACTACCGGCTCGGCAGCACCCTCAACTCCCCGCAGTCGGTGCAGCGTCCGCACCCGCCCATCCTCATCGGTGGCGGCGGCGAGAAGAAGACGCTCCGGATGGTCGCGCAGTACGCCCAGGCCTGCAACCTCTTCGACAGCCCCGACCTCGCCCACAAGCTGGAGGTCCTCCGCGGCCACTGCGAGGCTCTCGGCCGCGACTACGACGAGATCGAGAAGACCGTCATGGGACCGGTCGACCCGGGCGCCGACGGCGAGAACGTCGACGCCACGCTCGAGCACCTGCGTGACCTCGCCGGGCTCGGTGTGACGCACGTGCAGCTGGGCATCGGTGACGGCTCGAAGACCGACGTGCTCGAGCTCATCGGCGAGCGCATCATCCCCGAGGCCACGACGTTCTGAGCAGGAGGCGCGGCGTCAGCTGAGGATGTCGCTGCGCCGGAAGCGGCGGTAGGCGAGCATCGTGAAGGCGACGGCCCACACGAGCGCCCACAAGGCGCCGTGCACCATGTCGGTGTAGTCCGGTGACACGGCGAGGGCGTCCTGCCAGGCCCGCGAGTAGTGGCCCGGGAAGGCGTTGCGGTAGGGGTCGAGCGCGTCGAGCTGGTCGAGGATGTTGAGCAGGATGCTGACGAGCACGGCGCCGCCGACCGCCGCGAGCGGCGCGTCGGAGCGCGTCCCGATCCAGAAGGCGATGGCGGCGATCGGCAGCAGTGTCACGAAGATGTAGGCCATCGCGAGCGCCAGGCGCGGCAGGAACTGGCCCCACGAGAGGTTCTCGCCGAGCGGGTTGGTCAGCGGGTCCCAGCCGTAGGCGACGCCGCCGACGAGCAGGCCCCACGCCGGCAGCAGGACCGTCGCGACGAGGGTCGAGGCGATCCCGATCGCGAGCTTGCTCGTGAGCAGGCGGGCCCGCTGCACCGGCGCGATGAGCAGGTAGCGCAGCGACGACCACGACGCCTCGGAGGGCACGGCGTCGCCGCAGAAGAGGGCGGCGAGCAGCACGAGGAGCAGCTCCGAGGCGAGGAAGACGAGCACGAGGCTGAAGTTCGCGGCCCCGCTCTGGGCGAGGTCGAAGATCCGGGTCGAGGCACCGCCACGGCTGTTGCTCGACCGCTGGCCGAAGGCGAACGACCCGACGAGGACGAGCGGCAGCGCCAGGAGCAGGCCGAAGGCCCAGATCGTGCGTCGCCGGCCCCACTGCCGGCGCAGCTCGGACCGCCACGACAGCGGATCGCGCACCTGGTGGATCTCGCCGCTCCCCGCTGCCGGAGCCGGCTCGATGACGTCGAGCAGAGCGTCCCCGGGGCTCACGTCCGGGCCCCCCGCGTGGGTCTCGCTCATCGCGCCCTCACCTGCCTCAGTCGCTCGACGAGGGACGCACCCTCGTCTCCGGGCTCGCCGGCCGCACCCGGTGCGGACGCCGACGAGATGACGCCGAGGAAGACCTCCTCGAGGTGGCGGCGGCTGCTGACGCCGACGACGGGCAGCCCCGCCGACACGGCAGCCGCGACGACCTCGGCCCGGCCGCGGTCGGCGACGACGACGATCCGGGTCGGGGTGTCGACGCGCACCTCGGTGACGCCAGCTGCGGCCTCGAGCGCGTGCACGCCGGCGCTGACGACGTCGTGGTCGACGTGCTCGGGCAGGTCGAGGATCGTCGTGTCGTCGCTGTCGACGAGCTCGGCGACGGGGCCCTGCGTGATGACCCGGCCGGCGTGCATGACGACGACGTGGGTGCACGTCATCTCGACCTCGGCGAGCAGGTGGCTCGAGACGACGACGGTGCGCCCGGTCTCGGCGTAGCGGCGCAGGATCGGGCGCATCGCCGCGATCTGGGGCGGGTCGAGGCCGTTGGTCGGCTCGTCGAGGATGAGCAGCTCGGGCAGCCCGAGCATCGCCTGGGCGATGCCCAGTCGCTGCTTCATGCCATGGCTGTAGGACTTGACCGGCCGGTCGACGGCGCCGCCGAGGGCCGCGACGTCGAGGGCCTCGGCGATGTGGGCGTCCTCGGGGTCCCGGCCCGTGGCGGACCAGTAGGCCTCGAGGTTCTGGCGCCCGGTGAGGTGCGGCAGGAAGCCGGGGCCCTCGATGAGCGCGCCGACCCGGCCGAGCACCCGCGAGCCGGCGGAGACGGGCTCACCGAGCACGTGGACGCTGCCGGCGTCGGAGGAGATGAGTCCCATGACCATCCGCATGGTCGTCGTCTTGCCGGCGCCGTTGGGGCCGAGCAGCCCGACGACCTGACCCTTCTCGGCCCGCCACGACACGTCGTCCACGGCGCGGTGGCCGTCGGCGTACGTCTTGACGAGTCCCTCGATGACGAGCGGGACGTCGGCGAGGTCAGGCCGCGCGGGCAGGTGCATCCGGCGGCGACGGCGCACGAGCCAACCGGCGAGCGCCGCGAGGAGCAGCACCGCGAGGGCGCCGGAGGCGAGGAGGGTCTCGGTGTCGACGCCGCCGGCCACGGCCCCGTCGACCGCGGCACCGGTCGCGACCGGGAGGGTGAGCGCCGAGGCCCCCGAGATGCGGATGCCGCTCGGGGTCCGCGAGTTGGAGTACGTCGACTCGGTGCTCGTCAGCAGGACGCGCCACCGGGTGCCGGCCGGCAGGTCGTAGGTCGCTGCCGGGAGCGAGATCGTCACGGGGGTGGGCCGGCCCGGCGTCACGGTGAGGCGCACCGGCGCGACGAGCGGGTTGGTCAGCGTCACCGAGCCACCGGTGACGCGCCACACCGACGCGAAGAGCGTGACGTCCGGCGCGTCGGACGTGACGGTGAGTCGCATCGTCGGCGACCCGACCACCGTCTCGGCCTCGGCGACGGGCTGCGTGTCGAGGGCCGTCGACTGACCGGGCAGCGCCGCGATCTGGTACGTCGAGAGGCTGACGCCCAGGGCGGCGAGGCCGGGCACGGCGATGAGCGAGGCCGGCTGTCCGCCGGGCGGGTGCAGCAGCGCCCCGGAGGTCGTCGTCAGGGGCAGCTCGCGCGTCCGGAGCGCCGCGCCGGACAGCCCCGGGTATGCCGTGAGGGTGTGGAGCGTCGTCGGCTGACCCGCCCGACCGGCGGGGGTGCCGTAGGTGAAGGCCGCTGTGGGCAGGGCGGATCCGCGTGCACCCTTGTCGCGCACGTAGTGGTCGAGCCACGTGTAGGAGGCCTCGACCTCCTCCGCCTCGTGGGTGCTCGGGGCGTCGTGGCCGCCGTCGCTCCACCGGACGGCATACGGCGTGCCGGAGGCGGCGAGCGCCGACGCGTTGGCGTCAGCCTGGTCGAGCCCGAAGAGCGAGTCGCCGACCCCCTGGACGAGGAAGGTCGGCGCGGTGACGGCGTTCATCGTCGGCTTCGGGCTGTGCGCGCGCAGCAGCGTCGTCAGCTGGGGTGAGGCGGTGCCGGTCTCGGAGGCCTGGACGAAGAGGCGGCAGATCGTCGGGTCGAAGCGGCCGCAGTCGGCGGCTCCGGTGCCCGCCCCCTGGCCGCCACGGAGCGCCGAGAGGAAGAAGTTTGTCGCCCAGACCTGCTTGAAGGGTCCGGCGACGTCGATCGGCGAGCGCCCGGCAGCGGTGGTCGCCGGCTTCGTCACGGCGGCCTGCGGGAAGAAGGCGTCGGCGAGGTCGTTCCACGTGATGGCCGAGACGACGCCGTCGACCCGCCGGTCGGAGCCGGCCAGCATGAGGGCGAGGGCGCCGCCGTAGGAGGCACCCATGACCCCGGCGCGCGGGTCTCCCGGACCGTCGAGCTCGACGTCGGAGCGCTTGGCCGCGAGGTCGAGCAGCGTTCTCGCGTCAGCGATCTCGTAGGCCGGGTCGTTGAGGTGGATGCGACCGCCGGACGCGCCGTGCCCACGGGCGCTCCACGCGATGACGACGTAGCCGCGGTCGTGCAGGTCGTTCGCCTGGCTCGTCACCGAGTCCTTGGTGCCGCCGAAGCCGTGGGCGAGCAGGACGACCGGGTGCTTGCCGCTCGACTGCGGCCACACGGAGACGTCGAGGCGCACGGCCGTGCCGTCGGGCTCGGCACCGACGGGCACCGTCGTGACCTCGGGCGAGACCGGGTCGGCGGCGAGAGCGGCCGGGGCGGGCGCCATCGCCAGGCTCGACCCGAGGACGAGCGCGGCGAGGAGGGAGGCCCGGACCGACATGCCCACATCACATCACGGGCTCGTCGTTGAACGGTCACCGACCGTCGAGGGTTGGACCGGGGTCAGTCGCGGGAGAGCCGCTGCTCGAGGACGTAGGCCACGACGATGCACGCGACGAGGACCATCCCGGGCGGGAGGAACCGCGCGGCCCCCTCGAGCTGGAGCCACTCGTAGGGCGCGACGGTGAACTCGAAGAGCGACAGGTCGAGCAGGTAGCGCAGGATCGGGAGCACCCCGAACACGATGCCAATGACGCCGACGAGGTTGATGACGAAGCGCGAGCGTGCTCCGGTGTCGTGCGGGTCGGTCACGGTCGGTCCTCTCCGTCGATGAGGTGCTGCTGCCCGAACAGCTGGGCCGTGGCGCGCGCGGTCGGCGACCCGGCGTCGAGGTCGGCGCCCGCCGCGACGAGGACCCGGACGACCTCGTCCTCGCCCTTGAACATCGCCCCGGCCACGGGGGACTGGTCGCGGTCGTTGCGGCGGTCGACGTCGGCGCCGCGGTCCACGAGGCTCGTGACCGTGTCGAGGTGGCCGTGGTAGGCCGCGAGCATGACGAGCGTGTTGCCGGCGGGGTCCTGCTGGTCGAGCGGGAAGCCGTGGTCGAGGAACTCGACGAGGTCGGCCGTGCGCCCGTCGCGCGCCATGTCCATCGCGACCGCCACGATCTGCTCCAGCTGCTCCGGCGTGAGCGGCGACTCCGTCATGACACCAACCTACGGGTCGCCCAGTGCCGGGCGAGGCACCACCCGGCGACGGCGCCGAGGACGATGCCGGGCAGCAGGACCGCGGCGAAGAGCACCCGTCGGGACTCGGGCCAGACCCAGACCAGGAAGCCGAGGGCCACGAGGAGGGAGACCCCGCCGAGGACGACCACGCGCCGGCCGGCTGGGCGATGCCGTCGGGGCGAGCGAGCTCGCAGAAGCAGCGGGTCGCGAGGCACGTCGCGCCGTCAGCGGGCATGCCGCGACGGTAGCCCCAGGCGACCCGTGTTAGATACGTCCATGGCCACCACCTCCCTCGGAGACACCACCGTCCACACCGTCGGCGACCTGCCGGCCGTGGGCACCCCCGCTCCCGCGTACACGCTGACCGGCACGAACCTGCGCGACGACGTGACGCTGCCGTCGGGCCGGCGCGTCGTGCTCAACATCTTCCCGAGCGTCGACACCGGCGTCTGCGCGGCGAGCGTGCGCCGCTTCAACGAGATCGCCGCCGGGCTCGACAACGCGGCGGTCGTCTGCGTGTCGGCCGACCTACCGTTCGCGCTGAACCGCTTCTGCGGCGCCGAGGGCATCGAGAACGTCGTCGTGGCGTCGTCGTTCCGCTCCGGCTTCGGCTACGACTACGGCGTACGGATGGAGAACGGCGGCTTCGCCGGCCTCCTCGCCCGTGCGGTCGTCGTCATCGACGCGGACGGCACCGTCGCGCACACGGAGCTCGTCCCCGCCATCGGCCAGGAGCCCGACTACGACGCCGCCATCGCCGCCCTGGGCTGACGCGCGGGTGAAGCCGCGGACGCTGCGCACCAGCAGCGGCCAGCAGCCGGCGACGAGCATCCAGACGGCGATGCCGACCATGAGGTCGGGCGTCTCGACGGAGGCGCTGAGCGGGCCGGCGATGACGTTGCCGAGAGGCAGCGCGACGAACGAGATGAGCACGTCCCACGAGACGACGCGGGCCAGCCGGTCGTGGGGCACGCCCTGCTGGACGGCGGTCTGCCACCCGACGTCGAAGTAGAGCAGTCCGGCCTGGCCGACGAGGGCGAGCGCCATGATCGCGACGAGCCCGCCGGGCCAGGCGAACGCGAGCGGGAAGAGCGGGAAGAGGCCGAGGGCCGCGAAGGCCCAGAGGAGCATCCGGCGAGGCTGGAGCCGCATCGCGACGAGCCCTCCGACGAGCCCGCCCGCGCCGAGCGCCGCCGTGACGAGGCCGAGGGCGTGGGCGCCGCCGAGGTCGCGCACGGCCGTCACCTCGACGAGGACGATGAAGACCCCACTCGCGACGTGGAACATCGCCGCCGCGAGGAGGCTCGACCACAGCCAGTCCCGACTCCGGATCTCGGCGAGGCCCTCGCGGATCTCGGTCAGCATGCCGGTGCGCTCCGCGACGTGGTCGGCTCGAGCTCGGAGCCGCGCGACGCAGACCGCCGACCAGGCGAAGGTCAGCGCGTTGACCGTGAAACCGGCGACCGGGCCGAACCGGGCGACGACGAGGCCGGCGAGGACCGGGCCGCCCACCTGGGCGCTCGACTGGAGGAAGCTGATCGCGCCGTTGGCGGTCTGGAGTGCCGCGGCCGGGACGATGAGGGGCCTCAGCGAGACGAAGGCCGGGTGGAAGAAGGCGCCCGCACCCGCTGTGACCGCGGCCAGACCGGCGAGCACGGCGACCGGCGGGTCGCCGAGCGCGAAGGCGACGGCCATGGCGGCGACGGAGCCGGCTCGGGTGAGGTCGGCGCCGACCATGATCCGGTGCGGCGTGACGCGGTCGGCCCAGACGCCGCCGACGAGCGTGCACAGGAGGCGGGCCACCACGGCGCTCGCGAGGACGACACCGAGCTCGCCTGCTCCCCCGCCACCCAGGACGACGGCCACGGACAGGGCGATGGGGTTGAAGGCGTCACCGACCCACGAGAGCCCCTGGCCGGCCAGCAGGAGTCGGACGTCGCGGAGGTGGAGCAGGTCGCGCATGGGCATGGTGTGACATTAGTTAGACGTCTGATTATCTGTCAACGAATAGTCAGGGATCTGCGCTCCGCGTGCTGCACCTCTGCGAGACTGACGCCATGGCGAGAGCACGGCAGGACTCGGTCGACCGGCACGTCGCACGCTGGAGCGGCCTCCTCGAGGACATGGACCCCGAGGTCGAGGGCGCCGTCACGCGCATGCAGGCGATCACCAAGCGGCTCAAGGCAGCCGACCACGCGAGCTACGCCGGCACGGACGACACGATCGAGGACTACCACACGCTCCACGCGCTGATGATCCAGCCGTTCCCCGAGGAGGCGACACCCGCACAGCTCGCCGATGCGTGCGGCGTGACCCGCGCCGCGATGACGTCACGCGTCGACCGGCTCGTCCAGCGGGGCCACGCGACCCGCGAGATCGACCCCATCGACCGGCGCCGCATCCTCATCCGGCCGACGCCGTCGGGACGGGCCATGTGGGAGAAGGGGATCGAGGCCGGCATGGCTCGTGAGCAGGAGGCCTTCTCGGGCCTGACCGCCAAGGAGCTCGTCGCCCTCAACGGCCTGCTGCGCAAGGTCGTCCTCCACCTCGAGGGCGAGGACTGAGCCGTCAGGGAGTGTCGTCGTCGACCCAGTCGAGGGTGCGCTCGACGGCCTTCTTCCACGTGCGGAAGAGGCGCTCCCTCTCGGACTCGTCCATCGCGGGGGTCCACCGGCGGTCCTCGCCCCAGTTCTCACGGATCTCGTCGGTGCTCTGCCAGTAGCCGACGGCCAGCCCGGCGGCATACGCGGCGCCGAGCGCGGTGGTCTCGGCCACGACGGGTCGCACGACGTCGACCCCGAGCAGGTCGGCCTGGAACTGCATGAGCGTCTCGTTGACGACCATGCCGCCGTCGACCCGCAGCTCGGTGAGCGGCACTCCCGAGTCGGCGTTCATCGCCTCGAGCACCTCGCGCGTCTGGAAGGCCGTGGCCTCCAACGCTGCTCGGGCGATGTGGGCCTTGTTGACGAAGCGGGTCAGACCGACGAGCGCACCGCGGGCGTCGGGACGCCAGTGCGGCGCGAAGAGGCCCGAGAAGGCCGGGACGAAGTAGGCGCCGCCGTTGTCGTCGACGCTCGCCGCGAGCGTCTCGACCTCCTTGGCGTCCTTGATGAGGCCGAGGTTGTCGCGCAGCCACTGCACGAGCGACCCGGTGACGGCGATGGAGCCCTCGAGGGCGTAGACGGGCCGGCCGTCACCGAGCTGGTAGCAGACGGTCGTCAGCAGCCCGTTCTTCGACGCGACGATCTCCTCACCCGTGTTGAGGAGCATGAAGTTGCCCGTGCCGTAGGTGTTCTTGGCCGTGCCGACGTCGAGGCAGGCCTGGCCGAACGTCGCCGCCTGCTGGTCGCCGAGGATGCCGGCGACCGGCACGTCGATGAGGATGCCCGGCTTGCACGAGCCGTAGACCTCGGACGACGAGCGGATCTCGGGGAGCATCGCGAGCGGGACACCGATCGCCTCGGCGGCCGACGCGTCCCAGTCGAGGGTGCGCAGGTCCATCAGGAGGGTGCGCGAGGCGTTCGTGACGTCGGTGACGTGCACGCCACCGTCGTCCGCGCCTCCCGTGAGGTTCCAGAGCAGCCACGTGTCGATGGTGCCGAAGAGCAGCTCCCCCGCCTCGGCCCGTTCGCGGGCGCCGTCGACGTGGTCGAGGATCCAGCGCGCCTTGGGCCCGGCGAAGTACGTCGCGAGCGGCAGACCGGTGACGTCCTTGAAGCGCTCGATGCCGCCGTCGCGGGCCAGCTCGTCGCAGATCGCCTGGGTGCGGGTGTCCTGCCAGACGATGGCGTTGTGGATCGGCCGGCCGGTCGCACGCTCCCAGACGACGGTCGTCTCGCGCTGGTTCGTGATGCCGACCGCGGCGACGTGGGTGGCGTTGAGGTTGGCCTTGCCGAGCACCCCGCCGACGACGACGCGGGTGTTCTGCCAGATCTCCATCGGGTCGTGCTCGACCCACCCGGCGCGCGGGAAGATCTGCCGGTGCTCCATCTGGTCGACGGCCACGACGCGGCCCCTCCGGTCGAAGACCATGGCCCGGGTGCTCGTCGTCCCCTGGTCGATCGACACGACATGGCTGCGCTGCTCCGTCGGCATGACCAGACCGTACCGTCGCGCGCCTACATCTCGCCGCGTCCGAGCTCGCGGTGCCGCTCGCGCGCTTCTGCAACGCGGCTGACCGCGTCGCACCGTCCGCACACGATGATCGTCTCCTCGTCGCGGCTCTCACGGCGCCACCGGTGACCGGCGAACAGGCAGATGATCCACATGAGTCTCACCCGCCCAGTGTCGTCCACCAGAGCCGTCCGTGAGACGGGTTGGACAGCTCGAGGTGCTGCCGGGCCCGGTCGTTAGAGTGTCGTTCTCGGCACCGACGTGAAGGGGAACCGATGACGAGCCCAGTGCGGCTGGACACGGACTACCGGGCGCGGGCGTGGAAGCGCCTCGCCACGAAGCAGTTCGACGTGCTCGTCGTCGGTGGCGGCGTGACCGGCGGCGGCGTGGCCCTCGACGCGGCCACCCGCGGTCTCTCGACGGCACTCGTCGAGCAGCGCGACTTCGCCTCCGGCACGTCGTCGCGGTCGTCCAAGCTCTTCCACGGCGGCCTGCGCTACCTCGAGCAGATGAACTTCGACCTCGTCCGCGAGGCGCTCAAGGAGCGCGAGCTCATGCTGAGCCGCATCGCACCGCACCTCGTCAAGCCGGTCTCCTTCCTCTACCCGCTGACCAGCCGCGGCTGGGAGCGCCCCTACGTCACCGCGGGCCTGACCCTCTACGACTCGATGGGCGGCGCGCGCTCGGTGCCGCGCCACAAGCAGCTCACCCGCACCGGAGCGCTCAAGCTGGCCCCGGCCCTCAAGCGCGACGCCCTCACCGGTGGGCTGCTCTACTACGACGCCCAGGCCGACGACGCCCGCCACACGCTGACGACCGTCCGCACCGCGGCCGCCTACGGCGCCACCGTCGTCGCCTCGGCCCGCGTCGTCGAGCTGCTGCGTGCGGGCGAGCGGGTCGTCGGCGCCCTCGTCGAGGACGTCGAGACGGGCGAGCGCACCGAGGTCCGGGCCTCCGTGGTCATCAACTGCACCGGCGTCTGGACCGACGACATCCAGACCATGGCGGGTGGCCGCGGCCGCTTCCACGTCCGCGCGAGCAAGGGGGTGCACATCGTCGTCGCCCGCGACCGGATCAACTCCGAGACGGGCCTCATCCTGCGCACCGAGAAGTCGGTCCTCTTCGTCATCCCGTGGGGCACGCACTGGATCATCGGCACGACCGACACCGACTGGGAGCTCGACCTCGCCCACCCGGCAGCGACGCGCGCCGACATCGACTACATCCTCGAGCACATCAACACCGTGCTCAAGGTGCCGTTGACCCACGAGGACATCCAGGGCGTCTACGCCGGCCTGCGCCCCCTTCTCTCCGGTGAGAGCGAGGACACGAGCCAGCTCTCCCGCGAGCACGCCGTGGCCCGCCCGCAGCCCGGGCTCATCTCCATCGCCGGCGGCAAGTACACGACCTACCGCGTCATGGCGGCAGACGCCGTCGACGCCGCACGCGAGGACATCGGCGGCGACGTCTCCGACAGCGTCACCGAGTTCATCCCGCTGTCGGGCGCCGAGGGCTACGTCGCTCTCGTCAACCAGATCGACCGCCTCGCGCGCCACCAGGACCTCCCGGTCTGGCGCATCACGCACCTGCTCGAGCGCTACGGATCGCTCGTCCACGAGCTCTTCGCCCTCGCCGAGGACGACCGCTCGCTCTACGAGCCGCTCCCCGGGGCGGAGGAGTACCTCCGGGTCGAGGCGCTGTATGCCGCCACGCACGAGGGCGCGCTGCACCTCGACGACGTGCTGGCCCGGCGCACCCGCATCTCCATCGAGACCTCGAGCCGCGGCGCCGACAGCGCCCGCGCCGTGGCCGAGACCGTCGCGCCGGTGCTCGGATGGGATCCCGAGCGGGTCGAGGCCGAAGTGTCCGGTTACATCGCCAGGGTCGAGGCCGAGCTCGAGTCGCAGAAGGAGCTCGCCGACTCCGAGGCCAACGCCGAGCGCCTCAGCGCCCCGGACGTCCGCCGCATCCCGGTGAGCCGCGCGCCGGAGCAGTCCTGAGGGACCGAACGCTCGACAACCGCTCCGCAGGACGGCCTCGTTCCTAGACTGACAGGATGAGGACTCGACGCGGCCGGACCGCGGTAGGGGCTACCGTCGCGGCGGCCGTCGCGGCCGTCGTCCTGCTCGTCGCGGGCTGCGGCACGCCCAACCCGACCGCCCAGGCCCGGCTCGAGGGGCACGCGACCGGGCACACGGCGGGCGCCACCGACCACCCGGCGACGGCTGCCACGGGTCACGCGGCGAAGCCCGTCGCTCCCGCCAAGCCGGCCGCGCTGCGGGCCGGTGAGTCGATGCGGACGGTGACGTCGCCGGTCTCCTACACGCCGAAGGCGCCGACGACCGGCACGGACGACTATCGGTGCTTCGTCCTCGACCCCGGGGTGACCCGCGACGCGTTCGTCACCGGCTTCGACATCGCCCCGGGCCAGCCGCAGGAGGTGCACCACGTCATCCTCTTCCGCGTGCCACCGTCGGCGGCCGCTGCGGCCCGCGCCCGCGACGCCGAGTCCGGCGGCAGGGGCTGGACCTGCTTCGGCGGCACCGGGCTCGGGTCGCGCGGCGCGAGCCTCGACGACGCCCCGTGGGTCGGAGCCTGGGCACCGGGTGGTCGCGAGAACGTCCTACCGGCCGACGTCGGCATCCCCCTGCAGCGCGGCTCCCTGCTCGTCATGCAGGTGCACTACAACCTCCGGCACGGCGTGACGCCCGACCGCACCTCCGTGAAGCTGCGTCTCTCGTCCTCGTCGAAGCTCAAGCCACTCGAGACGATGCTCTACCCCGCGCCCGTCGAGCTGCCTTGTCGCGCAGGCAAGTCGGGACCGCTGTGCGATCGCAACGCGGCAGTCGCCGACGTGACCGAACGCTTCGGCGCCATGTCGTCGCGCATCGTCAACGGCCTGCTGCTCGTCTGCAACGGCACGCTCATCCCGACCCCCGGCGCCACCCAGTCCTGCACGCGCAGCGTCGAGCAGGCCGCGACGATCCGCGCCGTTGCCGGCCACATGCACCTGCTCGGCTCGTCCCTGCGCATCGACCTCAACCCCGGCACCGCCCACGCGAAGACGCTGCTCGACATCTTGGCCTGGGACTTCGACAACCAGGGCTCGGTCCCGATCCCGGCGACGGCGATCCGGCCCGGTGACTCGATCCGGGTCAGCTGCACCCACGACCAGGCCTGGCGCGACAAGCTGCCCGACCTCCAGGGGCTGCCCGAGCGCTACGTCGTCTGGGGCGAGGGCACGACCGACGAGATGTGCCTCGGTCTGCTCAGCGTCACGCGTCCCTGACCGCGTCCGGCCGTGCACAATGAGGCCGTGAAGACTGACGTCCTCGTCGTCGGCGGTGCCGGCGTCGACACCATCGTGCGCGTCGAGGCCCTGCCCGTTCCCTTCTCCGACTCCCACGTCGTCCCGCCCATCGACACCGTCGTCGGGCACACGGGCTGCGGCGTCGCGCTCGGCTGCCACCGCCTCGGCCTCGCCACGCGATTCGTCGACGTCATCGGCGACGACCACGAGGGCCGGATGCTCCTCGACCGGTTCGCGGCCGAGGGGCTCGCCTTCGATCATGTCGTCGACGCGAGCGGCACCCGTCGGGCCGTCAACCTCGTCGACGCCACGGGCCGCCGGATGTCCTTCTACGACCCGCGCCACCCCTACGACCTCGCCCCCGACCCGGCGCTCTGGCGCAGTCCGCTCGAGCAGTCACGGCACGTGCACGCCTCGATCATGCCGTGGGCCGTCGGCGCCCTCGAGGACGCCACGGCCGCCGGGGCCACGACGTCGACCGACCTGCACGACTGGGACGGGCGCAACCCCCACCACCGCCCGTTCGCGTATGCCGCCGACCTCGTCTTCGTGTCGGGCTCGCGTCTGGACGGGGTCGAGGACGACGTCGTCGCCGACGTGCTCGACCGCGGCCGCGCCCGGCTCGTCGTGGTCATGGACGGCGCCCGGGGCAGCCGGGTGACGGTGCGCGAGGGTGGCTCGTTCGCGGTGGCCGCCGTCGACATCGAGGGTCGCTTGGCGGTGGACTCGAACGGCGCCGGCGACGCCTACGTCTCGGCCTTCCTGCACGCGTGGCTCGCCGGCGGTGACGCTCGCGCGGCGGCCCGGGCCGGGACCGTGGCGGGGTCGTGGGCGTGCGGGACCGCGGGCACGCACTCGAGCCTCATCGGCCCGGACGAGCTCATCCGTCAGCTGGCGCGCCACTACGGCGGTGCCGGTCGGGACTGAGGCCCGACCGGAACGCCTCGGCGCTCACCCCGTCGGCGCGTCGTCCGACATGCCGCTGCCGATGTTGACCATCCAGCCGATGCCGAACCGGTCGGTCACCATGCCGAACTCGTCGCCCCACGCCTGCTTCTCGAGGGGCATCATGACGGAGCCACCGTCGGCGAGCTTGTCCCAGTAGCCGTGCAGCTCGTCGGTGTCGTCGCCGCTCAGGCTGACGGAGATGTTGGTGCCCGGCTGGTAGGGTATCTGCTCGGGGGTGTCGGACGCCATGATCGTGTAGCCGCTCGGCGTCTCGAGCTGGGCGTGCATGACGTTGTCGGCGCTGGGACCGTTGTCACCGAACTCGCCGAACGTCGAGACGACGAGCTCGCCGCCGAAGACGGACCGGTAGAACTCCATCGCCGCTCGGGCGTCGTCCTTGAAACTGATGTAGGGGTTGAGGCGGGATGCCATGGCCGTGCTCCTCTCTGGGTGAAGCGGATCCTTCACGGTAGGACCGCGGACCGACATCCGCGGTTGCTTTCAGTACGAGCGTCGCGACCGGGCCGCTCCCCGGTTCGAGCCAAGGGGTGCCTGGGGCCGGCCGTCGTCGGTCGGTCCCAGGCCGCCCTGGCAGCCGGGGCAGTAGAACATCGTGCGTTCACGGGTGGGCTCGCCGATCATCGCGACCCGTACGGTTGCACCGCAGCGCCGGCAGGGCCGGCCGCTGCGCGCGTGGACGTAGTGCGCCTCGTCGAGGCGCTGGCTGCCCGTGCTCGACTGCACCGCATGGCGCCGGCCGTTGTCGATGAGGCGGTGGGCGCGGGCCACGACCCGCTCGACCGTCTCGCGCCCGAGCTCGTCGGCGCGGCTCCACGGCGGCACCCGCTCGAGGAAGAGCGTCTCGGCGCACCACATGGTGCCGACGCCCGCGAGGTTGCGCTGGTCGAGCAGGGCCTGCCCGACGGGCACCCGCGCGCCCGCGACGTTGTCGACGGCACGGGCGAGGTCCCAGTCCGGGCCGAGCACGTCGGGCCCGAGGTGGCCGACGAGGTCGCCCTCGTGCGCCGTCGGCACGAGGTCGAGCATGCCGAGCCGCAGCCCGAGGGCGGTCCAGTCGGGCGCCGCGACGAGGGCCCGCAGCTGCGGGTTGCGCCGCCACCGGGCAGGAAGCCCCGGCGTCGCCTCGACGCGCCACTGGCCCTCCATCCGCAGGTGCGAGTGGAGGGTGAGACCGCCCTCGACGCGGTGCAGCACGTGCTTGCCCCGGCTGACGACCTCGAGGGTCGTGCGGCCGGTGAGGTCAGCCGTGGCGATCTCCCCCGGCCAGCGCAGGTCGGACTCGACGATCTCGCGGCCGGCGAGGGCCTGGTCGAGGCGGGTGGCGGTGCGCCACACGGTGTCTCCCTCGGGCACGCCACCTCCTGATCACCGGTCGTTCACCTGCGCGGTCGCGCGCCCGTCCAGCCTATTCACATCTCCCGACTACCTTCGCCGGGTGCGTGACCTCTCCGTCGTCGTGTCCGCCCACGGCTCCTGCGACCGGGTGGCCGCGTGCCTCGGTGCGCTGGCGGCCCAGACCCTCCCGGCCGACCGGTTCGAGGTCGTCGTCGTGCTCCACGGCCCGGGGTCGAGCGCCCGGGACACCGTTGAGCGCGTGTCGCGGGGACCGTTGGCGGGCCACGAGGTCGAGCTCGTCGACGCCGTCGCAGGCTCCCCGGGGGCCGCCCGCAACGTCGGCGTCGGGCTCGCGCGCGCCCCGTGGACGACGTTCGTCGACGGGACCGACGCCGTCGCGCCGACGCACCTCGAGACGTTGTATGCGGTCCGCCACCCCGAGCGCATCGTCGTCAGCACGACGCCGGCGGGCGACGACGCCCCGCGCCACGTCCCGCCGCACCTCGCGGCTGAGAGCCTGCGCGGGCGGCGCGGCAGGCTCTACCCGACCCGGTGGCTCGTCGACACCCCGTTCGTCGAGGGTCTGTGCGGCAGCGAGGACACGGTGCTCCACGGGCAGCTGCTCAGCCGGTTCGACCGTCAGTTCGCCGAGCTCGACCTGACGCCTGGTCCCGCCGAGAGGCCCGGGGACGGGCCCGACGCTGCCGACGCCGTAGACCCCGACGCAGCCGTCCGGGCGCACCTGTCGGTCCTCACGGCCCTGACGGCCGGGACGCAGGCCGACCCGGTTGACCGCACCGCGGTCACCAACGCCCTCGCGGCCGCCGAGGTCGCCGACCTGCGGCAGGTCGCCGAGACCCACCCCGGCGGCCACGCCCACGTCGAGGCCGCTCTCCGCGACGCCGGCATCCGCGGCATCACCTCCCTCGCTCCCGCCCACGTCGACGGGACCGCCGACGGCTTCGGCCTCTTCCACACTCCTCCGTCCGGCGCCCGGTCGCTCGTCGTCGTCGCGGGCAGCGCCGGGTCCGTCAACGAGCACGCGCGGATGCTCGGCTTCCTCGCCCGCAGCGGGCACGGCATCCGCGTCCTGCACTACCGCGGGCGGCTCGAGCACAGTCTGAGCAAGCTCCCCGAGACGCATCGGGTCGAGGTGCTTCCCGCCTCCCTCGGCTGGATCGAGGCCCGGGTCACCGCCGGTGCGCCCCGCCGCCGCCGGATCGCGCTGCGGGCCTCGCAGGAGGGCCTGCGCCTCGGTCGGCGCGCGCTCCCCGAGCTCGTGCCCGCCCGGCTGGCCGCACCCGCCTTCGGCCGGGTCGACACCCGCGCCGCCACGCTGCTCGCCGAGCCGGGGACGCGGCTCGTCCTCGACCGCGCCGGCTCGACCCTGCTGCGCGCGTGGCGCGACGACAGCCCCACCGTAGGCGCGCCCGAGCTCGCCGACCTCGTGCTGCGCACGGCCGCCAGCCAGCTGCGCGGGTCGCTCGCCGACGCGCACGCCGTCCGCGCGGCCTCGCGGCTGCTGCGCGGCGAGGCCGCACGCACCCGCGGCGAGCTCGACCCGGAGCTGTGGACGATGGTGGCCTACCGGCTGCTCCGCGCCGGCCGGCTCGAGGCCGCCACCGCTCTGCTCGACGACCGGGAGGCCCTCTTCGGCGCGCTCGCCCACCCCGCTCTCCAGGCACTTCACGCCGTCCTCACCGGCGTCGACCCGTCGACCGTCGACGTCGTCGACGCCGCCCGTGTGACGCTGCGTCACACCGACGACGCGCTGGCCGACGGCGACCTCGACCGCGCCGCCTTCCTCACGACGGTCGCTCTCGACCTGCTCTTCACACGGCGCCTGCACACGGCCGAGACGCGCTCGGCCATCGTGTCCGAGCCCGACGCCTTCCTCGCTCCCCTGAGGGAGACCGAGGTCGGCCGCCTGCTCGGCCGGCGCACGGCCAGCCCGACGCCGCGGGTGTCGCGGCTGTCGCGGCAGCAGCCGAGGGAGACCGACCGCCCTTGCGTCACCGTGCTGCCCGGCGCCTACCCGAAGTTCGCGGCGGCCGTCGTCGCCGGCCTCGACGACCGCGCCGACGTCGAGGTGCTCGACCTCTCGGCCCGGCAGAAGCGTTTCGCCAACACCGGGGTCGACCCGGTGACGGTGCGCGAGCGGCTGCTCGCCGCGACCGGCCACCCCCCGACGCTCGACCTCGCCACCGCGGAGGCGCTCTCGGCCGACGTCGTCTTCGTCGACTGGGCCGACAAGGGCCTGACCTGGCTGACGCAGGTCGTGCCGGAGGGGACGCGCGTCGTCGTACGCCTGCACGGCGTCGACACCTTGAGCGCCTGGCTGCACACCGCCGAGTGGGACAAGGTCGACGACGTGATCTTCCCGAGCGACCACCTACGGCGTGCGGCGGCGGCGGCGCTGGGAGGACGTCTGGACGGCATACGCCAGCACGTCGTCGCCAACCCCGTCGACGTCGAGCGCTACGTCCTGCCCAAGACCGAGTCCGCTCGCACGACGCTCGGGATGGTCGGCTGGGCGCAGCAGGTCAAGGACCCGCTGTGGACCCTCGACGTCCTCGCCGCGTTGCGCCGGCACGACCCCCGCTGGCGGCTGCGGCTCATCGGCGCCGACTTCGCCGTCGACGACCCCAACCCCGTCGAGCGGGAGGCCGCTCGCGCCTTCCACGCCCGGATGGGCGACCCGCTCGTCGCCGACGGCGTCGACTTCGTCGGCTACACGGCGCGGCTGCCCGAGCACCTCCGTGAGGTCGGCTGGGCCGTGAGCTCGAGCCGCCGCGAGGGCTTCCACATCGGCCTCGTCGAGATGGCCGCGAGCGGCGCCGTCCCCGTCGTGCGCGACTGGCCGGTGTATGCCGGCATCGGCGGTGCCACGAGCCTCTTCCCTGCCGACTGGGTGTCGACCACCCCGGCCGAGGCCGCTGAGCGGATCCTCAGGGTCAGCGGCTCCGGGACGTGGGACGACGCGAGCGGGCGCACCGTCGACACGGTGCGCGAGCGCTTCAGCGGGACGGACTCGGCAGAGCGGCTGCGCCGGATCGTGCTGGGAGAGCGCTGATCCGGCGGAGCACCTGCACCGCCGCGCTGACGTGCTCGATCGGCGAGCGGTGGTCCAGGGGCTGCTCGTCGAGGGCGCTGCCCTCCTCGACGACGCCCCACACCTGGGTGCCGCTGCCCCGGTAGTCGCTCCACTTCGACGGCAGGAAGGGGTTCGGCGCCCCCGGTGGGCTCACCGCGTCGTTGACGAGCAGACAGTCCATCCGGCGCGACAGCGCGAGGAACTCGAGGTAGCCGACGAAGGGCCCGACGCGGACGCAGTCGGTGAGCCCGCGTGCGACGACGACGTCGTGCAGCTCCTCGGGCTTCGACGTGTAGACGTGGAGCATGACGCGCTCGCGGGACTCGCGAGGGAGCAGGGCCAGGGCGTCGAGCACCCCGGAGACGCCGCGGTTGGCGTAGAAGTTGCCGAAGTAGCCGATGTGCCGCCGGCCCGGGTCCAGCTGGTGCGTCGACGGTTTCGCGTCGTAGAGCGCCACCGGCGGCGTGGGGTGCGGTGACACGACGGCGACCTGCTCGACGCGGGCCGCGAGCTCGCGGTCGTGGCAGCTCTCGAGCATGAAGTCGCGCTGGCGCGTGTTGGTGAACATCACCGAGTCCGCGAGGGCGAACGCCGCGACCTCGCACCACTCGAAGGCGTTGAGGCCGGCGGGTGGCCGGAACCCGACCGCCTCGACCGCCGACCGCAGTCGCGCGAGGGTGCGGTCGTCGTGGGCCGGTGCCACACGGACCTGCCCGAGGACGTCGTGCGACAGCGGGTCGGAGAACTCGGCGTCCCAGTGCAGCCCGGGCCGCGCCGACTTGAGCGCGACCGCGAGGAAGTGGGATGCCGCGAACTGTGCTCTGCTGTAGACGGACTCGTACTCACCCTGCAGCGACTCCCAGCGGAGGAAGGTCTCGAGACCGAGCTGCTGGTAGTCGACGATGGAGCCCCATGAGCTGAAGGCCGTGCGTGAAGGCACGGCGGCGAAGCGCCGGACGAGGCCGCCGCAGAGCTGCACGAGGTCAGGGTCCTGGTGGCGGATCGAGTCCATCGCGTTGCAGATGACGTCGACGGGCTCGCCGCGGTCGTGGACGCGCTTGGCCGCGACGACCGCAGCGGTGTCGCTGTAGGGCGGGAAGCAGTACGACGCGACGAGGCGACGGGCGAGTGCGTTCATGGTGGGTCCTCAGACGGTGACGTGGACGGTGGGGTCGCCGTGGAAGGCGAGCACCCCACGGCGGGAGAGCAGCTCGACGTCCGAGATCGGCCACGTGTGACCGTCCGGCGTCGACGCGCGCACCGACACGAAGTTGAAGCGGTCCGTCGAGTAGACGCGGCCGCCCTCGGCGCGCACCTTGTCGAGGAACGTCGTGTCGACCCGCCGCGGGAGGTCCTCGAACCGCAGCCGCGCGGCGAGGTCGCGCTCGAGGAGCAGGGTGCCGCCCTGGACGAGGTCGACGTAGCGGTGCTCGGCGTCGGGGAAGCGCAGCAGGGTCGCGCCCGTCGCGGTGAGGTGCGCGTAGTGCGCCCACTTCCCGACGACGGCCGCGTCGGTGTAGTCGAAGGCGCGGACGAGGTCGCGGAGGTAGTGCGCGGCGTAGACGTTGTCGTCGTCCATCTTGGCGACGTAGCGCCCGGACGCGGCGTCGACGCCGGCGTTCATGCACGCGCCGAGGGTGTCGGTGGAGGGACGCGCGACGACGACGACGCGGGTCGGGTCGAGGCCGGCGGCCTCGGCGCGACGACGCAGCTCCTCGCCACCCATCTCGAACCCGTGCGTGACGAGGACGAGCTCGGTCTCAGCATGGGCCTGGGCCGCGACGAAGCCCAGCACGTGGTCCACCTGGCCGGGACGCATCGTCGGGACGACCGCCGAGACGCCGAGGTCGCGGGTCGGCGTCTCGAGACCGACGGCGGCCAGCACGGTGTCGATGCGGTGACCGTAGGTGTGGGCGTCGAGCACCCGGCGGTGGGCGCGCAGCCCGAGCCGGTCGCGGTAGTCCTCGTGCTGGAGGAGGGCCCGCAGCTCGCGCGTCGTCTCCTCGGCGCTGCGGGTGACGCGGACCGTGTCGCCGAAGAAGGGCTCGACCGAGGCGGCCGGACCGGACAGCACCGGCGTCTGCGCGGCGGACAGCTCGAAGAGCCGCCGGGCGCACATCGTCGGCGACTCGGTGACGGAGTTGACGTTGAGGAAGACCTTGTAGGCCGTGTAGGCACCGAGCATGCGACGGTACGGCAGGCTCCCGACGAGCGCTCCGGCATACGTCCTCGGGAACTGGTAGCGCGGGTCGCGACCGGCGAGCCGGGAGAAGACCTCGAGCCCGAGCGGCAGGGCGGGCTCGAGGACGTAGGCCATCTGTGCCCGGCGCTCGTCGTGCTTGTCGGTGAAGTAGCTCCCGGCGAAGGCGACCTCGCGGGTGCGGCCGGCGCCGTGCCGCACCGGCGTGTGGATGCGTGGTTGGGCACCGAAGGGCAGCAGGCCGATCCGGGTGTGGCCGAGGTCGCGCTCGTAGTCCGGGATGCGGCCCGCGTCGACGGTGAAGACGTGGTCGAAGAGGCGGGCCGTCTCGACGAAGAGGTCGTAGTTGGGCGGGTCCTCCTTGTTCCAGAAGACCGTCGGGACGCCCGTCGAGCGGCAGTGCTCGACGAGCGCGCGCAGCTCCGGTGACGGTCCGGCCTCGCTCGTCATGGCGAGGCGCCACGTGCCCCCGTTGCCCGCCCACGCCGACTCGACGAAGAGGACGTCGACCGGCCGGGCCGCGAGCTGGTCGCGCCAGTCCTGCGGCGTGACGCAGACCTGGGTCCACTCGTAGCCGAGCGCGAGCTGCGAGAAGTCGTCGAGGACCACCGCCGCGACGACCTCCGGACGCGCCACGGGACCGCTGGGCATCTCCGGGCGCGGCACGTCGACACGCAGCCGGGCCGACCTCACGCGGGGCAGGCGGCGCTCGACCTCCTTGCGCACCTTGCGCGGAAAAGCTTGTCGCGCTTGAGGATCCCGCGCCGCCCGCACTGCTGCACTGCGGGCCCGGTCGAGGTCGGACAGCACTCGCTGCCGCGTGTTCACCACAAACTTCTCTCTCTGTTCGACTGACGTTCCGCCTGGGCCGGTCCGCCGTTGGGGGTGGGACTGCAACGTTCGGTGCGTGACCTCCAGACTCGGCGCCAGTGTGGCATCCGCGCTCGGCGCCCCCGGTCCACGCGATGCAACGGGGAGTCGAACAGTTGGTGACGTCCCGACCACGACGGCACTGCTCGTCGCCAACCTCCCCGTCGCCGCGTGCGTGGCCCGCTCCCACCTCGCCCGCAACCCGTGGCAGGCGGTGTGGGTCGGCGCCCGGGTGCTCCCCGCCGGCGCGCAGCGGGAGCTGAGCCGGCGCAGCCGCGGACCGCTGTCGGTCATCGCCGCCGCGGCCTCCGGACAACGCGAGCTCGCTCGCCGCCGTCTCGCGGACGAGCTGCGTGGCGCGGGTCCCCGGCGGGCACAGCACCTCCTCGCGGCCGCGGCGGCGACGGGCCAGCTGGCCGGGATCGACGGCGCCACAGGCGGTTTCACGCAGGCCACGACGGGCTCCTCCGCCGCCTACCTCGCCCACGCCGCCGGCGACGTCACCGGTGCGCAGCGCGCCCTCGACGGCCTGCGCAACCCTGCCGCCCGAGCGCACCGACGCTGGCTGGCCGGCGAGCGCTCCGTCCTGACGGGCGCGGCCCTCGACGGACTACCCACGACGACCGACGGCCCGCACCGCGCTCCGGCCACGGCGACCCGCACCTCCGTCGTCCACGTCGTCACGAACTCGCTGCCCGAGGTGCAGGCCGGCTACACGGTGCGCACGCAGGGCCTCGTCGCCGCCCAGCGCGCCGCCGGGATCGACGCGCACGTGTGCACCCCGCCGGGCTTCCCCGTCGCCCAGGGACACCTCGGCGCGGCGCCGTTCACGACGCTCGCAGGCGTGCCCTACCACCGTGACCTCGCGGCCGGGCGCCGTCTCGACCTCCCGGATCGGCACCTGGAGGCGTATGCCGTCACGGTCGCCGCGCTCGCCCGCGCCGTCGGTGCCGACGTCGTCCACGCGCACTCGAAGCACGTCAACGCGCAAGCCGCCCTGCTCGCCGGCCGACGCCTCGGGGTGCCCGTCGTCTACGAGGCCCGGGGGTTCCTCGAGGACACGTGGCGTACCCGCGGCGGCGACGCCGACAGCGACTTCTACCGGTGGACCCGCTGGACGGAGACGCGCTGCCTCTCGCTCGCCGACGCCGTCGTCACGCTGTCGCAGAGCATGCGCGAGGACGTCGTCGCGCGCGGCGTGGACCCGACGAGGGTCCACGTCGTCGGCAACTGCGTCCCCGATGCCCTGCTCGCCGACGTCGTCGACGGCGGACCCGTGCGTGAGGCCCTCGACATCCGCCCCACCGACGTCGTCATCGGCACGGTGTCGACGCTCAACGCGTACGAGGGCATCGACGTGCTCCTCGACGCGGGTGGCCTGCTCGACGACGCCCGGCTCGTCGTGCTCGTCGTCGGGGACGGTCCGGCCCACGAACGCCTCACCCGTCGCGCTGCCGAGCTGCGCCGGTCGGGCACGCGGACGCGCTTCGTCCTCACCGGACGGGTGCCGCACAGCCGCACCCACGAGCACCACGCGGCCATCGACGTCTTCTGCGTCCCCCGCCGGGCCACCCCGGTCACGACCCTCGTGCCGCCCCTCAAGCCCGTCGAGGCGATGGCGCTCGGACGTCCCGTCGTCGTCACCGACCTCCCGCCGCTGCGCGAGCTCGTCGGCCCCGACCGCGGACTCGTCGTCGAGGGCGCGGACCCGCAGCTGCTCGCGCAGGCGCTGGGCGAGCTCGTCGCCGACCCCGACCGGCGGCACCGGCTCGGGGCGAGCGGACGCGACCACGTCGCGAAGGAGCGGACGTGGTCGGTGACCGCGGCGGCATACGGACAGGTCTACGAGCAGGTGCAGGCGGTGGCGGCATGACGATCGGGAGCGGCAGCGTGGTGGAGAGCGTCGAGGCGCCGGAGGCACGGACCGAGCCGGTCCGGCTCACCGCCGAGGAGGCGGCCGCGCTGGCGCGCAGTGCCGGCCTGGAGGAGCTCGGCGTCCGACCCGGTCTCGTCGGCTACGCCCGCGAGGTCTGGAGCTACCGCCACCTCGTCTGGCACCTGTCGTCGGCGCAGGCCTGGGCGACGAACCAGAACAACTACCTCGGCCAGCTCTGGGCGGTGCTCAACCCGCTGCTCCTCGTCGGGTCGTACTACCTGATCTTCGGCCTGCTGCTCAAGACGCGCGGCGGGACGTCGAACTACATCGCGTTCCTCACCATCGGCATCTTCGTCTTCGGCTATTCCGCGAGCGCCATCATCGCCGGCTCGCGGGCCGTCGTCGGGCAGATCGGGCTCGTGCGCGCATTGCGCTTCCCCCGGGCCGTGCTGCCCATCTCGGTGACGCTGACGCAGTTCCTCGTCAACGTCCCGGCGTTCGCCGTGCTCATGGTCATGATCCCGCTGACGGGAGAGCCGTTCTCGCCGCATTGGCTGCTGTTCCCCGTCGCGCTCGTCTTCCAGAGCCTCATCAACCTCGGCCTCGCGTTCTACCTCGCCCGCGTCGTCAACACGGCCCGCGACTCGGCCAACCTCGTGCCCGTCGGCGTGCGGCTCGCCCGCTACGTCTCGGGCGTCTTCTTCTCGATCCCGCACTACGCCGGCTACGGGCTCGTCAGCGCCCTGCTGCTCTACCAGCCGCTCGCCGTCAGCATGACGACCGCGCGCGAGGCCCTGATGGACCAGTACCCGCTGACGTGGGGCAGCTGGGTCGCTGCCGCGGCCTGGGGCGTCGCGCTCAGCGTGACGGGGATCGTCTTCTTCTGGCGCGGGGAGGGTCGCTATGGGAGCAACTGACGTGGCTGACACGACGAAACCGAGCGTCGTCTGCTCGGGGCTCGACATCGTCTACACGGTCTTCGGCGCCAAGCAGAAGGGCACCGACACGGGCGGCGAGCTGCCTTTCGTCGAGCGGCTGCTGACGAAGCGAAACCCGGTCAGCTCGGTCCGCAAGGTGCACGCCGTCAAGGACGTCTCGTTCGTCGTCAACCACGGCGAGGCCGTCGGCATCATCGGTCGCAACGGGTCGGGCAAGAGCACGCTGCTGCGCGCCATCGCCGGGCTCATGCCCCCGACGAACGGACGCGTCTGGGCCTCCGGGCGACCGTCGCTCCTCGGCGTCAACGCCGTGCTGCTCACGGGCCTGACCGGCGCGAAGAACGTCATGATCGGCGGTCTCGCACTCGGCCTGACACCGCGCCAGGTCCGCGAGCGCTACGACGACATCGTCGACTTCAGCGGCATCGGGGACTTCGTCAACCTGCCGATGAGCGCCTACTCGTCGGGCATGGGGGCGCGGCTGCGCTTCGCCATCTCGACGGCGGCCGCCCCCGACATCCTCATGATCGACGAGGCCCTCGCGACCGGGGACGCGGAGTTCCAGGCGCGCAGCCGCGACCGCATCGCCGAGATCCGCCGCGACGCGAGCACCGTCTTCCTCGTCAGCCACAGCAACGCCGCGATCCGCGAGTCCTGCGACCGCGTGCTGTGGATGGAGCAGGGACGGCTCGTCATGGACGGCCCCACGGACGAGGTCGTCCGGGCCTACGAGCAGTCCCACCGGAAGGCCCCGGCGTGAGCCCTCACCCCGCACCGCGACGCGACGGGGTCCTGCGCGCGCTCGTCGTCACGGTCGTGCACCACCCCGAGGACGCCCGCATCCGGCACCGCGAGATCGGCGCCCTCCTCGACGCCGGGGTGCAGGTCACGTATGCCGCCCCCTTCGTCGCGCACGGACTCGACCTCCCCGACGTGGCCGGCCTGCGCCCGGTCGACCTCCCGCACGCCACCGGGCGCTCGCGCGGCGAGGCCTTCCGGGCCGCCCGGCGGCTGCTGGCCCACGAGGCTCGCGACCACGACGTCGTGCTCGTCCACGACCCCGAGATCGTCGCTGCCGCAGCGGGTCTGCGTCTGGACAACCTCGTCTGGGACGTCCACGAGGACACCGCCGCCGCCATCGAGGCGAAGTCCTGGGTGCCGGCACGTGCCCGCTCCCCTCTCGCCAGCGCGGCCCGCGCCATCGAGCGGCACGCGGAGCGTCGGCACGAGTTGATCCTCGCCGAGTACGCCTACGCCGACCGCTTCGAGCGGGAGCACGTCGTCGTGCCCAACACGGTGCGCGTCCCGGCCACGGCGACGGCGCCCGGCGCCTCGCGCGCCGTCTACCTCGGCTCGCTGACGATGGCCCGCGGCGCGGCGACCCTGCTCCAGACCGGGCGGCTGCTCACGGTCGCGACCCGGGGCGAGGTCAAGGTCGAGATCATCGGCGGCGCCCGCGACACCCGCACGGCCGACACCCTCGACTGGGGCGTCAAGTGCGGCCACGTCGTGCACCACGGCTTCGTGCCGAGCGCGCGGGCCCTCCCGATGCTCGACGGCGCGCTCGCCGGACTGTCGCTGCTCGAGGACCGCCCGAACTACCGCCACTCGATGCCGACCAAGGTCATCGAGTACATGGCCCACGGCCTGCCGGTCATCACGACGCCGCTGCCGCTCGCGGCCGACCTCGTCGAGCGATCCGGCTGCGGCGTCGTCGTGCCCTTCGACGACGCCGAGGCCACGGCCGCCGCCCTCATCGAGCTGGCGCGCGACCCCGAGCGGCGCGCGGCCCTGGGACGGGCCGGACACGCGTACGCCCGGGAGCACCACGACTGGAACGTCATCGGCCGCGACTTCGTGCGCCACGTCACCGACCTCGCCCAGCGCCACCGCGGCGCGGGCGAGCCCCGTGACATCGCCGAGCGACCCAGCACCTACGCCCACCCCGCCACCCACCAGCAGCACTGACAGCACAGGGAGATCCACCATGTTCGAGGACGGAATCGCCGTCATCGGCCTCGGCTACATCGGCCTGCCCACCTGCGCCGCCCTCACCCGCCACGGACTGCGGGTCACGGGCGTCGACGTCAACGAACGCACCGTCTCGGAGATCAACGCCGGACGCGTGCCCATCGTCGAGCCGAACCTCGACGTCGCGATCGCCTCGGCCGTCGCGGACGGCCTGCTCACGGCGACGACGACGATGCCGCACGCGTCCGTCTACCTCATCGCGGTGCCGACCCCGTTCATGGGCGACCACGAGCCCGACCTGCGGCACGTGCGCTCGGCGACCGAGGCGATCGCGCCGATGCTCCGTGGCGGGGAGGTCGTCATCCTCGAGTCGACGTCGCCTCCCGGGACGACCGAGCTGATCTCCGAGTGGATCTCGGACCTGCGCCCCGACCTCAAGCTGCCGCACCTGGGCGGCATCTCGGACGTGCACCTCGCACACTGCCCGGAGCGGGTCCTTCCCGGCCGGATCATGGTCGAGATCTTCTCCAACGACCGCATCGTCGGCGGTCTCTCGCCCGAGTGCGCGCTGCGCGCCGCGGAGGTCTACCGGCTCTTCGTCACCGGCGAGATCATCCTCACCGACGCGAAGTCCGCGGAGATGTCCAAGCTGACCGAGAACGCGTTCCGCGACGTCAACATCGCCTTCGCCAACGAGCTCGCCGAGATCTGCGAGCACATCGGCCTCGACGTCTGGGAGGTCATCTCGATGGCCAACCACCACCCCCGGGTCAACATCCTCCAGCCCGGCCCCGGCGTCGGCGGGCACTGCATCGCCGTCGACCCGTGGTTCATCGTGTCGGCGGCCCCCGAGCAGGCGCGGATCATCCGAGCCGCCCGGGAGACCAACGACGCCCGCCCGGGCACCGTCATCCGGAAGGTGTCCGACGCGCTCGTGGCCGCCGGCCGCGGGGACGGGCAGGGCGCGACGGTGGCCTGCCTCGGTCTCGCGTTCAAGGCCGACATCGACGACCTGCGCGAGTCGCCGGCCCTGCTCATCACCGAGACCCTCGCCGCCGAGCTCCCCGGCACCCGGGTCCTCGCCGTCGAGCCGCACGTCGGCGCATTGCCCCCGGCCCTGGCCGCCCTGCCGAACGTCGAGCTCGCCGCGACCGGACAGGCCATCGACGAGGCGGACGTCGTCGTCCTCCTCGTCGACCACGCCGCCTTCCGGTCCATCAGCCTCGGCGACCTCCGCGGTCGCGAGCTCGTCGACACCCGCGGCCTCTGGCGCTGAAGGAGATCAGGACATGAGCACTGCACTGCCCACGGCCCGACACCGCGTCATGACCGTCTACGGGACCCGACCCGAGGCGATCAAGATGGCCCCGCTCGTGGCGGCCCTCGAGGCCGACGAACGCATCGAGCCGGTCGTGGCCGTGACCGGCCAGCACCGCGAGATGCTCGACCAGGTCAACGCGCTCTTCGGGATCCGTCCGGCCCACGACCTCGACCTCATGGCCCCGGGGGCGACGCTCGCCGAGATCACGGCCCGCACGGTCCTCGCCACCTCGGCCCTGCTGCGGGAGACCCGCCCCGACGTCGTCGTCGTCCAGGGCGACACGACGGCGGTGCTCGCGACGGGGCTGGCCGCCTTCTACGAGCACATCCCCGTCGTGCACCTCGAGGCGGGCCTACGCACGGGTGACGTGCGCTCGCCCTTCCCCGAGGAGGCCAACCGGCGCCTCACCGCGCCGCTCGCCGACCTGCACCTCGCCCCGACGGCGACGTCCAGGGCGAACCTCGTGCGCGAGTCGATCGACGCGAGCCGCGTGCCCGTCACCGGCAACACCGTCATCGACGCGCTCCAGTGGACGACCGCCCAGCCCGTCGAGTTCGTGGACCCTCGGGTGGCCGAGGCCGTCGAGGACGCGGCGGGTGGGCGCGACCTGCTCCTCGTCACCTCCCACCGCCGTGAGTCGTGGGGTCCCCGGATGGTCGAGACGATGACGGCGATCCGCGACCTCGCGCTCGACCGGCCCGACCTGCAGGTCCTCCTGCCGATGCACCGCAACCCGATCGTCCGCGACGTCATCGAGCCGCTTCTCGGGTCGCTCGACAACGTGCTGCTCACCGAGCCGCTCGACTACCACCAGTTCGCGCACGCCCTCGCCGGCACGACCGTCGTCCTCACCGACTCGGGCGGCGTGCAGGAGGAGGCCCCGAGCCTCGGCAAGCCGGTGCTCGTCATGCGCGACACGACCGAGCGGCCCGAGGCCGTCGAGGCCGGGACGGTCCGCCTCGTCGGCACCGACGGCGCGACGATCCGCGCCGCCGTCGAGGAGCTGCTCGACGACGCCGGCGCCTACGCCGCGATGGCGAACGCCGTGAACCCCTACGGCGACGGTCGGGCCGCCGAGCGGTCGGTCGCCGCCATCGCCGAGCTGCTCGGCCTCGGCCACCGGGCCCCGGACTTCGACCCGATCGAGTCCGCGCGGGAGGCTGTGACCGACAGCGACTCCCGACTGGTCCGTGTCTGACCGCCGACGCCACGACGTCGTCGTCGTGGGGCTCGGCTACGTCGGCCTCCCGCTCGCGCAGGCAGCGGTCGGCGCGGGCCTGTCCGTCGTCGGTCTCGACGCCAGCGCCGTCGTCGTGGCCTCCCTCGCGAACGGCCGCTCGCACGTCGACGACCTGACCGACGAGGACGTGACGAAGATGCTGGGCGCCGGCTTCGAGCCGACGACCGACCCGACCTGCCTCGCCGAGACCAGCGCGGTCGTCGTCTGCGTGCCGACGCCGTTGGGCGACGAGGGCGGCCCCGACCTCGCCGCCGTCCGGGCGGCCACGACCGACCTCTCCCGACACCTGACCCGCGACACGCTCGTCGTCCTCGAGTCGACGACCTACCCGGGCACGACCGACGAGGTGGTGCGCCCGATCCTCGAGACGTCGGGGCTGCGCGCCGGGGTGGACTTCGCCCTCGCCTTCTCGCCGGAGCGCGTCGACCCGGGCAACACGGCATACGGCATCGGCAACACCCCGAAGGTCGTCGGCGGGCACACGCCCGCGTGCACTGAGGCGGCCTGCGCCTTCTACTCACGCTTCGTCGACACCGTCGTGCCGACACGGGGCACCCGCGAGGCCGAGACGGCCAAGCTGCTCGAGAACACCTACCGCCACATCAACATCGCGCTCGTCAACGAGATGGCGCGCTTCTGCCACGACCTCGACATCGACCTGTGGGAGGTCATCGCGGCAGCGCGGACGAAACCCTTCGGCTTCCAGGCGTTCTACCCGGGCCCGGGCGTCGGCGGCCACTGCATCCCGATCGACCCGAACTACCTCTCGCACAACGTGCGCACGCGGCTCGGCTACCCCTTCCGCTTCGTCGAGCTCGCCCAGGAGATCAACGCCTCGATGCCGGCCTACGTGGCGCGCCGGGTGCAGGACGCACTCAACGAGGACGGCAAGGCGCTGCGCGGGGCGCAGGTGCTGCTGCTCGGCGTGACGTACAAGGCCGACATCGCCGACCAGCGCGAGTCGCCCGCCGTCCCCGTCGCCCGACGCCTCCTCGAGCAGGGGGCACGCCTGTCGTTCCACGACCCCCTCATCGAACACTGGGACGAGCTGGAGCCCGAGCTCGGGGGTGCCGCCGTCTCGGTGCCGCACCTCGAGGCCGCCGTCGCCGACGCCGACCTCGTCGTGCTGCTGCAGCGCCACCGGGACTACGACGTGGACGCGCTCGCGCGGGCGTCGCGCCGCTTCCTCGACACCCGCGGCGTCGTCACACCCAGCGAGCACGTTGAGCGTCTCTGACGCCTCCTCCGTTGCGGCGCAATGGTCCCGGGCCCCACGACGGTCCGGCGTCCTTGGCTCGGGCGACGTATCGACACGACGGCGACCTCCACGCCCCCGACGACGACCGCCTCGCCCACCTCGACGCTGCCGCCGACCTGCATCACCTCGAGCAACTACGACCACGTCGTGGCCGGGCGGGCCTACCAGTCGGCTGGTTACGCGTACGCCCTCGGCTCGAACCAGAACCTCGGACTCGACAACACCTTCTACACGGCCACGCTCAAGCAGTCCTCCCCCGGCTACTGGGAGAGGTGCCGAGCGGGCTCAGTTGAGCTTGCGGGTGCCCTCGGGCAGCACGCCACCGGCGTAGACGTCCTCGGCGAGCCGGGCCAGAGCGGTCAGGGCGACGTTCTGGCTCCACGGCCCGTAGGACACGCGGGCGACGCCGAGGCGCTGCAGGGTCGCGAGGTCGAGGGAGCCCGGGACGGCGATGACGGTGAGCTTCTGCGGCCCCAGCTCCTCGACGAGCCGGCTCACGGTCGGTTCGTCGAGCTTGCCGGGGACGAAGAACGTCGAGGCGCCGGCGTCGAGATAGGCGCGGCCCCGCTCCACGGCGTCGGTGAGCACGTCGGCCGGGTCGCGGTCGCCGGCCTTGACGTAGGCGTCGGTGCGGGCGTTGAGGACGAAGGGGATGCCGGCCCGCTCACCGGCGGCGACGGCAGCCTCGACGGCCCGGACGGCGTCCGGCAGCGCCTTCATCTGGTCCTCGAGGTTGGCGCCGACGATGCCGACGTCGATGGCGCGGGCCACCGTCTCGCCCGCGTCGCCGTAGCCGGCCTCGAGGTCGGCCGTGACCGGCAGGTCGACGGCGGCGGCGATGCGGCCGACGGCCTCGATCATGAGATCGCGCGGGATCTGCTCGCCGTCGGGGTAGCCGTACGACGCTGCGATCGAGTGGCTCGCCGTGGCGAGCGCCTTCGTGCCGGGGGTGTCGGCGACGACGCGGGCCGTGATGACGTCCCAGACGTTGACGACGAGCAGCAGCTCGGGGTCGCGGTGTAGGCGCTGGAGCTCCTGGGCCTTGGCAGCGGTGTCCATCTCGGGTCCTCTCGGTCGTGGTGCTCGACGAGTTGGACGTACCCGGACGCGACGGGGCACCGACGGCCCGTTCGCGGCTAGCATCGCGACGTGATCGGGTCGTACGCGTCCGCCGGAGCCTGGGGTGCCCGCTACGGTCCCGTGCTCATCCGGCGGATGCTCGACCGCGAGCGTTCCGGCACCTACGTGGTGCTCGTGCTCGCCGAGCTCGCCCTCGTCGCCGCTTTCGCGGGCGTGCTCGTGGCACTGCTCATCGTGACCCGGGACGAGCCGCTCTGGCTGCGCGCACTCGGCGTCGGCACCGTCGCGATGGCCACGTGCGGCGCGGTCGTGTGGGTCGTCGAGGCGGCCGCGCGTTGGTCGTGGAGCGTGCGTCGCCCGGAACGGCTCGTCCTCGCGGCAGCGCCGTCCGGTGCCGCTTCGACCGCCGTCCTCCGCTCACGCGGGTCGTTTGCGACGCCGCTCACCAACGCGATCCTCGTGACGGCGTGGTGCGCCTTCATGGTCGTGCTCACCGCGCCCGTGCCCTGGGCAGCCGTGGTCTTCGGCCTCGCCACGCTCGCCTCCTGTGCCCGGCTGGCGCCCTTCGCCCTGGGTCGCGCCTCGGCGGGCGGGGTCTACCTGACGCCGACCGCGGTCGAGCTGCGCTGGGGCGTGCGGTCGGCGAGCGTGCCCTGGGAGACGGTGCGTGGCGCCCCCGACGACCTCGCACACGGCCTGGCCGGGGCGACCGACGCGACAGGTGACCGGGCCTTCCCGGTCGACGTGCCCCTCGACGTCACCGACCAGCCGTTCGCCGGTCGCGTCGCCGTCCCGGTCGCCTACCTGTGGCTGCGGGCGGACGAGCTCTCCGAGCTCATCGGGTGGTATGCCACCCAGCCGGCTCTGCGCGCACGTCTCGGCACGCAGGAGTCCCTGACCTGGCGGCCCACGGCGCCGAGCGCCGTGACGATGGCCGACGGCGACACCTTCTCCTGACCCGAGGTCAGCCGCGCGGTTGGCGGTGCTGCCTGGGTCCGATCCGGTAGGGCCGCATCATCTCGTTGTCCTCGTGCTCGACGATGTGGCAGTGCCAGACGAACTGGCCCGGGTTGCTGAACCTGGCCCGGATGCGCGTCACCTCGCCCGGGTAGGCGATGACGGTGTCCTTGACGCCGCTCTCCCACGCCTCGGGTGGGCGGGGATCGCCTGCCGGCCGGGACGGTGGTTCGGTCTCACCGGCCTCGTTGGTCACCAAGGCCTGCCGGTCGATCACCTCGAACGTCGTCTCGTGGACGTGCATGGGGTGGGCGTCAGCCGTGAAGTTGTGGAACTCCCAGATCTCGGTGTCTCCGACGCGAGGACTCTCGGTGACCGGGTCCGCCCACATGAGGTGCTCCGGGTGTCCCCCGCGGTCCACGGTGCCCAGCATCGCCTCGGCGGGTCCGTCCCAGGCGCTCGACATCATCTCGAGCAGGCCGAGTCGTCGGGTGCGTGTCTCGGCCGGCAGCGGCGCGAGGGCCGGCAGGCGCAGGAACCGGGGCGGTGTCGTCGGGTCGGGCCCAGTGGCGGGCACGACCCGGAACTGCAGGACCTGCCCGGTCGTGTCGGGGTCTGCCGCGTCGAAGTCGTCGTCCGGCTTGCCACCGCCGAAGGGCTCGTCGGGGCCGACGTTGGCCAGGACGTGCTTCCCGAGAGGCACCTGCGTGAAGTCGACGACGATGTCGGCGCGCTCGGCGAGGCCCATCAGGAGCCGGTTGTCGTGGTGCGCAGTGAGGTTCACCGGCGCAGCGAGGAAGCCGCCCTCGTTGCCGATGGCCCAGACCTCCACGCCGGGGATGTGGGCGAAGTCGAGGATGAGAAAGCGGGCCTGGCAACCGTTGAGGAAGCGGAACCGGTAGCGGCGCTGCTCGACGACCTGGAAGGGCCAGGTGTTGCCGTTGACCATGATCGTGTTGCCGAAGAACTCGGGGTTCCAGATGGGCGAGAGGTCCGTGTCCGGAACGAAGCCCGGGTCCGCCGCCGTGGCGCCGTCGAAGAACTCGCGGCTGTCGGGATAGAACAAGGAGCCGTCCTCCTCGAACGCCCGGTCCTGGATCGCGCGGGGGATCTCGTGGTACGTCCTGTTCGACGGGAACCGGTCCCCCTCCGCCGGAGCCGGACCGGGCAGCACGGCAGTCGTGCCGGAGCGGGCGTCGACGACAGCGTGGTCGCCGTGCGGTCCACCCCTGATGAGGAAGAACCCGGCAGGTCCCGCGTACACGTTGAGGCGCGTCATGCCCAGGGTGTGGTCGTGGTACCAGAGGGTGGACGCGCGTTGGTCGTTCGGGTACTCGAAGACGGCGTAGCCCGGGCCCCACCCAGTGCCGAACTTTCGGGCTGCCTTGTCCCTGAAGAAGGCGTACCAGGTGCCCTCGGTCGCGTGCCCGGTCGGTAGGTTGTCAGCATCCGGCAGGAACCACGCTTCCGGGTAGCCGTCGCTCTCGTCACCGACCCCGACCGCTCCGTGGAGGTGGGTCACCATGGGCACGGGGCCGGTGTAGCGCCCCGGCGTCTGCTGGAAGTCCGGGCGGGTGTCGCGTCCGACAACGCCACCGGGCGGGTTGGCCCAGTGCAACGTCGGGTCGACCGGCAGCAGGTGGGGCAGGTAGTTCCCAGCGGTGTCCACGAGACCGTTGACCCACTTGACCCGCACCGGACGGTCCCAGCGCGCCTCGATGGTCAGCGACGGGGCGTGATGCAGCAACAGCCCCTTCTTGCTGGCAGAGGTCACGGCGCCGTAGCCCCACACCGTCGTCGCGGGCAGGCCGGCGGGAAGGACTTGCTGGGAGAACTGCGTCACGGAGATCTCGTAGTAGTCGGCCGGTTTACCACCCCTGCGCTTGATGGTGCCTGCGCGCGGCATCACCGGCGGTATGAGCAGCGGTGTCACGAACTTCGGCACGGTCGCGGGATCCAGCCTGCCGCCTGACACGGCGGCAACAGCCCGTCTCGTGCCATCGGGTGCGTAGGCGTAGAGGACGAATCCCGCACCCGCGACGCCCGCGGCCCTGATGAAGCTGCGCCGGCTCAGCTGCCGTCTGTCACGTGCGTCCTGCATCGTTCTCACCGTCCAGCTCGGCGACAACCCGCGGACGGAGTGGACCCCGCCTGCGCTCGGTGACCGCCTGGGGCGCCGTGCCCCCTTCCGTCCACCGTCGCACCGCGTCAGTCCCGAAACCGGCGAATCAGGGAAGTTGCTGTGAGATCCATGAGACACGCTCATGGCGGATTCCCTGTCTTACCAGCAGGATCCCGACATTTCGCGGTCAGCAACCGACGCTGCGGCGCGTCAACGGCGGAGGCGCAGTCCCCGCGGTGTCATGTGGAAGCCGGCCTGCGACAGCGCCTGCACGAGCGGGTGGTCGGAGCCGAGCACCGAGGCCCCGTCGGCCTTCTCGACGGTGAGGCGTCCGAGCGCTCCCTCGCGCACCGCGAGGGCCAGCGCGTCGGCCGCCGCCTGGAGGTGCTCTGGGTCGTCGGACCAGCAGAGCATCGTCTTGCCGCCGCGCTCGACGTAGAGGACGAGCTCGCCGTCGACGAGGACGACGAGCGCCCCGGCCTTGCGGCCGGGCTGGTGGCCCTTGCGGCGAGACGCCTGCGGGGACTCCGCTGGCTCATCAGCGGCGTCGGTGAGCCCGCGCTCGGGCCAGCCGATGGCGGCACCGTAGGGGTTGGCGGGGTCGCTCGCGGCGAGGACGAGGGCCGGCGGCCCGGTGCGCTCACGCCCGGCCGCAGAGTCCTGGGCCCCCGCACCGGGCAGACGTGACATCGACCTGAGCCGGTCGACGGCCCCCGTCGAGGCGAACTGCGAAGCGCCCAGGCCCTCCACGAAGTAGCCGCGCCGGACCTTGCCCGCCTCCTCGGCCGCGGCGAGCACGCGGTAGACCGCCGCGAAGCCGCCCGGGACGTCCTCCGTGACGACCGACCCGCGGGTCAGCACGCCGTAGCGGTCGAGGAGCAGCTCGGCGTTGGTGACGGCCCGGACCGTCGGGTCGGACTCGGCGGGCGGCAGCGACGTCCAGCGACCGACGCCGGTCGACGGCCCGGACCCGACCGCGCGACCTGCGGCCAGCGCCTTGCCCGTCGCAGCCTCCTCGGCGGCCTCGACCTGGGACGGGCTCGTGCCGGTGAGGGGACCGCGCAGGGAGCCGAAGCGGCCGAGTGAGCCGCGCCGGGCGGCATACCTGCTCGACCGGGGTCCGGAGGTCGTGCGCTTGTGGGCGGTGCGGCCACCGGCGAGGAGGGCACGCAGCGGCGCGATGGTGTCGTTGGTGACGCGCCCCGACCACAGCAGCGACCACAGCGCGTCGTTGAGCTCGGTGTCGCCGAGTCCGACCCGCGTCGAAAGGGCCCGGAAGAAGTACGCGCCACCGCCCTCGAGCGCCTCGAGGACGGCCTGCTCCTCGTCGGTGAGGTCGACGACCTCGGGCGGGGTCAGCGTCAGGTGCGCGGCGTCGGCGAGGTGGAGGCTGACCCAACCGTCGTCACCGGGCAGCGAGCCGTGGCCGCGCCAGACGACCTCGCCCGAGCTCATCACCTCGTCGAGCAGCGCCGGGCGGTAGTCGGCGACGCGCGCAGGAAGCACGAGCGACTCGACGGCGCTCGCCGGGACGACCGCACCGGTCAGCTGCTCGACGGCACGGAGCAGGCCCTCTCGGCCGCGCAGGCCGCCACCGACGCCCTGCCACTGCGGGAGGAAGCGGGCGAGATCGGGCTGGGCGACCGGCTCGACCTCGTGGCGCAGCGCGGCGAGCGAGCGGCGCCGGAGCAGCCGGAGCACCTCGGCGTCGCAGAACTCGGGGCCGTGGCCGCCGCCGTTCTCGGTGGGGAGCAGCTCGCCCTCGACGACCCGACCGGCCGAGACGAGACGGCGCAGCGCGTCGTGGACGACCGCGGGACCCACGCCCCACCACGCGGCGACGGTCTGGACCGCGAAGGGCCCGTGGGTGCGGGCGAAGCGCGCGACGAGGTCGGCGAGCGGGTCGGGCACCGGGTCGAGGAAGGCCTGCGGAACGCCGACCGGCAACGCGGTGCCGAGGGCGTCGCGCAGCCGCGCGGCGTCCTCGATGGCGGCCCAGCGCTCGTCGCCGCCGACGCGCACGGCGATGACGCGACGGGCCGCCTCGAGCTCGGCGAGGGCCGCCTCGACGGTCGACGGCTCGAAGCCCTCGGCCGCACGGGCGACGATGTCGCGCACCGACAACGGGCCGAGCACCCGGAGCAGGTCAGCGACGTCCTCGCCGTCACGGGCACCCCGCTCGGGCGTCAGCCGCTGGAGCTCGGCCTCGGTGCGTGCGACGGCCTCGGGGTCGAGCAGGTCACGCAGCGCGAGCGCCTCACCCTGACCGAGCAGCTCGGAGAGCAGCGACGGGTCGAGCGCGAGGGCGGCGGCCCGGCGCTCGGCCAGCGGCGAGTCGCCCTCGTAGAGGTACTGCGCGACGTAGCCGAAGACGAGCGACTTGGCGAACGGGCTGGGCTGGCTCGACTCGACGTCGACGACCTTGACCGCGCGCGAGCGGATGTCGCCCATGAGCTCGACGAGACCCGGCACGTCGAAGACGTCTTGGACGCACTCGCGCACGGCCTCGAGGACGATGGGGAAGCTGGGGTACTGGCTCGCCACCTCGAGCAGCTGGGCGGCACGCTGCCGCTGCTGCCAGAGCGGCTGGCGCTTGTCGGGTCGGCGGCGGGGCAGCAGGAGCGCCCGCGCCGCGCACTCCCTGAACCGCGCTGCGAACAGGGCCGATCCGCCGATCTCCTGCGTCACGAGCTCGCTCACCTCCTCGGGCTCGAGGGTGACGAGCTCGACGAGCTGCTGACCGACGGCAGCGCCGTCCTCGAACTCCAGGTCGGGCAGGCGGAAGACGATGCCGTCGTCGCCGTGCATGGCCTGGACGTCGATGCCGAAGCGCTCGCGCATGCGTGCGGCGACGCAGAGCGCCCACGGTGCGTGGACCTGGCCGCCGAAGGGCGAGAGCACCGCGACACGCCAGTCGCCGATCTCGTCACGGAAGCGCTCGACGACGATGGTGCGGTCGTCGGGGACGTGCCGCGTCGCCTCCTTCTGCTCCGTGAGGTAGCCGATGAGGTTGTCGGCGGCCCACTCGTCGAGCCCGGCGGCGGTGACCCGCGCGCGGGCCCGCTCGGGCGTCAGGCCCACGATCTCGCGGACGAACCCGCCGAGGGCGCGCCCCAGCTCGGCCGGCCGGCCCTGCTGGTCGCCCTTCCAGAAGGGCAGCTTGCCCGCCTGTCCCGGCGCGGGCGTGACGAGGACGCGGTCGTGGGTGATGTCCTCGATGCGCCACGTCGACGTGCCGAGGGTGAAGACGTCGCCGACCCGCGACTCGTAGACCATCTCCTCGTCGAGCTCGCCGACCCGGCGACCGGGCCCCTCACCGGACGCGAGGAACACGGCATACAACCCCCGGTCTGGGATGGTGCCGCCGCTCGTGACGGCGAGGCGCTGGGCGCCCCGGCGGCCGGAGAGCGTGTCGGTGACGCGGTCCCAGACGATGCGCGGGCGCAGCTCGGCGAACTCGTCGGACGGGTAGCGGCCGGCGAGCATGTCGAGCGTGGCCTCGAGGACCGAGCGCGGGAGGGAGGCGAAGCTCGCGGTGCGGTGCACGAGCGCCTCGACGTCGGCGACGGTCCAGTCGTCCATGGCGCACATCGCGACGACCTGCTGGGCCAGCACGTCGACGGGGTTGGCGGGGACGCGCAGGGACTCGATGGCGCCGGCGCGCATGCGCTCGACGACGACGGCGGTCTGCACGAGGTCGCCGCGGAACTTCGGGAACATGACGCCCTGGCTGACGGCACCCACCTGGTGGCCCGCCCGACCCACGCGCTGGAGCCCGCTCGCCACCGACGGCGGGCTCTCGACCTGGATGACGAGGTCGACGGCCCCCATGTCGATGCCGAGCTCGAGGCTGCTCGTCGCGACGACGGCCGGGAGGCGCCCGGCCTTGAGGTCCTCCTCGATGGTGGCCCGGTGCTCCTTGCTCACCGACCCGTGGTGAGCACGGGCGAGCACCGCCGGCGCCCCGCGAGAGACCCCCGCCTGGGCCATGACCTGAGCGGGCGGCCGCGTCGAGAGGGCAGCGAAGCTGGGGACCGGGAGGTCCTCCTGCTCGGCGAGCCGCTCCTCCCAGATCTCGTTGAGGCGCGAGGTGAGCCGCTCGGCGAGGCGGCGCGAGTTGGAGAAGACGATCGTGGAGCGGTGCTCGGCGATGAGGTCGACGATGCGCTCCTCGACGTGCGGCCAGATGCTCGCCTGTGGCGCCTGGCCCGCGGCCGGACCCGAGAGGTCGGGCACGCCGGGCGAGATCTCGGCCGGCGCGCCGCCCAGCTCGCCCATGTCGGGGACCGGCACGACGACCTCGAGGTCCCACTGCTTCGTCGACTCCGGCTGGACGATCTCGACCGGGCGACCGCCCGCGAGGTAGCGCGCGACCTCCTCGACGGGACGCACCGTCGCCGACAGGCCCACCCGCTGGGCGGGGGTGGGCAGGAGCGCGTCGAGGCGCTCGAGGCTGAGGGCGAGGTGGGCCCCCCGCTTGGTGCCCGCAACGGCGTGGACCTCGTCGATGATGACCGTCTCGATGCCCTTGAGCGCCTCGCGCACCGACGAGGTGAGCATGAGGAAGAGCGACTCGGGCGTCGTGATGAGGATGTCGCTGGGCGTGCGGGCGAAGGCCCGGCGCTCGTTGGCCGGGGTGTCGCCCGAGCGGACGCTGACGGTGATGTCGGGCGGCGCGAGCTCGAGCCGCGTCGCGGCGTGGCCGATGCCGACGAGGGGCGCGCGGAGGTTGCGCTCGACGTCGACCGCGAGCGCCTTCATCGGCGAGACGTAGAGGACACGGCACCGCTCGAGCCGCTCCTCGGGGACCGGCTGGCTCGCCATCCGGTCGATGGCCCAGAGGAAGGCCGACAGGGTCTTGCCGGAGCCCGTCGGGGCGACGACGACGGTGTGGTGGCCCGAGCTGATCGCGTCCCACGCGCCCGCCTGGGCGGTCGTGGGCGCGCTGAAGCTGCTCCTGAACCACTCTGCGGTCGCCGGAGAGAATCGGTCGAGCACGTCGGCCCGCTTGCCCTTCGCCATCGGGGTCAGCCTGCCATCCCCTGCCGACACCACAAGGCCGCGGCTACGCGGGCGGTCCGGCGCGGCACCTGCGTGGAGGACTGGGACAGGCCCGTCGGTCCCTTCGCACCACACGGCACACGAGCACATACGCCGTGTGGCCTCAGCGCCTCACCTCGCGGCGCGAGCCGTCGAGGCGACGCGTCCAGCCTCGACGGTCGAGGTGCTCGAGCAGCGGGATGACGATGCGACGCGTGCTGTCCAGGGCCTGACGGGCCTCGCTCGTCGTGAAGGGCTGGGGCAGCGCCGCGAGCTCGCGCATGGCGAGGGCCGGCGCATTCGGGAGCAGGACGACGTCACCGGGCAGCCGCAGGATGCGTCCGATGCCCTCGGCGGCGGCAAGCTCGCGTGCCCCGAGCCCGGCGGCGTCGAGCTCGTGCTGCTCCGGCGCTGCGAACGGCTTCTGCCGCAAGCGCGCCTCGATCCTGCTCAGCCCGGCCTCGGCCCCGCTGGACAGGACGGCCGATCGTCCGGGCAGCCCGACCCGACCGTCACGGACCTCGATCCCGGCGGTGGCGGCGAGGTCGCTCACGAGCGCACGGTCCGGCACGCCCGCTACGGCTCGGGCCGCCTCGAGGGCGAGCACGGGGTCGATCGGCGCAGTGTCGGCCCGCGCCTGGACGGCCGTGCGCAGGCGGACCGACGCCGCCTGCCACGCCTCGTCGTCGACGAGCCAGACGCCCCGTCTGGCGACGGTCGCGCCGGGTCGGTCACCGGGCGGCACGACGATCCCGAGCGCCTCGGCCTCGGACCCGCGCATCCATCCGCGGCGCGCGACCTCACGGGCGAGGTCGGGCGCACCGTCGAGGCTGCGGACCACCTCGGCCCGCCGGGCGGCCGAGCCACGTCGGTCGAGCACGGGCGGGTCTGCGTCCACGACGACAGCACCCACGACCCGGCGTGAGCCGGGATCGCGCAGCAGGATGCGATCGCCCGCGACCACGGGCAGCGCGGCCGGGAGGGCGAGACGCACTGCGCCCGCACCGAGGGGGCGCACCCTCGCCTCCACGGCGAGCGTGCCGACGTGGAGCATGACGTGCGACGGGAGCGGGTCCGGCTCGGGCACACCCGCATCGGCACTCACGGCAACGGGATCGACGGCACGGACGACACGGGCGTCGAGGGTCGTCGTGACGTGCCATGAGCGGGGCGTCAGCAGCACGTCCCCGCGCGCCACGTCGCCGACGCCGACGCCGCGTAGGTTGACCGCCACCCGTGCCACGGCCGACACCGCGTCACGGGCGCGGCCGAGGCTCTGCAGCCCGCGGACGCCGACGGACTGTGATGTGCCGTCGGTGCGGTGGACGACGAGCTCGTCGCCGACCCGGATCGTCCCGGCGCCCAGGGTGCCCGTCACGACGGTGCCGCTGCCGCGGACCGAGAACGACCGGTCGACCCACAGGCGCATGCGGGCGTCCCGGTCGGGGGCCGGCAGAGACGCGACGAGGTCGTCCAGGGCGCCGCGGAGGGCGTCGAGCCCCTGGCCGGTGCGGGCCGACACCGCGAGCGCCGCGCTACCGGCGAGGCTGGTGCGTCCGACCTGCGCGAGCGCCTCCGCGACGGCCGGGCCCGGGTCGGCGAGGTCGCTGCGGGTCACGACGACCAGCCCGCGTGAGATGCCGAGCGCATCGACGGCCGCGAGGTGCTCGGCCGACTGGGGACGCCACCCCTCGTCGGCAGCCACGACGAGGACGACGGCGGGCGCCGGCCCCAGGCCGGCGAGCATGTTGCCGATGAAGCGCTGGTGGCCCGGCACGTCGACGAAGGCGACGTCGGCGCCCGAGGCGAGGGTCGTCCACGCGTACCCGAGGTCGATCGTCATGCCGCGCCGACGCTCCTCGGCCCACCGGTCGGGCTCGATCCCGGTGAGCGCGCGCACGAGCGTGGACTTGCCGTGGTCGACGTGTCCGGCCGTCGCGATGACGTGCACGGTCAGGCGCCGCTCGGGTGGTCGACGTCGCGGGCTGCGAGGACGGCTCGCTCGACGTCGGCGTCCCGCTCCGGCGGCACGCAACGCAGGTCGACGAGGCAGCGGCCGCGCTCGACGCGGGCCACGACTGCGGTCTCGCCGCGCCTCAGTCGCTCGGCGCAGTCCTCCGGCAGTGCGACGGCCCAGCCGGGCAGGGGCAGGCCGGGGGCCCCGCCGCCACCGACGCGCCCCTCGACCGGGACGACCTCGCCCCCCACTGCCGCGGCGAGTCGCTCGGTGCGCGAGCGCAAGCGGTCGAGGTCCACGTGGAGGTAGTCGGCGACCGGCGGCGCCGGCCCTCGCAGGGTCGCCTCGAGGGCGGCCAGGGTCAGCTTGTCGACCCGCAGTGCACGAGCCAACGGATGGCGTCGCAGCCGCTCGACCGTGGCGGCCTCGCCGAGGACGAGACCCGCCTGCGGGCCGCCGAGCAGCTTGTCGCCGCTCGCCGTGACGACGGTCGCGCCGTCAGCGAGCGCCGTGCTCGCGTCGGGCTCGTCGGGGAGCATCGGGTCGGGCCGCAGCAGCCCGCTGCCGATGTCGACCACGACGGGGGCGCCCAGCGTCGCGAGCTCGCGGACGGACGCGGCGCTCGTGAAGCCGTCGACGCGGAAGTTGCTCGGGTGCACCTTGAGGATGCACCCGGTGCCCGGACCGAGGGCGGCGGCGTAGTCCGAGAGCCGGGTGCGGTTCGTCGTACCGACCTCGCGCAGGCGCGCGCCGGTCGAGGCGATGAGGTCGGGCAGCCGGAAGCCGTCCCCGATCTCGACCATCTCGCCGCGGCTGACCAGCACGTCCCGGCCCGCAGCCAGGGCGGTCGTGGCCAGGACGAGCGCTGCCGCGCCGTTGTTGACGACGAGCGCGTCGCCCGCAGCCGGCACGGCCGACCGGAGCGCCTCGAGGGTCCCGCGCCCGCGGCGGGCCCGCGCCCCGGTGGCGATGTCGTACTCGACGTCGACGTAGGCCGCGGCCGCCACGACCGCGTCCACGGCGGCGTCGGACAGCGGCGCCCGTCCGATGTTGGTGTGCACGACGACACCGGTGGCGTTGAGGAGCGGCCGGAGGGTCGTGCTCCTGGTCGGGAGGGCCTCTCGCGCCGCGGCGACCACGTCGCCCGGGGCGATCTCGCCGCTGCGGGCCCGCGACTGCGCCGAGCGGACCGCCGTCTTGACCGTCGCCGCGCCGTGTCGCGCCACGGCGGCGACGAGGTCGGGGTGGGCCATCAGGACGTCGGTGCGCGGTACCGTCCGCCGCGGATCTGACTGCGCCACACCGACGTCCTCTCTCACGCACACTTGGCGGAGGTGGACGGGAATCGAACCCGCCAGACCGAGATGCTCGGTCTCACCGGTGTTGAAGACCGGGGGGACCACCAGGTGCCCAGACACCTCCACGGCCCACCGTACCCATCGCCCGCCCGCCGGGGACCAGTGGGCCGAGTGGCGTCGATCGGTCACTGGGCTCCGGGGCGGCCGGACGGCATGTGCCGGGAGTGGGGTAAGACTGCAGGCGTGGACACGGTGCGACTGACCCAGTACGCGCACGGCGGCGGCTGTGCGTGCAAGATCCCGCCCGGCGAGCTCGAGGACATGGTGCGCGGCCTCACCGGGATCGCCGGGGCCGACCTGCTCGTCGGCCTCGACGACGGCGACGACGCGGCCGCCGTGCTGGTGGCCGACGGCCTGGCGGTGCTCGCGACGGCCGACTTCTTCACCCCGGTCGTCGACGACGCCTACGACTGGGGTCGCATCGCCGCGGCGAACGCCCTGTCCGACATCTACGCGATGGGCGGCCGACCCGTGCTCGCCGTGAACCTCCTCGGCTGGCCACGGGACGTCCTGCCGCCCGAGCTGGCCGCGGAGGTCCTGCGCGGGGGACTCGACGTCGCGCGCCTCGCCGGCTGTCCCGTGGCCGGCGGCCACAGCATCGACGACCCCGAGCCGAAGTACGGCATGGCCGTGACGGGTGTCGCTGACCCGGATCGCTTGCTGCGCAACGACGCCGCCGTCGCGGGTCTGCCGCTCAGCCTGACCAAACCGCTCGGTGTGGGCGTCCTCAACAACCGGCACAAGGCGACGGGTGAGGTCTTCCCCGAGGCCGTCGCGTCGATGGTCGCTCTCAACGACGTCGCGAGCAGGCACGCCCTCGAGCGCGGCATCCGGGCGGCCACCGACGTCACGGGTTTCGGGCTGCTCGGCCACCTCTACAAGCTGGCCCGCGCGTCCGGGGTGACCGCCGTCGTCGACGCGTCCGCGGTGCCCTACCTCGACGGGGCGCGGGCGTCGCTGGCGGCGGGCTTCGTGCCCGGTGGGAGCCAGCGCAACCTCGACTGGGTGAGCCCGCACCTCGCGGCCTCGGTCGACCACGACGAGCTGCTGCTGCTTGCCGACGCGCAGACGAGCGGAGGCCTGCTCGTCGCCGGCGAGGTGCCCGGCGGGACCGTCATCGGTGAGCTCGTGCCGCGCGGCGAGCACGTGATGCAGGTCCGATGAGTCGGGTCGACGACCTCCTCGCCCGGGCGCGCTCGGGTCTCGAGCGACTCTCGCCGGAGCAGGCGTGGGACGAGACCCGGGCGGGTGCCCTGCTCGTCGACACGCGCACCCCGTCGCAGCGCACTCGACAGGGCGAGCTGCCGGGCGCGCTCGTCATCGACCGCACGGTGCTCGAGTGGCGTCTCGACCCCACGAGCCCGGCCCGGATCCCCGAGGCACACGATGACCTCCGGATCATCGTGATCTGCCGCCAGGGCTACAGCAGCTCGTTCGCAGCCGCGTCCTTGCAGGAGGTCGGGCTCGTCAGGTCCACCGACGTCGTCGGCGGGGTCGAGGCATGGCTGGCGGCAGGGTTGCCCCTGTCGCACGAGCCGGCCGACGTGCGTGAGTGACCACCGCGGTCAGCGGCGGGACGTGGTGCTGTCCGGTGCCCCGGCGGCCGAGCTCGCGGTCCGGGGTGCGGGCCTCTTCGTCAGCAGCGGCAGCGCCATGCCGACGAGCGCGATGGCGCCGACGACGGTGAAGCCGAGCGTGTAGGCCTTCTGCTCACCGATGAGTGAGGAGATGAGCAGCGGACCGACGATGCCACCGATGCTCCAGCCGATGAGCATCAGGCCGTAGATCGCACCCGCGTTGCGCACGCCGAAGAAGCGCCCCGCCGTCGACGGCATCGTGCCGAACGCGCCGCCGTAGCAGAGGTAGACGAGCGCGGCGAGGACGGCGAAGAGCGCCGGCGACGCGACGTGCGGGATGAGCAGCAGGCACACGCCCTGGATGCCGAGGATCCCCATGAAGGCCGGCATCTTGCCGATGCGGTCCGAGAGCCAGCCCCAGAGGATGCGACCGCCACCGTTGAAGAGGCCGAGCACGCCGACGAGGCTGGCAGCGGCAGCGGCGGAGTAGCCGGCGACGTCGCTCGCGCTGCCCGCGGCGACCGAGATGAGCGAGATGCCCGCCGTCACGCTGAGGGTGAGGATCGCGGTCAGGAGATACCACTGCTTGGTGTGCAGGGCCTCGTCCGCCGTGAAGTCCGCCTCGGGCACCGGGTCCTTCGTCCGCTCCCGGGCCCCGGGAGCCGCGGCCGGTGCAGCCATACCCGGCGGCAGGTAGCCCTCGGGTGGGTTGCGGAACAGGCTTGCTCCGAGGACGACCGCGACGAGGTAGCCGATGCCGAGGGGGAGGAACGCCTTGGTGGGCAGTGACGGGTCACCGGCGATGAGTCGCTGTCCCAAGGGCGCGGTGATGACGGCACCGAAGCCGAAGCCGGCCACCGCGATGCCGGTGATGAGACCGGGCTTGTCGGGAAACCACTTCTGCAGCATGGCGATCGGGACGATGTAGGCCATGCCGAGTCCGAACCCGCCGAGGATGCCGTAGCCAAGGATGAGCAGCCAGAACTGGTCCTTGCCGGCGAACGAGGCGAGGATGACGCCAAGGCTGTAGATGATGCCGCCGGTGAGGGCGACCGTGCGGGGGCCGCGGCGGTCCTGGATCCGGCCGCCGATGTAGCTGCCGACGAAGATCATCCCGATGGCGACCTCGAACGGGACGGAGGCCTGCGCCTTGGACCAGCCGAAGGCGTCCGGGCTCTGGATGGCCTTGGCAAAGACGCTCCAGGCGTAGACGGCGCCGATGGCGAGCTGCACGAGCACCCCCGCGACGAGGATGAGCCAACGGTTGCCGACGGGTGCGGCGGTGCTGTCGTTCCGAACCGCGCTGGTGCTCATGAGGCTCCCCTTCTCGTCCTGGTGGTGCTGGTGGCTCGCCGAGTCAGCGCGCTGTGGTGATCGAGTCGTCGACGACGCCGGCGGCCCGTCGCTTCTCGAGCCGCTCACGCTGTGGCTCGACGGTGTACTTCGGGTCGATCGCCGAGACCATGCCGGCCTCGAAGACGCCGAAGCGGGTGCAGACCGAAGCAGCCATGAGGGCTGCCCCGCTCAGCGCTGCGGTGACGCGGTTTCCCCCGAGCGCGACGGCGCCGACGGCCCCGCCGATCGTCAGGGCCCGGCTGGCCTTGAGCAGGCGCCCGGCCTTGCCGGTGCGGAGGGGCTCCGAGAGCGTCGGCCCGAGCTGGTCCTGCATGCGCTCGAAGGCCACGAGCTCGACGAGCGCACTGACTGCCGCCAGCTTGCGCGCCGGGCCGTTCTCGCGCGTGGGGACGGAGACGAGGGCGAGACCCGATGCGGCGAGGTTGGCGGAGCTGACGAAGACGAACGGCAGCTCGCGGTAGGACTCGTGCCATGTCGGGGTGGCCGTGTCGGCAAGGAGCACCGCCGTGTAGGCGGCAAGCGGTGGAGCGAAGAATGCAGACCCCACCGTGGCCGGCCCGTCCGCTAGTTTCAGCGCCTTGGACACGAGGGCGACGGCACCGCCGGACCTGCTTGGGTGAGAACGACGCTCGAGCATCGGCCGGCCGAGCTCGGTGGCGAGAGCCGCCCCCGCGAAGGTGCCGAAGGCCGTCAGGATCCACGAGCCGACCGACATCGGAGAGGTGAGCTTGACGGTGCGCATCATGTTGAGGGCACGGCTGGGCTTGCCGAGGTCCTTGGCGAGCGCCGCTCCGCCGAGCGCCGCGCCGGCCACGGCGCCGATGCGTCCGGCGCGCTGCAGCGCGGGGTAGCCACGAGCCGCACCGCCGGCGCCGAGCAGCGCGGACCCCGCGGCGATGCCGCCGAGGAAGAGGTATGCCGCGACCTCCTTCTCCCACGGCGCCGGCTTGACGATGTGGCGCCCGTAGTAGCTGTCGAAGCTGACGTCGGGGACCATGAGCGACTCGTCGCGGCGCCCCCTCCCGCGGCGACCGCCGCCGGCGTTGCCGAGACGGCGCGGTCGCTCCGGCGGGCGGTCGGCGTCGAACGGGTTGGTCGTCACTTCCGCCTCCCGACGAACGAGGCCGCTGCCATCGCGAGCATGGTGAGCCCCGCGTAGCCGGCCTTGCGGAACATGTCGGGCAGGTCGGCGGTGGTCACCCGTGGGTCCGGCGGCAGGCCGTAGACCTCGGGCTCGTCGAGGAGCAGGAAGGTCGAGCCGGTACCGCCGACACCGTCGTTCTCGTCGACGCCGTAGAGGCGCGCCTCGCTGTAGCCGAGTTCGTGCAGCTGCGCGACGCGGGCCCGGGCCGTCGCCCGCATCTCGTCGAGGTCGCCGAACTTGATGGACGTGGTCGGACACGCCTGGGCACAGGCGGGAGTCTGGCCGGCGCCGAGTCGGTCGTAGCAGAGGGTGCACTTCTGGGCGATGCCGACGTTCTTGACCTCGCCATTGGTCTCGGCGTGCGACGGAGGGTTCTGGTGCGAGCCACCGCCCGCATTGCCCGTTGCCCCGGTGCCTCCCGTGCCCCCTGATCCCTTGATGCTGATGCCGTGGGACTGCGGCCCCTTCTCGTGCCCCTCTTGACCGCTCCGGCGTTCGATGACCCCGAAGGGGCACGCTGCCACGCAGTAGCCGCAGCCGTTGCAGACGTCGTCCTGCACGACGACGGTCCCGAACTCGGTGCGGAAGAGCGCGCCGGTCGGGCACACGTCGAGGCAGGCGGCGTGGGTGCAGTGCTTGCAGACGTCGGAGGCCATGAGCCACCGCACGTCCGGCACGGGGGTGTCCGTCGGGCCGGGGCCGGCCGCCGCGCCGGGGAGCAGCTCCCCCGGCGGCGTCAGCGTCGCGGTCGCCGCGCCCCCGCCACCGGCGAGGGCGGCGTCGTCGTGTGAGCGCACCGACGGCATGCCGAGGGAGACGAGCTTGCGCCCCGACTCACGGGCCTGCTCGATGCGGTCGCTCGTCTGCTCGACGAAGGCGACGTGGCGCCACGTGCTCGCCCCGAGGGCTCCGGTGTTGTCGTAGGACTGGTTCAGCAGGTCGAGGCCGTCCTCGGGGACGCCGTTCCATTCCTTGCAGGCCACCTCGCACGCTTTGCACCCGATGCAGATCGAGGTGTCGGTGAAGAAGCCCTTGCGAGGCTCGTGCCGGTCCCAGGCGGCGTCGGCCGCCGGGTCGGTGGGGCCGGAGAGCTGGTTGCGCCAGAAGCCCATCGGTCAGCCTTCTCTCGTGTCGGGCGTGGACTGCGGGTGGCCGGTGCGCAGCTCGTTGCTCGTCATGACGGTGCTGCCGGCCCGCGACTGGTACTCCGCGACGAGTCGCAGCAGCTCCTCGCCCGCGGGGCGGCGGCCGGGCACGATGTCGCACGAGCCGGCCTTGCTCTCCTGGATCTGCACGTTGGGGTCGAGCGCGACACCGAGCAGGTCGTTGGCGGCGTCGCCGCTCACGACCGCGTTGGTCCCGACGCCCCAGTGGTAGGGCAGCCCCACCTGGTGGATGGTGCGGCCCGTGATGGTCAGCGGGGTCATGCGCTCGGTCACCATGACGCGGGCCTCGATGGCCGCGCGGGCCGAGACGATGGTCGCCCATCCGCCGTTCTCGAGACCCCGCTCGGCCGCCAGCTCGGGCGACACCTCGCAGAAGAACTCCGGCTGGAGCTCGGAGAGGTAGGGCAGCCACCGGCTCATGCCGCCGGCCGTGTGGTGCTCGGTCAGCCGGTACGTCGTGAAGACGTAGGGGTAGACGTCCGCTCCGGGCGCGTCACCGGACGGGCTCCACAGGTTGTCCTTGCGCGGGAAGACCTTGCGGGCCGGGTTCGACTGCTGGGTGTAGAGCGGGTTGCGGACCGGGGACTCCTGCGGCTCGTAGTGGGTCGGCAGCGGCCCGTCGAGCATGCCCTTGGGCGCGAAGAGCCAGCCCTTGCCGTCGGCCTGCATGACGAACGGGTCGTCACCGGCGAGGCCCGCCGGACCGCCTGTCCCCGGCTCTGGACGGTAGGAGGGCGCCTTGTCGGGAACGAAGTCCGGCACGTCGTGCCCGGTCCACGTGCCGGCCTCGGCGTCCCACCAGATGTAACGCTTGCGCTCGCTCCACGGGTTGCCCTCGGGGTCGGCCGAGGCGCGGTTGTAGAGGATGCGACGGTTCGCCGGCCACGCCCAGCCCCAGTCGAGCGCGGTGAGGTCCTGCTCGCGCCCGGGCTTGCGGTCGGCGGCGTGGTTGACGCCGTCCGCGTAGACGCCGGTGTAGATCCAGCAGCCGCCGTCGGTCGAGCCGTCGGCCTTCATCTCGGTGTAGGCCGAGAGCGGCTGCCCCGCCTTGTCGCCCGTCAGGTGACGGCCGTTGATCTCGGCGAGGACCGCCTCGGCGTCCGGGTCGCCGTGCTCGTCGGTGGGGTAGTCCCACGTCAGGTCGAGCAGCGGACGGTCACGCTCGTCGGTCGAGTCGGCGAGCAGCTCGCGCACCCGCCGACCCAGCTCGAAGAAGAACTGGAGCTCGCTCTGGCAGTCGCCCGGGGGCTCGACCGCCTGGTGGTGCCACTGGAGCATCCGCTGGGTCTGGGTGAACGAGCCGCTCTTCTCGGTGTGCGCCGCCGCCGGCAGGAAGAACACCTCGGTCTCGATGTCCTCGGTCGTGAGCTCGCCTGACGCGATCTCGGGCCCGTCCTTCCAGAACGTGGCGGACTCGATCATGTTGAAGTCGCGCACGACGAGCCACTTGAGGTGCGACATGGCCTGACGCTGCATTCGGCCGTGCGCCGAGCCGACGGCCGGGTTCTGGCCGAGCAGGAAGTAGCCCTCGACCTCGTCGTCGAGCATCGCCATCGTCGTCTGGTAGGTGCCGTGCGCCCCGCTCAGCCGCGGCAGGTAGTCGAAGCACCAGTCGTTCTCGGCGGTCGCCGCCTTGCCCCACCACGCCTTGAGCAGGCTCACGGCATACGTGTCGGCGTTGGCCCAGAAGCCCTTCTGCTCCTTGTTGCCGATGGCGCCGAGGTAGTCGTCCCACGTGTCGTGCAGCCCCGCCACCGGCATCGCGAGGTAGCCGGGGAGGATGTTGTAGAGCGTGGGGATGTCGGTCGAGCCCTGGATGCTCGCGTGACCACGGAGGGCCATGATGCCGCCACCCGGTCGGCCCATGTTGCCGAGCAGCAGCTGCACGATGGCGGCGGTGCGGATGAACTGGGCGCCGAGCGTGTGCTGGGTCCAGCCGACGGCATACACGAACGCCGTGGTGCGCTCGCGGCCGCTGTTCTCGGTCACTGAGCGCGCGAGGTAGTGGAAGTCGTCGACGCTGATGCCGCAGGTGTCGGCCACCATCTCCGGGGTGTAGCGGGCGTAGTGCCGCCTGAGGATCTGGAAGACCGTCCGCGGGTCCTGCAGCGTCTCGTCGCGCAGCACCCGGGCGTGCTCGAGCGCCGGCCCACCGGACCCGTGCTCGTCACCGGCGGCGCGCTCCGACTTGGTGTGGCCGTGCTCGTGGCCGGCCGCGGGACCGCCGATGGTGCCCGGCGTCTCGTCGTCCTCGCCGTCGCGGCTGGCGTAGGCCCAGGTCTCCTGGGAGTAGCTGCCCTTCGCGTCGTCATAGCCGGAGAAGAGCCCGTCGAGGTCCTCGGTGTCCTGGTACTCCTCGCTCACGAGCGTCGCGGCGTTGGTGTACGCGACGACGTACTCCTTGAAGTAGAGCTCGTTGTCGAGGATGAACTTGATGAGGGCGCCGAGCAGCACGACGTCGCTGCCGGCGCGGATCGGGATGTGCTTGTCAGCCGTCGCCGACGTGCGCGTGAACCGCGGGTCGACGTGGATGACCCGGGCACCCTTGAGCCGAGCCTCCGTCACCCACTGGTAGGCGACCGGGTGGCACTCGGCCATGTTCGATCCCTGGATGACGATGCAGTCGGCGTTGGACAGGTCCTGCACGTACTGCGTGGCGCCGCCGCGCCCGAACGAGGACCCCAGACTGGGGACCGTGGAGGAGTGTCAAATACGCGCTTGGTTCTCGATCTGGATGGCGCCGGCTGCGGTGAAGAGCTTCTTGATGAGGTAGTTCTCCTCGTTGTCGAGCGTCGCTCCGCCCAACGAGGCGATCCCCATGGTGCGCCGCAGTGGGCGCCCGTGCTCGTCATGGTCCTGCCAGGTGCGTCGCCGTGACTCCACGAAGCGCTGGGCGACCATCTCGACGGCCGTCGACAGCTCGATCGGCTCCCAGTCCGTGCCGCCCGGACGTCGGTAGAGCGCCTTGCGCTGGCGGCCGGGGTTGTTGACGAGCTGCTCGCTCGCAGACCCCTTGGGGCACAGCCTCCCGCGTGACACCGGCGAGTCCGGGTCGCCCTCGATCTGGACGACGCGGCCGTCCTTGACGAAGACGCGCTGACCACACCCCACCGCGCAGTACGGACACACGCTCTGGACGACCTTGTCCGCGGTGGCCGTGCGGGGCGCGAGCTCACGCGTGTGGGCGGAGGTGACCGACGGCCCCCGTCCGAGGAAGTCGCCGGAACGGACCTGCCGGACGACCGGCCAGGACAAGAAGGTCTTCTTGGGATCCACCGCTGCACCTCTCTGGACTGGGCGACCGGACCATGACAGCACGACTGTGTGGGAGGCGCCATAGAAGCATTACCCAGTCGGGCGACGCCGCTCACGCCGCGGGTCTCACGCTGGCTGCTGTCGATGACAGATGACGAGCGAGCCCCAGCCCGCCCCGACCAGACACGCGACCCGGCCTCACCCGGGGCGTGCACGCGTCGTCGGCACGGTCCTCGGCCTCGCCGTGGCAGCGCCGATCCTCGCGTGGGGCCCGCAGGGGGTCCGGTCGGGTCCGGTCGGTGCTCGTCATCGTCGTGCTGCAGGTGCTCACCGAGCTCGTCCCCGACCGAGCAGGACGTTCGGACCGCTGAGAGGGGCCGCGCGAGACGTAGGCATGACCGGTGCGAGGTCTGGGAGAAGTGCCGATGTGGGGGGTGCGTCCCGGGCCGATCGTGGAGTGGTCGGCGGAAGGTCCGCCGCATCTGGTCCAGGAGCACGCCATGTCCGCTCGCCATCGACTCGTCGCCGTCGTCTCGGCCACCGCCCTCTCGCTGCCGGCCGTTTCCGTGGCCGCGGGGTCGGCCGCCGGGATGCCCATCCCCCTTCCCGACCCCGGACCCCACCTCCACGTGCTCGCACCACGGCTCGACACGGACACCGCCGTGCTGACGGAGCTGAGGGAGCTGAAGGACGAGTACGCAGCCGGCCACCTGCCGCGCGTGCACAACACCATCGTCCTGATCCTCAACGACGCGGCTTCCGCCGTCCTGTGAACACGACGCGCGTCCGCTCCTACGCTGGAAGACGGGTCGGAGGGCACCACGACGTCCTCGGTCACGGAGTCGCGGATGGGCACATCGTCAGAGCACACAGCACCCGTCGGGAGGGCCGAGCAGATCCGCGCCCTCGACGTCCTGCTCGGCGTGGTCGCGCGCGAGGCGGATGAGGACGCCCCTCGCATCAGGAGTCTGCTCATCGGAGGTGACGCCGGCATCGGCAAGACGACTCTGGTCGAGGTCCTTGCCGAGCGGTGCCGGGCGATGGGCCTGAGCTGTGCGGTCGGTCACTGCCTGGACCTGGCGACGGGAATGCCGTTCGGTCCGGTGGTCGAGGCACTCCGGGACCTCCATGACCGCCAGACCACCGAGGACTCCCCGGTGCCACGCCTGTCCTGGCTGGCCTCCGAGGCGAGCTCGAGGTCCCCCTCGCTCGAGTCTCTCGTCGAAGCCACCGAGATCCTGGGCCGTGCGGGCCCGGCCGTGCTCGTCATCGAGGATCTCCACTGGGCCGACTCCTCGGTACGGGACTTCGCGCTGGCCGCGCAGCGAACCGGCCGTGCTCCGCTGCTGCTCGTCCTGACCTTCCGTGCCGACGACGTGACCGCCGGACACCCGCTCCGGGGCCCGCTGGTCGAGCTGAGTCGGAGTCCGCGTGCGGTGCGCATGGATCTGTCCGGGCTCGCTGCCCACGACGTGCGCGAGCTCGTCCGTCGACGGTCCGGGCATGCCCCGGACACCGAGAGGCTCGCCGCCCTGATGCTCCACTCCGACGGGAATCCCCTCTACGTCGAGGAGCTGCTGTCCGCCGACGAGCCCGGTGTCCCGGGGCTCCTGCACGACCTGTTGCTCCGGCACGTCGGGACGCTCTCGTCATCCGCTGTCCGGATCAGCCGCCTGGCTTCGGTCGACGGCAGCCGCATCGACCTCGAGGTCCTCGAGGAGGCGGCTGGGCTCGCACCCCCCGCGTTTGCCCAGGCGATCCACGAGATGCTCGAGCGCCACGTCGTCGTCCGTCATGGGAACAGGTACGACTTCCGCCATGCCCTGCTCCGGGAGTCCGTGCACGACGACCTGCTCCCCGGGGAGATCGTCGAGATGCACGCCGCCTACGCCCGGGCGCTGCGAGGCCGCGTCGAGTCCGGGTCGACCGAGCAGCGCTGGCGGTACGGAGCGTCCCTGGCCCTGCACGCGATGGGCGCGGGTGACTGGCCCCTCGCCCTCGAGGCCTCGGTGTGGGCCGGCGTGGCCGGCAAGCAGTACGGCTCGGCCGCAGCAGCCGACCATTTCGAACACGCCCTCTACCTCTGGGACCGCGTTCCGGATGCCGCTGAGCGCACCGGCCTCTCCAAGGCCGACCTCCCGCGCCTGGCGGCCCGCGTCCTGGCCAACGAGGGGGTCCGTGACCGGGTGCACGACCTGCTGCGCCTGGCGGTCGACCTGCTCGACCCCGACGGTGACCCCCTGGCGGCCTGCCGCGTCCACACCGCCGTCGGGGCCAACTGGGGCGAAGTGCCGGGACTTCCGAGCCGACGAGAGTCCCTCGATCGCGCCATCGCGCTGGCCGGGACGACGCCGACCCGCGAGCTCGCGGACGCGCTCATCGCATCCACGTTCCACGGGTGCCGAGTCGGCCGGTACACGGAGGCACTCGACTTCGCGACCCGGGCCCTCGACGTCGCTCGGGCGATCGGAGCGGACGATCTCGTCACCGAGGCCCTGTGGGAGCTGGCCGAGCCGCTCTGGCTCGTCGGCCGCTGCAGCGAGGCGTTGGAGGTGTACCGAGAGGCCGTGCGCGAAGCCGAGCGGTCCGACGAGCTGGGAGCCGCCCTCGAGGCCTCCGGCGAGCTCGCCTTCTACCTCTCGTTGTACGGCTCGGTCGACGAGGCGGTCCAGATCTCTCGTCAGGTCCGCGAGAGGGCCGAGCGAGCCGGACTGCCGAGGTATGTGGCCCTCGGCGCCGAGCAGGAGCTGGAGATCCTGGTCCAGCAGGGACGCATCTCAGAAGCAGAGGCCCTCTACGAGACCTACTGCGTCCCCGCCCGGGTCGAGTTCCGACTGCGGTGGCACCGGGCGCTCCTGTTCGTGGCCCGTGGCGACATGCGAGGCGCGCTCGCCGTCGAGGAGGAGGCGTTCGCCGACGGCTCCAACGCGCCGGGCGTCAACCACTCTCCGCGTCTCATCGAGATCTGCGAGGGCCTGTCGGATCCGGAGCGGGCCCTGGACGCGGCCGAGGCCTTGATGCTGGAGGTCGCCCCTCGGGACTCTCCCCTGGAGCACGCCCTCGCCGCCGACTACGCCTACCGGACGCTCGTTCTCGCTGGCCCCTCCGCGGCACGCCCGGCCCAGCCGCTCGCCGCGGCGGCCGCCGTGTCGCTGGACTTCGCCCGGCAGCGCCTCACCCCCGAATGGGGGCGCACCTGGGACGGGATGCACCTGGCCATCGCCGAGGCCTTCGAGGCCCAGCTGTCGGGGCAGTCGGCCATCCCGCAGTGGCACGCCGCCGTCGATCTCGCGGTCGCCTTCGGCCGCTACACCTCGCTCCGTCCACGCTTGGAGCTGGCACGCGCACAGCTGGCACACGGAGAACGCGACGAGGGCAAGGCCATGCTCTCCGCAGTCTGGCACGAGGCCCACGAGATGGGATCCCGCTGGCTCGAGAGCCAGGCCGCGGTGGCGGCAAGGCGGTTCCGGGTGCCACTGCCGCTCGACGTCGACGAACCCGGACCCCTCGACCGGCTGACGCCGCGCGAGCGCGAGGTGCTCGACCACGTCGCTCGCGGAGCGACGAACCGAGCCATCGCCTCCGCCCTGTTCATCACCGAGAAGACCGCCAGCGTGCACGTCGGCAACGTGATCGCCAAGCTCGGCGTGAGCAACCGTGGCGAAGCCGCTGCCCTCGCCCGCTCAGTTCGCTCGGACCGCGATCCCTGACCAGCCGGACGTCAGCCGGGGAGATGGAAGACCCACCGCTCCGCCACACGAAAGCCGAGCCGCTGGTAGATGCCGAAGCCCATCGGCGACGCACCGAGGAACGCCAGGGTGGCACCCTCTCGAACCCCGTCGGCCAGGATTCGTGCGGTGACGGCTCTCCCGAGGCCGCGACGGCGATGCTCGGGAGGCGTCGCGATCCCGAAGACCCCCACGGCTCCCGACACCTGCAGCCGGATGCCGACCGAAGTGACGGCCCCACCAGCCAAGGACGCATAGACCGCCGAGCCCGGCTGCTCGACCATGGGGCGGCCCACGAGGGGGTCGTAGAGTCCTCGCGGCAGCTCGTTCCCCAGGGCGAACGCCTCGGCCACCCGAGGCAGCAGGTCGAGGGCGTCGCCGCCCAGCTCCACGATGGCGTCGACGTCCTCCCGAGGCCCAGCCGTCAGGGTCAGGATCGTGGGCTCGTCCATCACCTTGATCGGGAAGTCCGCTCGCCGGCTCAGACCACGCTGGGCGGCGAGGTCTCCCACCCAGGACGGCGCACCCGGACGCTCACGGACGACGAAGGGAAGGTCGCGAGCAGGCGCATCCCGTTCATGAAGGGCTCGACGACTGCGCTGGCGTCCATCTGCACGGGTCCTACTCTGACACCACCGGCCGGTGCACACCGACGATTCGGCTCACGTCCCGGCCCGGCGGCATACTCGCGTGGTGACGAAGAACCTCAGCGAGCGCATCCCGCGGGACCCCGATCCCGACGGCCTCTACGAGGTCTTCTCCGAGTGGACGACCGAGCGGGGCCTGACCCTCTACCCGCACCAGGAGGAGGCGTTCCTCGAGATCCTCAGCGGCAGCAACCTCATCCTGGCGACGCCGACCGGCTCGGGGAAGTCGCTCGTCGCGACGGCCGCCCACCTCACCGCCCTCGCCGACGACCGGGTCTCCTTCTACACGGCACCCATCAAGGCGCTCGTCTCCGAGAAGTTCTTCGCCCTCTGCGAGCAGTTCGGCGCCGACAACGTCGGCATGATCACCGGAGACGCCTCGGTCAACGCCGACGCCCCGATCATCTGCTGCACCGCCGAGATCCTCGCGAACCTCGCTCTGCGAGAGGGCAGCTCGGCGGACGTCGGTCTCGTCGTCATGGACGAGTTCCACTTCTACTCCGAGCCCGACCGCGGGTGGGCGTGGCAGGTGCCGATCATCGAGCTGCCTCAGGCGCAGTTCGTCCTCATGTCAGCGACGCTCGGCGACGTCACGATGTTCAGGGACGACCTGACCCGGCGCACGGGCCGCTCCACGGCCGTCATCAGCGGCACCGAGCGTCCCGTCCCCCTCGAGTTCTCGTATGCCGTCACCCCCCTCCACGAGACCATCGAGGAGCTCCTCGAGAAGGACCGCGCGCCCGTCTACGTCGTCCACTTCACGCAGGCGGCCGCGCTCGAGCGCGCCCAGAGCCTCATGGCCGTCAAGATCACGACGCGCGAGGAGCGCGAGGCGATCGCCGAGCGCATCGGTGGCTTCCGGTTCGGGGCGGGCTTCGGACGCACCCTCTCCCGCCTCGTCCGGCACGGCATCGGGGTGCACCACGCGGGCATGCTGCCGAAGTACCGCCGCCTCGTCGAGCAGCTCGCGCAGGACGGCCTCCTCAAGGTCATCTGTGGCACCGACACGCTCGGCGTCGGCATCAACGTGCCGATCCGCACCGTGCTGCTCACCGGGCTGACGAAGTTCGACGGCACGAAGCAGCGCCTGCTCAAGGCGCGTGAGTTCCACCAGATCGTCGGCCGGGCCGGCCGGGCCGGCTTCGACGCCCGCGGCTGGGTCGTCGCCCAGGCCCCCGACCACGTCGTCGAGAACCTCCGCGCCGTCGAGAAGGCTGGCGACGACCCCAAGAAGCAGAAGAAGATCCAGCGCAAGAAGGCGCCCGACGGCTTCGTCAACTGGTCGGAGGAGACGTTCGAGCGGCTCATCGTCGCCGAGCCCGAGCCGCTGCAGCCGCGGATGAAGGTATCGCACTCGATGCTCGTCAACATCCTTGCGCGAGAAGGCAACCCGGTCGCCCACGCCGCGCGCCTGCTCTCCGACAACCACCACGAGGCCAAGGACCAGCGGCGACTCCAGCGGCACGCGCTCGTGCTCGCCAAGGAGCTCATCACGTCCGGCGTCGTCGAGCGCCTGGCGTCGGCCGAGGACTCCGGCCGTCGGCACGCCCTGACGATCGACCTCCAGCGCGACTTCGCCCTCAACCAGCCGCTCGCCCCCTTCGCGCTCGCCGTCATGGACACCCTCGACCCTGGGAGCGACACCTACGCCAAGGACCTCGTCTCGGTCATCGAGGCGATCCTCGAGGACCCGCGGCAGGTGCTGTGGGCGCAGGAGTTCAAGGCGCGCGGCGAGGCCGTCGCGGCGATGAAGCTCGACGGCGTCGAGTACGAGGAGCGGATGGAGCGCCTCGAGGAGGTCTCCTGGCCCAAGCCGCTCGCCGAGCTGCTCGAGGTAACCCTCACGGCCTACCGGCAGAGCCACCCGTGGATCTCGCAGGACGCCCTCTCGCCGAAGTCCGTCGTCCGCGAGATGTACGAGCGCGGCATGACGTTCAACGAGTTCGTCTCCTACTACGGCCTGTCCCGGTCCGAGGGGCTCGTCCTGCGCTACCTCACCGACGCCTACCGCACACTGCGCCACACCATCCCCGAGGGCAACCGCACCGAGGAGCTCGAGGACGTCATCGAGTGGCTCGGTGAGCTCGTGCGCCAGACCGACTCCAGCCTGCTCGACGAGTGGGAGGACCTCGTCAACCCGAGCGACGCCGTGCTCGCCCAGACCAACATCGCCCCGCCGGCGCGGCCGATCACCGGGAACGAGCGGGCGTTCACCGTGATGATCCGCAACGCGATGTTCCACCGGGTCGAGCTGGCCTCGCGCGACGAGTGGGAGGCCCTCGGCGAGCTCGAGGCCCGCGTCGCCGAGCTCACCGACCCACCGCAGAAGGTCGTCATGGACGCCCAGGCGTGGAACGACGCCCTCGGCGCCTACTACGACGACCACGACGCCATCGCGACCGACCAGGGGGCCCGCTCACCGGCGCTGCTCCAGGTCGAGCGGACGCCGACCGAGTGGCGGCTGCGTCAGGTCGTCGTCGACCCCGACGACGACAAGGACTGGGGCATCACGGCCGTCGTCGACCTCGCGGCGAGCGACGAGGCCGGCGCTGCCGTCCTCACCGTCACCGCCTTCGAGCGCCTCGGCGGCTGACCTGTGACCCTGCGCGCACACCCCTACGACCACGACGGCGTCCTCGTCTCACCTGCCGACGGCGGCAACGGCACGGGGGTGCTCGTGCTGTCGGGATCGAGCGGCCGCGTCGAGCACGAGCGGGCGCGGCTGCTCGCCGGGGCCGGTGTCACCGCCGCCCTGACCTACCGCTGGTTCGGCGGCGAGGGACAGCCGGCCGGCATCTGGGAGTACCCCCTCGAGGCCTTCGCACCGGCCGTCGCCTCGCTCGGCGATCGCTGTGACCGCGTCGTGCTCATGGGCGTCTCGAAGACGGCCGAGGCCTTCCTCGCGTATGCCGCCGACGACCCGGCCGTCGACGCCGTCGTCGCGCTCGCGCCGAGCCACGTCGTGTGGGCCAACGTCGGGGCCGGACCGGACGGCGAGCTGCGCCCGCAGCACTCGTCGTGGTCCCGGGGCGGGGCGCCGCTCCCCTTCGTGCCGTACGACGACGACGCCGAGCCCGTGGGCGAGCCGCCGGCGTTCACACCGGTCTACGCCCAGAGCCTGCGCTCAGCCGCCGACCGGGTCGCGGCCGCGACCATCCCCGTCGAGCGCTTCTTCGGCGACGTGCTGCTCGTGGCCGGCGGTGACGACCAGGTCTGGCCGTCGGTGACCTCCGCCGAGGCCGTGCATGCGCGGAGGACGGCCCTCGACCTGCCGACGACCCTGGTCGCGCACCCGGAGGCCGGACACCGCGTCATCCTGCCCGGCGAGCCCGTCGCGGGCGGCGGGCAGCGGATGGCCCGGGGCGGCACCGAGGCGGCCGACCGCGAGCTCGGCGATCGCGCGTGGCCCGAGATCCGCCGCGTGCTCGACCTCGCCTGAGCGGGGTTGGAGCGGGACCGCCACGGATCTGAGGCACCCGGAGAGACGGCATACGCCATCCTTCCGATGTGGCGGGCCGGGCCTCAGACCGACGGTGGAGAGGTCAGCACGACAGCGACCGCGAAGGATCCCCACCATGCTCTCTCCGCACATCGTCAGCGCCCTCCTCGCCCAGCGCGAGGCCGACCTCGAACGCCGGGCCGAGCTCGCCCGCCTCCGGCACCCGGAGCCCGGGCCCGAGCCGGCGACCACCCCCACGAGGAGCCGTCGCACGGCGCGCCGCCACGGCCGCCGTCGACACCTGCGCCTCGTCTGACGCGCCCGCCCGAGAAGGGCGCGCCCGACGTGCCACTTCCCTGCCCGACGTGGGTATGTTCCCCAGTGGCCCATCGGGGACCCCTCTACCGACAGGATCACGTGCATGGACTCCACAGACGTCAAGGCCGCCTCAGCGCGCGCGGGTGACCACCCGGCGCTCGAGACGGCAGCGCGCATCGGCTACGCCGTCAACGGCGTGCTCCACATCATCATCGGCGCGATCGCACTGCGACTCGCCTTCGGCTCGAAGGGCACGAGCGCCGACCAGTCCGGCGCCCTGGGCTCGATGGCCGACAACGGGTTCGGTCTCTTCCTGCTCTGGGTCGCCGTCATCGCGTGGCTCGGCCTCGCGCTCTGGCAGGTCACGGAGGCCATCTCGGGAGGCTGGGAGACGAGCGACCGCCTCAAGGCGGCCGGCAAGGCCGTCGTCTACCTCGCACTGGCGTGGACCGCGTTCCGGTTCGCGAGCGGCAGCGGCTCGTCGAGCAAGAGCCAGACGACCGACTTCACCGCGACGCTCATGAAGCAGCCGGCCGGCCAGTGGCTCGTCGCCCTCCTCGGCCTCGCCGTCATCGGCGTCGGCGTCTACCACGTCGTCAAGGGCTGGAAGAAGAAGTTCCTCCAGGACCTCGAGTCCGACCCGGGCGAGTGGATCGTCAAGGCCGGACGCGTCGGCTACATCGCCAAGGGCATCGCCCTGGCCATCGTCGGAGGCCTCTTCGTCCTCGCCGCCGTGCGGCACAAGCCCAGCGAGGCTCGCGGCCTCGACGGTGCGCTGCGCAACCTGCTCGGAGCCCCGGGCGGCCCGGTGCTGCTCGCCCTCGTCGCGCTCGGCCTCATCGCTTTCGGGGTCTACAGCTTCGGACGTGCCCGGCACGCCGACGTGTGAGCCGCGGCGCCTGACGCACGCTGTCGAGACGGCCCCGAGCGCCCGGACATTTCCGGGCACTCGGGGCCGTTTCCGTGGCGGGTGCATCACCGACGCCTTCTGCTGCTCTGTGTGTTCACGCATCACGAGTGCAGGAGGACACCATGAACACGTACCTGAACGAGGCCATCGCCCGCCAGCGCACCGCCGACCTCGGTCGCCGGACCCGGCGCGCCCAGCGACCCGTCGTCGACCCGCAGACGACGCCCCGCCGCGGCCTGATCCTCATCCTCGGGTGGCGGCTGCACCGGTCGCAGGTGTCCCCGGGCTAGAGCGCCGCGGAACGCGAACGGCGATGGCCGGGAACCCGATTCGGGTTCCCGGCCATCGCCGTTCGCGGGTGGAGGTCGCGTCAGCGCGAGACGGCCTCGCGCACGGCGGAGGTCGCGCGGTCACCGGTCGTCCGACGGCGCAGGTAGTTCCACGCGAGCAGCGCGCACACGATGCCGTTGACCATCCCGACGAGGATGTCGACGAGGTGGTGCATGCCGCGGTAGAGCCGGGCGTAGCCGACGAGGAGCGGCACGATCGCGCAGACCACGGTCACGACGCGGCGCAGCCACACCGTCTCGATGCGCTGGGCCATGAGCGCGAAGGTCAGGTAGAGCGCGGTCGAGGCGCCCATGTGCCCGCTGGGGTAGCTCGACGTCGGGGGCGCCGGGTCGAGGTGCTCGACCGTCGGGCGCTTGCGGTCGGTGAGGGTCGTCGCGGCGACGAAGACGCTCGCCTGCGCGGCGATCGCGATGGCGGGGATGACGGCATACCACCACTGCTTGGTACGCCACCACACGAGGGCCACGACGACGACGCAGACGCCGATGACGATCTCGGTGTTGCCGATGTGCGACCAGACCGCCGTGATCGAGTTCATCGTCGCGGTGCGGCCTGCGGCAACGGACTTGCTCAGGTCGTTCTCCCACGGGAGGTCCTTGAGGGGGCCGACGATGAGGAAGCCGAGCCCGACGATGAGACCGAAGAGCACCACGGCGGGGGCGAGGACCCGCAGCGCGATGTCACGGAGCGCCGACCCCACGGTCGGTCGCGACGAGTCGATCTCGTAACGGTGGATGAAGGTGTGGTTCACGTGCTGCCTTTCGATGACTCGGGCCCGACGTCCCCCTCCGGCGGAGGGGACTCGTCCGGACTCTGGGGGTTCCACCCGAGGTAGCCGACGTAGGACGCCGTGCCCAGGCCGATGCCGAAGAGGATCCCGGCCAGGACGTCTGAGGGGTAGTGCACGCCGAGGAAGACGCGGTCGAGGGCCGTCAGGACGACGTATGCCGTCAGGCCGGCCACGAGCCAGCGGCGGGCGACCGGCGACAGCAACGGCCAGAGCAGCAGGGTCATCACCGTCGCGATGGCCGCGGCGTTGGCCACGTGGCCCGAGGGGAAGCTGTAGCCGGGGGCGTGCGAGACGGGGTCGCTGACGACGGGGCGGGCCCGCTGGACGACCTCCTTGAGGACGAGCTGGAGGTTCCAGGCGACCATCATCGTCAGGAAGGCCCAGAGGCACCGGGTCGCGAGCTCACGGTGGCGGCGCCACACGACGAGGCAGACGGCCGACGCGACGATGTAGACCCACTTCGGCTGGGTGGCCTCCTGCCACACGAGCAGGACGGTCTTGAGCCACGGGTTGTCGCGGGTGATGTCGGTCGCCGCGACGATGAGCCACTCGTCGAGCTCGATGACGGGCACGAACTTCTCGCGCACGACGAACGCGAGGGCCGTGACGGGGACCGCGAAGGCGAGCCCGAACCCGACGGCCTTGAGCAGGCGGCGGCCGCGACCCGCGGGTCGCCGGCCGTCTGGACGTCGCTCAGCCAACCCGGACCACCAGGGAGTCGGGGAGGATGCGGATGCCCAGCGAGACGTGCTCGCCGATCGGGTCGCCGTCGATCTCCGCCTCGACGGGTCGGCCCGCGGTCACGGTGAACTCGCGGCCGCGGAAGCGGTCGAGCCGGCCGTGACCGGCGCGGTGCCGCGTCACGACGTCGGAGATGACGGAGATCCAGCCGAGGGCGCCCTGGGGCGCGACGACGACGGCGTCGAGGATGCCGTCGTCGACCTTCGCCTCGGGCATCAGCTCGATGCCGCCCTGGAGGGTGCCGCAGTTGCCGACGACGACGGTGCGCGCGTGCCGGCTCACCGACCCGCTGTGCTCGTCGTGGTCGCGTTCGTGGTCGCCGCTCTCGCCGGTCACGCCGGAGCCGCCCCTCGAGGCGACGTCGACGCGGAAGCCACGGCTGAAGACCTGGCGCAGCGCGCTGAAGACGTAGGCGACCCAGCCGACGGCGGCCTTGACCTTCTCGTTGGTGCCGGCCATGACCTGGCCGTCGAGGCCGAGGCCGGCCATGACGAGGAAGACCTCCTCGTCGTCGTCGACCTTCGACCCGCCGTCGTGCGTGCCGTGGCTCTCCCGCGGCTCGATCGCCCTGTCGGCCACACGCATGAGGCCCACGTCGATCCGGCGGTCGGTGCCACCGAGCATCGCCTCGACGGCGTCCTCGAGGGAGTCGACGGGCAGGCCGAGGTTGCGGGCGAGGAGGTTGCCCGTGCCGCCGGGGAGCAGACCGAGCGCGACGTCGGTGCCGACGAGCGCCGAGGCGACCGCGCGGACGGTGCCGTCACCGCCGAGCGAGGCGACGACGTCGGAGCCGGCGCGCACCGCCTCGCGGCCCTGCTTCTCGCCGGTCTCCTGCTCGGTCGTCTCGATCCACGAGGGGTCCTCCCAGCCGTGCCGGGCCGCGGCCTTGGCCACGAGCTCCTGGGTGGCGACGAGGTCGTCGACCTTGACCGGGTTGTAGACGACGGTGAGCCTGCGACGAGCGCTGGGCGTGTCGGACATGGTGGGGATCCTAGGGCTCGGGGCGTGAGGGGGGCGGCCGTCGAGCGGGGCCGATGCGTGACATACCCCGACCCGGCACCCAGCCGACCACCAGCGCATCACCAGCCGGCGTCCAGCCTCGTGGACTCTCGCGGCGGTAGCCTCCGAAGGTGCCCACCATCCGCCGACGCCTCGCCGTCGCCGTGCTCGTCGGGGTCCTGGTCGGCCTGTTCGTACCGCTCGGTGCGGCCGGCGAGCTGCTGACCCACGCCCTCACCGGTTTCGTGGCCGGCGGCCTCGCCTTCGCGGTGCCACTGCTCGTGCACGTCCTCGGACACGACGCCCCCTCCACGCGGGCGCGGGTCGAGGGCCGCGACGGCGACGCGGCGTGGTACGACGTGGTCGTCATCACCGTGGGCCTCGCCAGTCTGGCGGGCGTCGGCATCCTGCTCGTCGGAGGCCAGGCGAAGGGAACCGCGCAGGTGCTGGACGCCCTCGTCGGCGTCGGCGCGGTCGCGGTCGGCTGGCTCTGCGTCCACACCGTCTATCTCCTGCGGTACGCCCGCGTCTACTACGCCAGCCCCACGCCGCCCATCGACTTCAACCAGGACGAGGACCCGACCTTCTCGGACTTCGCCTACTTCTCCTTCAACCTGGGCATGGCCTACCAGGTCTCGGACACCGACCTCAAGACCTCCGACGTGCGCCGGGTCGTGCTCGGGCACACGATGCTCGCCTACCTCTACGGCACCATCGTCATCGCCGCGACGATCAACCTCGTCGCGGGCATCGGTGGCTCACTCGGCTAGGACAGCGCGAGCCGCGCCTTCTCGTCCGTGACCCACAGGCCGATGAGGCCGCCGAAGTGGGCCATGAACCGGTCGCGCTCGTGCGCCGGGTAGGTCGTGACGACCGTCGACCGGAGCAGGTTGGCGAAGACGTCGGACTGCACCCACTCGAGCACCGCGGCGTCGAGGTGCGGCAGGTGCTGGTCGCACCACGCCCAGTAGGCGGCCGTGTCGAAGTACTCGTCGGCGATCGCGAGGAACTCGTCGAGCTTCTCCCCGTCGGTGAGGTCGTCCCGGTCGGCGACGTCGAAGTAGCGGCGCATCTCGAGGTCCATCGGGCCTCGTCGACCGGTGATGACGCAGAAGGTCGACCACCGCACGAGCGCCTTGATGGCCCACGGGAAGTAGTAGTGCAGCGACGTGACGGCGACGTCGGGGCAGGCGTTGGCGTAGTCGATCGGATAGACGTCGTCACCCTTGACGAGCATCTCGCACGAGTTGAACTCCCAGCCGAACATCGCGTTGACGATGCGGCTGATGGCCGCGGTCTGCTTGCCGGCCGACGGTGACAGGAAGTCGTAGCTCACGGCATACCGGTTGTGCATGGGCTGCTCGGGCCGGAAGTCCATGACCATCGTCTCGGGACCGATCGACAGGGCCCGGGCGAAGTGGTCGTACTCGATCGTCGACTGCAGGTGCATGAGCATCTCGCCGGACTCGTCGTAGGCCTTGACGAGGTCCGTCTCGTCGTTGATCCGGGAGACACCGCGCCAGCCGCCGCCGTCGAAGGGCTTCATGTACATCGGGTAGCCGAGCTGGTTGGCGATCGCCTTGAGGTCGAACGGGCGGTTGTACTTCGCGGAGGTGTAGGCCCAGCGGACGTTGTCGACGGGGTGCTTGTAGGGCACGAGCCACGTCTCGGGGACCTTGAGCCCGAGACGCATCAGGGCGACGTAGGCGCTGTGCTTCTCCATGGACTGGAAGGTGAAGGGACTGTTGAGCAGGTAGGTGTCGTCCATCAACGCGGCCTTCTTGAGCCACTCGCGCGGGTGGTAGTACCAGTAGGCGAGGCGGTCGATGACGAGCTCGGTGCGCACCGGCTGGCGCAGGTCGAACGGCTCGATGGTGAGGCGCTCGCTCGTCAGCTCGTGGGTGACGCCGTCGTCGGTCGTGATGGGTCCGACGAGCGCGAGCAACGCCTCGAAGGCGGTGGGCCAGTCCTCCTCGGCGCCGAGCAGGAGACCCACGAGATGCGTCCTCGTCGACGAGGTGCTCGATGCGGCGGACAGGTCCTGCTGTGCGGTGTCGGTCATCGTGCTGCTCCTACCGTCGGGGGTCGGGTCATCGACTGCGATCCTTGCAGGAACCGCGGCATCTGTCGCCGGTCAGCGGGTGTCCGGGCGGGCGAGCAGGTCGAGCAGGTACGGGTCGAAGGCCGCCTCCCACGAGCGCCAGTCGTGGCGGCCCGGCAGCTCGGTGAACGACACGTCGTGGCCGCTCGCGGCGAGGGTCTGCGCCATCTGGCGGTTGTTCGTCAGGTTGCCCTCGGCGGTGCCGCACGTCATGACGATGCGCGCGTCGGTGCGTCGCCGCCGGACCCGCCTGACGTTGGTCACGAAGGTCGTCACGCGGTCCCAGAACTCGAACTCCTCCTCGTCGTCGACGCGCTTGCGGAAGAAGGACCCCGACTGCAGGAAGAGCCCTCCGAACGTCCCGGGGTGCAACCACTCCGCCTGGAGCGAGGCGAGCGCTCCGAGGCTCGCTCCCATGAGGCTCGGCCTCCCGTCGATGGCGTATGCCGTCCCGACCGTCGGGAGCACGTGCTCGGTGAGCGCGTCCGCCCAGAGCGGGTTGGCGGCATACCGCTCGTTGCGCCGGCCCGGCTCGAGCAGGACGACGCGGGTCGGCGGGACGCGCCCGGCCTCCGTCGCGGCGCGCAGGACGGAGAGGAGGTGGGCCCGGCGGGAGTACTCCGGCCCGTCGTGGGCGACGAGCAGCGGGAGCCGGTCGCCGCGGCGCGTGCCGACCGGCGTGACGACCGCGATCTCGATGTCCCCGACCGGGGTGCCGGTCACCGTGAGCTTCCTGCGCGCCATGCGGAGACCCTATGCGCGGACGCAGCGGAGGACACCCCGGGCCACCGGCCTCTCGGTCGGAGCGTCGGATTGCGCTGCAGGCAAACCGAATTCGTTGTCCACAGATTCGCCGCGGCTATTGAACTCATCTCGAACACCTGTTCTACGTGATGCACCGAAGGATCGCCGAGAGGAGGCTCGCCGTGCCGTACACCCCGTCACCGGTGGAGTCCTCCGGTGCGCCGGCGGGTGGGCGCTGGAGGACTCTGAGGGTGGCGTGGACGGCCGACCGTGGCCGACTGTCCCGGTCGCTGGAGCCGGTGCTG
>NZ_JBFRFZ010000018.1:0-66416 GCF_052115065.1 Terrabacter sp. 2TAF16
GGGTTGGGGGGTGGGTGTTTGAACATCAACGGAGAGTTTGATCCTGGCTCAGGACGAACGCTGGCGGCGTGCTTAACACATGCAAGTCGAACGGTGATGACGAGAGCTTGCTCTTGTTTGATCAGTGGCGAACGGGTGAGTAACACGTGAGTAACCTGCCCCAGACTCTGGGATAACCCCGGGAAACCGGAGCTAATACCGGATATGACATCAACCTGCATGGGTATGGTGTGGAAAGTTTTTCGGTCTGGGATGGACTCGCGGCCTATCAGCTTGTTGGTGAGGTAGTGGCTCACCAAGGCGACGACGGGTAGCCGGCCTGAGAGGGCGACCGGCCACACTGGGACTGAGACACGGCCCAGACTCCTACGGGAGGCAGCAGTGGGGAATATTGCACAATGGGCGCAAGCCTGATGCAGCGACGCCGCGTGAGGGATGACGGCCTTCGGGTTGTAAACCTCTTTCAGCAGGGAAGAAGCGCAAGTGACGGTACCTGCAGAAGAAGCACCGGCTAACTACGTGCCAGCAGCCGCGGTAATACGTAGGGTGCGAGCGTTGTCCGGAATTATTGGGCGTAAAGAGCTTGTAGGTGGTTTGTCGCGTCTGCTGTGAAAATCCGAGGCTCAACCTCGGACTTGCAGTGGGTACGGGCAGACTAGAGTGTGGTAGGGGAGACTGGAATTCCTGGTGTAGCGGTGGAATGCGCAGATATCAGGAGGAACACCGATGGCGAAGGCAGGTCTCTGGGCCATTACTGACACTGAGAAGCGAAAGCATGGGGAGCGAACAGGATTAGATACCCTGGTAGTCCATGCCGTAAACGTTGGGAACTAGGTGTGGGTCTCATTCCACGAGATCCGTGCCGCAGCTAACGCATTAAGTTCCCCGCCTGGGGAGTACGGCCGCAAGGCTAAAACTCAAAGGAATTGACGGGGGCCCGCACAAGCGGCGGAGCATGCGGATTAATTCGATGCAACGCGAAGAACCTTACCAAGGCTTGACATACACCGGAATCACTCAGAGATGGGTGCGTCTTCGGACTGGTGTACAGGTGGTGCATGGTTGTCGTCAGCTCGTGTCGTGAGATGTTGGGTTAAGTCCCGCAACGAGCGCAACCCTCGTTCTATGTTGCCAGCACGTCATGGTGGGGACTCATAGGAGACTGCCGGGGTCAACTCGGAGGAAGGTGGGGATGACGTCAAATCATCATGCCCCTTATGTCTTGGGCTTCACGCATGCTACAATGGCCGGTACAAAGGGCTGCGAAACCGCGAGGTGGAGCGAATCCCAAAAAACCGGTCTCAGTTCGGATTGGGGTCTGCAACTCGACCCCATGAAGTCGGAGTCGCTAGTAATCGCAGATCAGCAACGCTGCGGTGAATACGTTCCCGGGCCTTGTACACACCGCCCGTCAAGTCACGAAAGTCGGTAACACCCGAAGCCGGTGGCCCAACTGTTTACAGAGGGAGCCGTCGAAGGTGGGACTGGCGATTGGGACTAAGTCGTAACAAGGTAGCCGTACCGGAAGGTGCGGCTGGATCACCTCCTTTCTAAGGAGCAACTCGCCCAGGCCGTCATGGTCTGTGGCGCAGTGGCCTCGCCACCGACGCATGCTCGGTGGGGGGTGCTCAAGGGTGGAACATCGATTACTTGACACCGTCCTGGTGTCTCTCACAAGTACARGCCGGCAGCTCCCTTCGTGGGGGTTGCGTCCCCTTCCGGGGGGTRCGGCAGTGGAACGTGGGGGATGGTGGGTGCGGTGTCTGACACGTTGTTGGGTCCTGAAGGATCGGACGACACGTGCCGGCTCGAGCTGGCCTGGCCCTCTTTGGGGGTCTGGTTGGCTCGGGTGGTGTGTGTGGGCTGGTTTTTCTGGTTGTGGGCCCTGCCGAGATCGCGAGCTGTGCTTGTGGTGGGTGTGGGGTGCCGGTTGTATTTTGAGAACTTCACAGTGGACGCGAGCATCTTTGTAGTGTCAAGTTTTTAAGGGCACACGGTGGATGCCTTGGCACCAGGAACCGAAGAAGGACGTAGGAATCTGCGATAAGCCTCGGGTAGTCGATAACCAGACTGTGATCCGAGGATTTCCGAATGGGGAAACCCGGCTGGAGGCAAGTCCAGTCACCCGCACCTGAATATATAGGGTGTGTGGAGGGAACGTGGGGAAGTGAAACATCTCAGTACCCACAGGAAGAGAAAACAACATGTGATTCCGTGAGTAGTGGCGAGCGAAAGCGGATGAGGCTAAACCGGGCGTGTGTGATAGCTGTCAGGCGTTGCACGTTCGGGGTCGTGGGACCCACCAGCTGGCTCTGACAGGTCGGCGGGGAGTAAGAAATCTGCGTCATAGTCGAAGAGCATTGAATGGCTCGGCATAGAGGGTGCGACCCCCGTAGACGAAATGGTGTGGACTCCCGGTGGATTTCCCAAGTAGCACGGGGCCCGAGAAATCCCGTGTGAATCTGGCAGGACCACCTGCTAAGCCTAAATATTCCCTGGTGACCGATAGCGGACAAGTACCGTGAGGGAAAGGTGAAAAGTACCCCGGGAGGGGAGTGAAATAGATCCTGAAACCGTGTGCCTACAATCCGTTGGAGCCTCCCGCCGTTGGGCGTGTGGGGTGACAGCGTGCCTTTTGAAGAATGAGCCTGCGAGTTAGTGCTCAGTGGCGAGGTTAACCCGTGTGGGGAAGCCGTAGCGAAAGCGAGTCCGAAYAGGGCGTTTGAGTCGCTGGGTCTAGACCCGAAGCGGAGTGATCTACCCATGGCCAGGTTGAAGCGCAGGTAAGACTGCGTGGAGGACCGAACCCACTTAGGTTGAAAACTGAGGGGATGAGCTGTGGGTAGGGGTGAAAGGCCAATCAAACTCCGTGATAGCTGGTTCTCCCCGAAATGCATTTAGGTGCAGCGTCACGTGTTTCTTGCCGGAGGTAGAGCTACTGGATAGCTAATGGGCCTCACCAGGTTACTGACGTTAGCCAAACTCCGAATGCCGGTAAGTGAGAGCGTGGCAGTGAGACTGCGGGGGATAAGCTCCGTAGTCGAGAGGGAAACAGCCCAGATCACCAGCTAAGGTCCCTAAGCGTGTGCTAAGTGGGAAAGGATGTGGAGTTGCTGTGACAACCAGGAGGTTGGCTTAGAAGCAGCCACCCTTTAAAGAGTGCGTAATAGCTCACTGGTCAAGTGATTCCGCGCCGACAATGTAGCGGGGCTCAAGCACACCACCGAAGCTGTGGCATTGACATACTGCTCGGCACCGACACCTGCGGGTTCGGTGTCCAGGCGTGTTGATGGGTAGGGGAGCGTCGTGTGGCCAGGGAAGCGGCGGTGTGAACCAGCCGTGGAGGCCACACGAGTGAGAATGCAGGCATGAGTAGCGAATGACGGGCGAGAAACCCGTCCGCCGAATAACCAAGGGTTCCAGGGTCAAGCTAATCTGCCCTGGGTAAGTCGGGACCTAAGGCGAGGCCGACAGGCGTAGTCGATGGACATCCGGTTGATATTCCGGAACCGGCGAAGGACCGCCCATGACGAACCTTGTGATGCTAAGTGCCTGAAGCACGCCCACCGGACCTTCGGGTCCATCGGGTGTGTGGAGCGCACGGCCCGATCTGGTAGTAGTCAAGCGATGGAGTGACGCAGGAAGGTAGCCTCCGCGTGGCGATGGTTGTCCACGTCCAAGGGTGTAGGGCGCGATCCAGGCAAATCCGGGTCGCATGAAGCCTGAGACCTGATAGTGACCGCGAATGCGGGAAGAGGGTGATCCTATGCTGCCGAGAAAAACTTCTAGCGAGGTTCGAGCCGCCCGTACCCCAAACCGACTCAGGTGGTTAGGTAGAGAATACCAAGGCGATCGAGTGAATCGTGGTTAAGGAATTCGGCAAAATACCCCCGTAACTTCGGGAGAAGGGGGGCCCTGATCGTGACGCCACTAGCTGGCTGAGCGTGATCGGCCGCAGAGACCAGGGAGAAGCGACTGTTTACTAAAAACACAGGTCCGTGCCAAGTCGCAAGACGATGTATACGGACTGACGCCTGCCCGGTGCTGGAACGTTAAGGGGACCGGTTAGCCTCACGGCGAAGCTGAGAACTTAAGCGCCAGTAAACGGCGGTGGTAACTATAACCATCCTAAGGTAGCGAAATTCCTTGTCGGGTAAGTTCCGACCTGCACGAATGGCGTAACGACTTCTCCACTGTCTCAACCACGAACTCGGCGAAATTGCACTACGAGTAAAGATGCTCGTTACGCGCAGCAGGACGGAAAGACCCCGGGACCTTTACTACAGCTTGGTATTGGTGTTCGGTACGGCTTGTGTAGGATAGGTGGGAGACTGTGAAGCCGTCACGTCAGTGATGGTGGAGTCAACGTTGAAATACCACTCTGGTCGTTCTGGATATCTAACCTCGGTCCGTGATCCGGATCAGGGACAGTGCCTGGTGGGTAGTTTAACTGGGGCGGTTGCCTCCTAAAAGGTAACGGAGGCGCCCAAAGGTTCCCTCAGCCTGGTTGGTAATCAGGTTTCGAGTGTAAGTGCACAAGGGAGCTTGACTGTGAGACAGACATGTCGAGCAGGGACGAAAGTCGGGACTAGTGATCCGGCGGTGGCTTGTGGAAGCGCCGTCGCTCAACGGATAAAAGGTACCCCGGGGATAACAGGCTGATCTTGCCCAAGAGTCCATATCGACGGCATGGTTTGGCACCTCGATGTCGGCTCGTCGCATCCTGGGGCTGGAGTAGGTCCCAAGGGTTGGGCTGTTCGCCCATTAAAGCGGTACGCGAGCTGGGTTTAGAACGTCGTGAGACAGTTCGGTCCCTATCCGCTGTGCGCGTAGGAAACTTGAGAAAGGCTGTCCCTAGTACGAGAGGACCGGGATGGACGAACCTCTGGTGTGTCAGTTGTTCTGCCAAGAGCACCGCTGATTAGCTACGTTCGGAAGTGATAACCGCTGAAAGCATCTAAGCGGGAAGCACGTTTCAAGATGAGGTTTCCAGGCCCGCGAGGGCGAGAGGCTCCCAGCTAGACTACTGGGTTGATAGGCCGGATGTGGAAGCACAGCAATGTGTGGAGCTGACCGGTACTAATAAGCCGATAACTTGACTTACAAAGATGCTACGCGTCCACTGTGCGGTTCCCGAGATACAAACGGGAACACCACCCACTGAATTGATATCTCCATAGAGTTTCGGCTGTCATAGCGAAGGGGAAACGCCCGGCTCCATTCCGAACCCGGAAGCTAAGCCCTTCAGCGCCGATGGTACTGCACTGGTGACGGTGTGGGAGAGTAGGACGCAGCCGGACACCGACCCGCATCCCCGTTCCCGGTGGCAAGGTCATCGACGAGCACATCGGTGCCGTCAACACTCCTGACGCCCGTCTGCAGGGCTCGGTCTCGGTCGCTCGCATGGTGGCGCCGGCCGGATGGTCCGAGCCCTTCCAGGCCCCCGAGTTCGACGAGATCACGCTCGTCCTCGCCGGCACGGTGCTCATCGACCACGACAGCGGCACCCTCGAGGTGGGCGCCGGCCAGTCGGTGATCACGCGCGGCGGTGAGCGCATCCGCTACTCGTGCGGTCCCGAGGGCGCGGAGTACGTCGCCGTCTGCCTGCCGGCCTTCAGCCCGGACTCGGTCCATCGCGAGGAGGACGCCGATACGGCGGCCGGGGATGCGTCGTGAGTTCGGACGATGTGCTGCGCGCTCCCAAGGTCCTGCTCCACGATCATCTCGACGGCGGCATGCGCCCCCAGTCGATCATCGAGCTGGCCGCGGACGTCGGCTACGACGCCCTACCCGAGACCGAGGCGGCCGCCCTCGGCACGTGGTTCCGTGAGAGCGCCGACTCCGGGTCGCTCCCGCGCTACCTGGAGACGTTCGACCACACCCTGGCCGTCATGCAGACGCGCGAGGGCCTGTTCCGGGTCGCGAGCGAGTGCGCCCAGGACCTGGCCTCCGACGGCGTGGTCTACGCCGAGAGCCGCTATGCGCCGGAGCAGCACCTGACCCGGGGTCTGACGCTCGAGGGAGTCGTCGAGGCCGTCAACGCCGGTCTGCGCGACGGAGAGGCCAAGGCCGCGGCCGCCGGTCACCCGATCCGGGTCACCTCGCTGCTCACGGCGATGCGCCACGCGGCGAAGTCGACGGAGATCGCGGAGCTCGCGATCCGCTACCGCGACGAGGGCGTGTCCGGCTTCGACATCGCCGGCGCAGAGGCCGGCTATCCGCCCACCCGTCACCTCGACGCGTTCGAGTACCTCCGCCGCGAGAACTTCCACTTCACGATCCACGCCGGGGAGGCCTTCGGTCTGCCGTCGATCTGGGAGGCGATCCAGTGGTGCGGCGCGGACCGTCTCGGTCACGGTGTCCGCATCGTCGACGACATCACCATCGACGGCGCACCCTTCGCGCAGTGGGTCGAGGGGAACAAGGACGAGGCCGACGCACTGACGTCGCTCGAGCTGGACCGGGTGCGTCTGGGGCGCCTGTCGGCCTACGTGCGCGACAAGCGCATCCCCCTCGAGATGTGCCCGAGCAGCAACCTGCAGACCTCCGCGGCGCCGTCGATCGCGCTGCACCCGATCACGCTGCTGCGTCGCCTGCGCTTCCGCGTCACGCTCAACACCGACAACCGGCTCATGAGCGACACGTCGATGAGCAAGGAGGCGGCCCTGCTGCGCGACGAGGCCGGCTGGACCCTCGAGGACCTGCGTTGGGTGACGATCAACGCCATGAAGTCGGCCTTCATCCCCTTCGACGAGCGTCTGGCACTCATCGACGACGTGATCAAGCCCGGCTACGCAACCCTCGGCTACCAGGCCCCGCCCATCGCCTGACAGCGTCCGTACCTCGCCCGGTTCGAGGTGATCGTGACGCCCCCTGGGGGCGCGCGATCACCTCGAACCGGCTGTTGGCGTCAGGGACAGAGGGGTCAGTCGTCCGCGAGCGCGGCGTCGACGGCGGCCTCGACGTGCAGGCGCGTCGTCGGGAAGACCGGCACGTCCGCGTCGGACTGGTCGACGAGCAGCTCGATCTCGGTGCAGCCGAGGATTACACCCTCGGCGCCGGCGGCGACGAGCCGCGCGATGACGTCGCGGTAGGCCTGCCGGGACTCCTCGGTCACCACGCCGAGGCACAGCTCCTCGTAGATGATGTGGTGGACCACCGCGCGGTCGCCGCCGTCGGGCACGAGCACGGTGAGCCCGTGACCAGCGAGACGCTCGCGCAGGAAGTCCTGCTCCATCGTGTAGGACGTGGCGAGCAGACCGACTCGTGCGAGGCCCGCAGCGCGCACCGCCCGCGCCGTCACGTCGCCGATGTGCAGCAGGGGGATCGAGACTGCAGCCTCGATGGCGGGAGCCACCTTGTGCATGGTGTTGGTGCACAGCACGAGCAGCTCGGCCCCGCCGGCCTCCAGTCCCGCGGCCGCCGCCGCGAGCAGCGCGCCGGCCTCGTCCCAGCGGTCCTCCGCCTGGAGTCGCTCGACCTCGGCGAAGTCGACGGAGTGCAGGAGCAGTCGCGCCGAGGCCAGACCGCCGACCCGCTCACGGACCAGCTCGTTGGCGAGGCGGTAGTACTCCGCGCTCGACTCCCAGCTCATGCCTCCGAGCAGACCGACGAGCCTCACGTCGAGGCACCGACCCCGAGGAGGGTGCCGAGCTCGGACTCCGCCTGTCGGGGATGCAGGCAGCGGGCGCCGTCTGCGCGTGCCTGTGCGACGACCCGGGGCTCGTCGCGCCACAGGGCGAGCCCACGCCGCACGAGGATGTGCGGCGGCTTGCGACGCTCTGACAGGTCACGCACGAAGCGGCGCAGGGCCGTCAGGCTGCGGTTCTGGCGCACGCACAGGGCATCGGCGAGCAGTCCCTCCCGGCGCAGCGGCTCGACGAGACGTCCCGCGAAGAGCCCCTCGGCGAGGACGAAGTCGGTGGGGCGGGCCTCCACGACGTGCCGACCCGTCACCGCAGAGGCGCCGATGTCGTAGACGGGCACCTCGACGCGGCCGTCGTCGACCAGCGTCCGCAGCGCCTCGACCGCGGCCTGGGCGTCCCACGAGTCGGCGTGGTCCCAGTCGGGGATGCCCAGGGGGGAGCGGGGCAGCTGCGGGTCGCTCGCCTCGCGGTAGAAGTCGTCGAGCCGCACGACCGGCCACCCGTGGGTGGCGCTGAGCCGTGCCGAGAGCCGGCTCTTGCCGGCGCCGCTCGGTCCGGTCAGGAGGATGACGCGGCGGCGGTCACGGCCGGTCCCGCCGGTCGCCGGCGCACCAGCGGGGTCCGCGCCGGGCCGACCCGCGGGCTGCTCGCCCGCGGTGTCGCCCGAACGGTGGTCGACCGACGCCACCTCGCCCTCCTCCACCAGGTCCAGGGACCGGGTCAGAGACCCTTGGGGTGCCAGACGGTCTTCGTCTCGACGAAGGCCCGGATGCGACCGAGACCGGGGTCGGCGTTCCAGTCGGGCTCGACGGGAACGCCGTCGGCCAGAGCCGGTCGGTAGACGCGCTTGAGGTTGCCGGCGGCCTCCGCCTCGAGCGCGGCCCAGTCGACGCCCTCGGCGCCGGCGACGCCGGTGAGGTCGATGGCGTTGACGTCGCGGTGCGCAGCGAGCCACGTGGCGACCTCGGCGGTCTGGGCCGTGACGATGTTGACGACGCCACCGGGCACGTCGGACGTCGCGAGCACCTCGCTGAAGGTCACCGCCGGCAGCGGACGAGCGGCCGATGACACGACGACGGCCGTGTTGCCCGACGCGATGACCGGGGCCACGACGGACACGAGCCCGAGCAGCGAGGAGGCTTGCGGCGCAAGCACGCCCACGACACCCGTCGGCTCGGGAGCCGACACGTTGAAGAAGGGTCCAGCGACCGGGTTGAGGTTGCCGAGCACCTGGGCGATCTTGTCGGTCCACCCGGAGTACCAGACGACCCGGTCGATCGCCGCGTCGACGACGGCACCCGCGGCGCGAGCCGTCAGGCCCTCGGTCGCGGCGACCTCGTCGACGAACTGGGCGCGGCGGCCCTCGAGCACCTCGGCGACGCGGTAGAGCACCTGGCCGCGGTTGTACGCCGTGGTACCCGACCAGCCGGGCAGGGCAGCGCGTGCAGCCACGACGGCGTCGCGAACGTCCTTGCGCGACCCCATCGCGGCGTTGGCGAGGAACTCGCCCGCGGCCGAGACGACCTCGTAGGAGCGACCGGACTCGCTGCGCGGGAACTTGCCCCCGATGTAGAGCTTGTAGGTCTTGCGCACGTCGAGGCGGCTCATCGGGCGGCTCCCGTCAGGGTCGAAGGGGCGGTGGTGACGTAGGCCTCGAGGCCGTGGCGGCCGCCTTCGCGGCCGTAGCCCGACTCCTTGTAGCCACCGAAGGGCGAGGTCGGGTCGAAGCGGTTGAAGGTGTTGGCCCAGACGACGCCGGCCTTGAGCTGGTCGGCCATCCAGAGGATGCGCGAGCCCTTCTCGGTCCAGACACCCGCGGACAGGCCGTACGCCGAGTTGTTGGCCTTGGCGACCGCCTCCTGCGGCGTGCGGAAGGTCAACACCGACAGGACCGGCCCGAAGATCTCCTCGGTGGCGACGCGGTGCGTCTGCGAGACACCGGTGAGCACCGTCGGCGGGAACCAGTAGCCCTTGGCGGGCAGCGTGCACTCGGGGCTCCAGCGCTCGGCGCCCTCGGCGACGCCGGCCTCGACGAGCGAGGTGATGCGGTCGAGCTGCGCCTTGGAGTTGATCGCGCCGAGGTCGCTGTTCTTGTCCATCGGGTCACCGACGCGCAGCGTGCCGAGGCGGCGCTTGAGCTTGGCGACGACCTGGTCGTGGACGTTCTCCTGGACCAGCAGGCGCGAGCCGGCGCAGCAGACCTGACCCTGGTTGAAGAAGATGCCGTTGACGATGCCCTCGACGGCCTGGTCGAGGGGCGCGTCGTCGAAGACGATGTTGGCGGCCTTGCCGCCGAGCTCGAGCGTCGCCTTCTTCGACGTGCCGGCGATGGACCGCGCGATCGCCTTGCCGACGTCGGTCGAGCCGGTGAACGCGATCTTGTCGACGTCGGGGTGCTCGACGAGCGCCTGACCGGTGCGGCCGTCACCGGTGATGATGTTGACGACACCGGCGGGCAGGTCGGCCTGCTGGCACACCTCGGCGAAGAGCAGCGCGCTCAGCGGGGTCGTCTCGGCGGGCTTGAGCAGGACGGTGTTGCCCGTCGCGAGGGCCGGCGCGATCTTCCACGCGAGCATGAGCAGCGGGAAGTTCCACGGGATGACCTGCCCGACCACGCCGTGCGGGCGCGGCACGTCGGCGCCCGAGGCGGACAGGCCGGCATACTCCAGCTTGTCGGCCCAGCCCGCGTGGTAGAAGAAGTGCGCCGCGGCGACCGGCACGTCTACATCCCGCGTCTCCTTGATCGGCTTGCCGTTGTCGAGCGTCTCGAGCACGGCGAACTCGCGGGCCCGCTCCTGCAGGATGCGGGCGATGCGGAAGAGGTACTTGCCGCGCTCGGCGCCGCTCATCCGGCCCCAGACGCCCTCGTAGGCTCGCCTGGCCGCGGCGACGGCCTGGTCGACGTCCTTGGGGCCGGCCTGGCTCACCTCGGCCAGGACCGTCTCGTCGGCGGGGTTGACGGTGGGGAAGGTCGCCTTGGGACGCGTGAACGCACCGTCGATGAAGAGACCGTAGGACTTCTCGATCGTGACGATGGCGCGCGACTCCGGCGCTGGGGCGTACTCGAACTTCGGCATCAGGGTGTCTTTCGTGGGCGCTGTCGTGTGAGGCGCGGTCGGTCAGTCAGGCAGTCGCGATCAGTCGATCGTCACGTAGTCGGCGCCGGAGTAGGCACCCGTGGCGAGCTTCTGACGCTGGAGGATGAGGTCGTTGAGCAGGCTCGAGGCGCCGAAGCGGAACCACTCGGGCGAGAGCCAGTCGTCGCCGGCGATCTCGCTGACCATGACGAGGTACTTGATGGCGTCCTTGGTCGTCTTGATGCCACCGGCCGGCTTGACGCCGACCTGACTGCCGGTGAGGTCGCGCCAGTCGCGCACGGCCTCGAGCATGATGAGCGTGACGGGCAGGGTGGCGGCGGGCTGCACCTTGCCGGTGGAGGTCTTGATGAAGTCACCGCCCGCGAGCATCGAGAGGTACGAGGCGCGGCGGACGTTGTCGTAGGTGACGAGCTCGCCGGTCTCCATGATGACCTTGAGGTGCGCCGTGCCGCAGGCCTGCTTGACCTCGGCGATCTGGTTGAAGACGGTGAGGTAGTCACCCGAGAGGAACGCACCGCGGTCGATGACCATGTCGATCTCGTCGGCGCCGGCCTCGACGGCGTCGCGGGTGTCGGCCAGCTTGACCGGCATGCTCGCGCGCCCGGACGGGAAGGCCGTCGCCACGGCGGCGACGTGGATGCCGCTGTCGCCGAGCGCGGCCTTCGCGGTCGCGACCATGTCGCCGTAGACGCAGATGGCGGCGGGGCGTGGCGTCGTGGGGTCGAGCGGGTCGGGCACGAGGGCCTTGGCGCAGAGGGACCGGACCTTGCCGACCGTGTCGGAGCCCTCGAGGGTGGTCAGGTCGATCATCCCGATGGCGGTGTCGATCGCCCAGGCCTTGCTCGTCGTCTTGATCGAGCGGGTGCCGAGGGACGCCGCCCGTGCCTCGCAGCCGACCTGGTCGACCCCGGGGAGGCCGTGCAGCCAGGAGGTGAGGGCATGGTTCGTCAGGCGCGACACCCCGAGGACGTCCCGCGCCTGCGCGGTGAGGTCCTGCGCGGTGCGCGTCGTGGTGCTAACTGTCACCACGGGAGTCTATCCACCTATCGAGACGGCCCGTGACGCGTGAGAGAGTCTGTCCGTGAGCCCCGACGTGTCCCCGCTGCCCTCCGACTCACCCGCCGAGGAGCATCCCCAGCGCGTCGCCCTGCGCGATGCCCGCACGCTCCGGCCCGGCTCGTCGGTCACCGTCGGCGTCATCGGCGCGGCGGCCGGCGTCGCCCTGCTCGTCCCCGGTGTGCTGACCGAACCGCGCAGCTGGACGCTCATCTCGACCGTGGTGCTCGCACTCGTGCTGCTGTGGCTCTTCGTCGTGCGCCCCTGCGTCGTCATCCACGCCGAGGGGATCCGACTCGTCAACCCGTTGCGGGTCGTCGACGTCACGTGGCCGGCCATCAGCGAGGTCAGGTCACGCTGGGCGCTCGAGGTCGTCGCGGACGGCCGCCGCTACACCGCGTGGGGGGTGCCGGCCGACCCCGGTCGTCCGAGGTACGGCCGCGGCATGCTGACCGTGGGCGCCAACAAGGTGCGGGGCAAGGGGACCACCGAGGAGCCGGCGAAGTCGAAGGTCGAGGCGCAGGCCGTCGCGGCCGAGGTCGAGGCCCGGATGAGCGCCGACCGCAAGCGCAAGGACGGCCGGACGCCACGCATCGCGCACCAGGTCTGGGACCCGGCGTCCGTCGGCCTGCTCCTCGTCGGCCTCGCCTTCTTCGTCATCGGCACGTTCGTCGTCTGACCTGGCCCGCTCTGACGGGTCAGGGTGGCCCGGCCCCACGCGTACGCCGTCGATGGCGTACGCGTGGAGCGGCGTCACAGGGACGTGAGGCGTTCGAGGTCGGCCCGGACCCGGGCGAGGCGCGTCTCGGCGACCGCACGGGACTCCCCGAGCGACGCCGGACCGGCCACGGGCTCGATGACCTCGAGGTAGACCTTCACCTTGGGCTCGGTGCCGCTCGGGCGGACGATGACCCGCGAGCGGTCGGCGAGGTGGTAGCGCAGTCCCTCGGTCGGTGGCAGCCCGCCGTCGCCCTCCGCGAGGTCGTCGACGCGGGCGACGTCGACGCCGGCCACCGTGGTGGGTGGCTCGGCACGCAGGCGGCTCATGAGGGTGTCGGTCTGGGCGAGGTCCGAGACGCGCACCGCGAACGAGTCGGTCGCGTGGACGCCGTGCTCGATCGCGAGGTCGTCGAGCAGGTCGATGAGGGAGCGCCCCTGCGCCTTGAGGCCGGCCGCGAGCTCGGCGAGCAGGAGGGCGGCGCTGACGCCGTCCTTGTCGCGGACGAGCTGCGGGGCGACGCAGTAGCCGAGCGCCTCCTCGTAGCCGTAGCGCAGCCGGTCGACGCGGGAGATCCACTTGAAGCCGGTCAGCGTCTCCTCGTGGGCGAGTCCGGCCGCCTTGGCGATCGACGCGAGCAGGCGCGAGGACACGATGGAGTTGGCGAAGACGTCGCGGCGCGAGACACCTCGCTGCACGATGTGCGCGCCGAGCAGTGCCCCCACCTCGTCGCCGCGCAGCATCCGCCAGTCGCCGAGCGCCGGGTCGAGCACGGCGGCGGCGCAGCGGTCGGCATCGGGGTCGTTGGCGATGACGAGGTCGCAGCCGACGGCGCGCGCACGGGCGAGCGCGAGGTCGATCGCACCCTTCTCCTCGGGGTTCGGGAAGGCGACGGTCGGGAAGTCCGGGTCGGGCACGGCCTGCTCGTCGACGACGACCGGGGCCGCGAAGCCCGCCTGGACGAAGGCCGTGTGCACCGTGCCGTGGCCGACGCCGTGCAGGCTCGTGTGGACGATGCGCAGGTCGCGCGGTGAGTGCGGGTCGACGACGCTGACGACGGCGTCGACGTAGTCCTCGAGGAGGTTGTCGCCCAGCGTCTCCCAGCCCTCGGACACGCGCGGCACGTCGGCCACCCGCTCGACGCGACCGATGTGGGCGGCGATCTGGGCGTCGGCCGGCGGCACGATCTGGCTGCCGTCGCCGAGGTAGACCTTGTAGCCGTTGTCCTGAGGCGGGTTGTGGCTCGCCGTCACCATGACGCCGGCATCGGCGCCGAGGTGGCGGATCGCGAACGCGAGGACGGGCGTCGGAAGGGGCTGGGGCAGCAGCAGCGCCCGACCGCCGGCAGCGACGACGACCGCGGCCGTGTCGCGGGCGAAGACGTCGGAGTTGTAGCGTGCGTCGAAGCCGACGACGACCGTCGGCGCCTCGCCGGCGCGCCCCTCGTCCTTGAGGTATGCCGTGAGGCCGGCCGCCGCGCGGATGACGACGCTGCGGTTCATCCGGTTGGGGCCGGCGCCGAGGGCCCCGCGCAGGCCCGCGGTCCCGAACTCGAGCAGGCCCGCCATGCGGTCGGCGAGGTCGGCGGCGGCCTCCGCGTCTCCCGCGGCGGCCCGCCCGAGGACGGCATCGAGCTCGTCACGGGTCGTCGGGTCGGGGTCGTCGTCGCGCCAGGCGCGCGCCGCGGCATACAACGTCTCGGTCGTGTCGACGGTCGTCATCAGAGACGCCCCACGACCGCTGCGAGCAGGCGGCCGCACCGTTCGGCGGCGGCCTGGCCGGCCTCGAGCACCTCCGCGTGGCTCAGCGGCAGGTCCGAGATGCCCGCGGCGAGGTTGGTGACGAGCGAGATGCCGAGGACGTCGAGCCCGGCCTGACGCGCGGCGATCGCCTCGAGGCTCGTCGACATGCCGACGAGGTCCCCGCCGATGACCTTGGCCATCTGCACCTCGGCCGGGGTCTCGTAGTGGGGGCCGCGGAACTGGACGTAGACGCCCTCGTCGAGGTCGGGGTCGACCTCGCGGGCGAGGTCGCGCAGTCGCGGGGTGTAGAGGTCGGTGAGGTCGACGAAGTTCGCACCCTCGATGGGGGAGTGCGCGGTGAGGTTGATGTGGTCGCGGATGAGGACCGGGGTGCCGGGCGCCCAGGCCGGGTTGAGGCCGCCGCACCCGTTGGTCAGGACGACCGTCGAGCAGCCCGCGGCCTTCGCGGTGCGCACGCCGTGGACGACGGCCCGCACGCCGCGTCCCTCGTAGAAGTGGGTGCGGGTGCCGAAGACGAGGGCCCGACGGCCGGTGTCGCCGATGGCGACCGAGCGCATGCTGCCGGAGTGGCCGGCGACGGCGGCCTTGTGGAAGCCGGGGACGTCGGCGTTGTCGACGGTCGCGAGCGTCTCACCGATGAGGTCGGCGGTCTGGCCCCAGCCCGAGCCGAGCACGAGCGCGACGTCGTGGTGGTCGACGCCGGTGCGCTCGGCGATGACGGCGGCGGCGTCGGCGGCGACGTCGAAGGGGTCGGTGGAGGGGTCGCTGAGATCGCGGTGGGAACTGGTCACGCTCAGGACTCTAGCGAGGTCGTCGCGGCGCAGGAACCGCTCCCCGGGCGGCGGCTCGGGGGCCGGCCGGGCCTCGGCGCGGGGGATGGTTGGATGGTCCCGTGATCACGCGCGAGACATCCGTTGTCATCATCGGCGGCGGCCCCGGCGGCTACGAGGCGGCCCTCGTCGCGGCCCAGCTCGGGGCGCAGGTCACCATCGTCGAGAAGGACGGTCTCGGCGGCGCGGCGGTCCTCACGGACTGCGTGCCGAGCAAGGCCCTCATCGCGACCGCCGACTACATGTCCGACTTCGAGACGGCCTCGCGCCTCGGCGTGCGTCTGCAGGACGACGACGGTGACGAGGTGTCCGACGCCGTCGCCCAGGCGCACACCGTCAACGACCGGATCCTCGAGCTCGCGGCCGCCCAGAGCGCCGACATCCAGGGCAGCCTCGAGCAGGTCGGCGTCACGGTCCTGCGCGGCACCGCCCGGATCGCCGGTCGCGAGCGCGTCGTCGCCGAGCTCGCCGACGGCACGACGCGGGAGCTCACGGCCCACGTCGTCCTCGTCGCCACGGGCGCGGCGCCCCGCGTCATGGACACGATGCGGCCCGACGGCGAGCGCATCCTCACCTGGCAGCAGATCTACTCCCTCGAGGAGCTGCCCGAGCGCATCATCGTCATCGGCTCCGGTGTCACCGGCGCCGAGCTCGCCCAGGCCTACCTCGGCCTCGGCTCCCAGGTCGTCCTCGTCTCCTCCCGTGACCGGGTGCTGCCCGGCGAGGACGCCGACGCCGCCACCGTCATCGAGGACGTCTTCCGCAAGCGCGGCATGGAGGTCCTCAACAAGTCGCGTGCAGCCTCGGTCGAGCGCACCGCCGACGGCGTCGTCGTGACCCTCGTTGACGGCCGCACGGTCGAGGGCTCGCACGCGCTGCTCGCCGTCGGGTCCGTGCCCAACACCGCGGGTCTCGGCCTCGAGGAGGCCGGCGTCGAGCTCAGCCCCTCCGGACACGTCCAGGTCGACCGCGTCTCGCGCACCAGTGTCGGCGGCGTCTACGCGGCGGGCGACTGCACCGGGGTGCTGCCCCTCGCGTCGGTCGCCGCCATGCAGGGCCGCATCGCCATGTGGCACGCGCTCGGCGACGCCGTGTCGCCGCTCAACGTCCGGGGCGTCGCCGCCAACATCTTCACCGAGCCCGAGATCGCGACGGTCGGCATCAGCCAGAACACCGCCGACGAGTCACCCGAGGTCGAGTCGGTCACCCTGCCGCTCGCCCGCAACCCGCGCGCCAAGATGCAGGGCATCAGCGACGGCTTCGTCAAGCTCTTCTGCCGCAAGGGCTACGGCACGGTGCTCGGCGGCGTCGTCGTCGCGCCGAAGGCCTCAGAGCTGATCTACCCCGTCGCGCTGGCCGTGCAGAACCGGCTCAGCGTCGACCAGGTGTCGAGCACCATCACGGTCTATCCCTCGCTCTCCGGCTCGATCGCCGAGGCGGCGCGCCAGCTGCACCAGTCCGACTGACACCCGCCCGGGACGACACCGGACGAGGCGGGACGGCGCGCCGGCCACGCGTCGCCGCGGGACCCGGGCGGACGGCATACGCCGTCGGTGGCTCAGTGCTGCTCGTCGCCCGGCGCCGGCCGGTCTGCCGACCCGCGCTCGAGGTTTGCGCGCCGGTCCTCCTCGGCCCACCGCTCGCGTCGGCGGCGCGAGACCACCTGGCGCAGCTTCTTCTGGAGCGGGTAGAGGATCGCCGCCACGACGATGAGGATGACGAGGTTCGCCACGGAGAAGACGGGCTGCTCGGCCGTGGCAGTGGTGAGGGTCGCAAACACACGTGCAGTGTGCCAGAGGCGTAGCGTCGGGACGGTGGCGGCGTCGTCGCCACGCCAGGGAGGTCGCCCGGGCCGCGGGTCGGACGTTCCTGGGCAGGTCGGACCGTGGAGGCACACGCAGTGAGCGACTGGATCCAGAAGGCCAAGGACTTCGTCAAGGGTCACCCCGAGCAGGCCGAGCAGGGTCTCGACAAGGCCGAGGAGCTCATCAACGAGCGCACCGGCGGCAAGTACGCAGACCAGGTCGACCAGGGCACCGACACGCTCAAGGTGAGCCTCGGGCTGCCAGCCGACGCGGAGGGCACTCAGCCGCCCGGCGCCCCTGAGCCGCCGGCCCCGCCCGCGCCGGCGCCGAGCCCGGCTCCGACGCCCGAGCCGGCTCCGACCCCGGTGCCTGCGCCCACACCGGAACCCGTGCCCACCCCGACCCCGACCCCGGCGCCCGCTCCGGGACCCACCGAGCCGAGGCCCCCGGTCGACCCGACCGACCCGGCCCCCGTCGACCCCCACCTGCCCGGTGGACCGGGACCGTCGGAGATCCCGCCAGCCGGCGAGCCCGCGGGTGAGCACGACCTGCCCGGCGTCCCCGACCCCAACCTGCCCGGATCGGGCGAGGGTGACATCACCCTCGGCGACCCGCCCGCCAGGCAGGGCTGACGCGAGCGCCGCTCACCCGGGGGCCCTCGTCGTTGTCCGTTCTGCGTCGTTCAGGCCTCGACGACGTCCGCGATCTCGGCGAGCACGGCGCCCGACGTGACGGTCTCGCCGACCTTCGCGGTCAGGCCGGAGACGACACCGGCCTTGTGGGCGGTGATCGGCTGCTCCATCTTCATCGCCTCGAGGACGATGATGAGGTCACCCGCTGCGACGGTCGCACCCTCCTCGACGGCGATCTTGACGATGGTGCCCTGCATCGGGGCCGTGAGGGAGTCGCCGGAGGCGGCGCCACCGGACTTGCCACCGCCGGACCGCTTGGGCGCCTTCTTCTTCGCCGCGGAGGCGCCCCCGCCACCACCGAGCGAGAGGCCGCCCGGGAGCGAGACCTCGAGGCGCTTGCCGCCGACCTCGACGACGACGGTCTGGCGCTCCTCCGCCTCGGCCGTGTCGGCCGCCGGGCCGGCATACGCCTCGATGGTGTTGTCGAACTCCGTCTCGATCCAGCGGGTGTGGATCGTGAACGGCGCGCCGTCGGCCGGTGCGAAGGCCGGGTCGGCGACGACCGCGCGGTGGAAGGGGACGACCGTCGGCATGCCCTCGATGGTCAGCTCGGCCAGCGCCCGACGGGAGCGCTCGATGGCCTGCTCGCGGGTGCGGCCGGTGATGACGAGCTTGGCGATCATGGAGTCGAACGCGCCGGCGACCGTGTCGCCCTCGACGATGCCGGCATCCCAGCGCACGCCGGGGCCCTGCGGCACGACCATGCGGCTCACGGTGCCCGGGGCCGGGAGGAAGCCCCGGCCGGCGTCCTCGCCGTTGATCCGGAACTCGATCGAGTGGGCGTGGGGCTCGGGGTCGCCGTAGTCGAGGGACTCGCCGTTCGCGATGCGGAACTGCTCGCGCACGAGGTCGATGCCGGTGACCTCCTCGGTCACGGGGTGCTCGACCTGCAGGCGCGTGTTGACCTCGAGGAAGCTGATGTCGCCGGCCGGCCCGACGAGGAACTCGCACGTCCCGGCGCCGACGTAGCCGGCCTCCTTGAGGATCGCCTTGCTCGCGCGGAGCAGCTCGGTGTGCTGCTCCTCGGTGAGGAAGGGTGCGGGGGCCTCCTCGACGAGCTTCTGGTTGCGGCGCTGGAGCGAGCAGTCGCGGGTCGAGACGACGACGACGTTGCCGTGCTGGTCGGCGAGGCACTGGGTCTCGACGTGGCGTGGGTGGTCGAGGAAGCGCTCGACGAAGCACTCGCCACGGCCGAACGCCGTCACGGCCTCGCGGACGGCCGAGTCGTAGAGGTCGGGGATCTCCTCCATCGCGCGGGCGACCTTGAGGCCGCGTCCGCCGCCGCCGTAGGCCGCCTTGATCGCCACGGGCAGGCCGTGCTCCTTGGCGAACTCGACGACCTCGTCGGCCCCGGAGACGGGATCCTTCGTGCCGGGCACGAGCGGTGCGCCGGCCTTCGTGGCGATGTGGCGCGCCTTGACCTTGTCGCCCAGCGAGTCGATGGCCTGCGGTCCGGGGCCGATCCAGACCAGCCCGGCGTCGATGACGGCCTGGGCGAACGACGCGTTCTCGGCGAGGAAGCCGTAGCCGGGGTGGACCGCGTCCGCCCCGGCCTGACGGGCGACGTCGAGCAGCTTCTCCTGGACGAGGTAGCTCTCACCGGGGGTCGAGCCCCCGAGGGCGTACGCCTCGTCGGCGACCTTGACGTGCAGGGCATCCCGGTCCGGGTCGGCGTAGACCGCGACCGAGGCGATCCCACTGTCCGCGCACGCCCGCGCGATGCGGACGGCGATCTCACCACGGTTTGCGATCAGTACCTTGCTGATGGGTGCCATGGATCGGACTCTATCGGGCTGACGTCACGTCAATTCGGCGTCCTCCGGCCTATTCCCGGTCGTCTCGGAGTGAGGTCGCGCACACCGCCGCGGTCCGCCTCGACCTAGCGTGGACGGCATGACGACACACGAGTCAGCCCCGACCCTCGACCTCGGCCACGCCTCCACCCCCGGCCTGGCCATCCCGCAGATCGGCTTCGGCGTCTGGGAGGTCCCGGACCGTGCCGTCGACGCCGCCTTCGGGCAGGCCCTCGACGACGGCTACCGCCACATCGACACCGCCCGGATCTACGGCAACGAGGAGGGCGTCGGCCGGGTCCTCGCCCGCGAGGACGTCGACCGCGACGGCGTCTTCGTCACGACGAAGGTCTGGAACGACGACCACACGAACGTCCCCGCCGCCTTCGACGCGTCGATGCAGCGCCTCGGCATCGAGGTCCTCGACCTCTACCTCATCCACTGGCCGGCGCCGCCGCAGGACGCCTACGTCGACGCCTGGCGAGCGATGCTCGAGCTCCAGCGCGAGGGCCGGGTCCGCTCGGTCGGCGTCTGCAACTTCCAGGTGCCCCACCTCCAGCGCCTGCTCGGCGAGACCGGAGTCCTGCCGTCGGTCAACCAGGTCGAGCTGAGCCCCTACCTCCAGCAGCGTGAGCTGCGCGCCTTCCATGCCGAGCACGGCATCGTCACCGAGGCCTGGAGCCCGCTCGCCGTGCGCGCCGGCCTGCTCGACGACCCGGTCGTCCGCGACCTCGCCGCCAAGCACTCGGTCACGCCGGCCCAGCTCGTGCTGCGCTGGCACGTCGAGCTCGGCAACGTCGTGCTGACGCGGTCGGTCACCCCGGTCCGCATCGCGGAGAACATCGAGATCTTCGGTTTCCGCCTCGGCGACGACGACCTCGGGGCCCTCGCGGGCCTCGACCGGGGCACGCGCACCGGCCCCGACCCGGACACCTTCGGCTGACCTGACCCGGGGTGGGCCAGAGCCGCTAGATTGGCGGGCATGGGCCTGTTCTCGCGCAAGGGCAAGGACGACACCGACGAGCCCGCGGACGTGGAGTCCGGCGTCGGCGAGGACTTGGACGACGCGCTCGGCCCCGACGTCACCGGGCGCCCGGTCGCGGTGCCGCTCGGTGACGAGGAGCGGGACCGCATCGCCTCGGCGCTCGAGCACGCCGCCGCTGAAGGGGTGGACGTCGACGACCTCGCGTCGATCGGCGCCCACTACGACACGGCCTACCGCCGCTGGGCCGACGAGGGTGGCTCGGGGGAGGGGCCGGACGTCGTCGTCGAGACGTATGCCGTGGCCATCGGCGAGCACCTCGCTCGCCACAGCGCGCGGGACTGGGCCGTCGTCACCGACGTCTTCGGCACCGACCTCGGCCTCGTGGCGGCGCGCGCCGACACGGTGGTCGTGCCGCACAACCTCGTCGGTGCGCGCTGGATGCGCGGCGAGACCGGCTGGGTGCCGGGCGTCGTGTCCCACCTCGTCCGCATCCGTCCGCGGTCGCGCTGACCCCACCCCTAAGATCGCCGGCATGGACAGTGCCGCCCCGGGAGGGCCCGACCGACGCAGCAAGCGCGACCTGGAGGAGGGGATCCAGCGCGACTTCACGCGCAAGATGTCCTACGGCGACTACCTGCGGCTGGACACCCTCCTCAGCGCGCAGCAGCCGCTGAGCGAGCCGCCCCAGCACGACGAGCTGCTCTTCATCATCCAGCACCAGACGTCGGAGCTGTGGCTCAAGCTCCTCATCCACGAGCTCCGTTCTGCCAGAAGCCTGCTCAGGGACGACGAGCTGGCGCCGGCGCTCAAGAGGCTCGCCCGCGTCAAGCACATCCAGCACACCCTGACGGACCAGTGGTCGGTGCTCGCGACGCTGACGCCGAGCGAGTACGCGCAGATCCGGCCCTTCCTCGCCGCGAGCTCGGGCTTCCAGTCGGCGCAGTATCGCGAGGTCGAGTTCCTCCTCGGCAACAAGAACGCCGACATGGTGGCCGTGTTCTCGCACGACGAGGGCGCCCGCTCGGCGCTCGACGCGCTGCTGCACGAGCCCAGCCTCTACGACGAGTTCCTCGCCTACCTCGGTCGACGTGGGTATGCCGTCCCGGCAGGCCTGCTCGACCGTGACTGGACCCAGCCCTACCGCCACGACGAGGGGCTCGTCGACGTCTTCGCGGCCGTCTACGCCGAGCCGAACGAGCACTGGGGCGTCTATGAGACGTGCGAGGAGCTCGTCGACCTCGAGGACAACTTCCAGCAGTGGCGCTTCCGGCACCTGCAGGTCGTGCAGCGCACGATCGGGCAGAAGACCGGCACCGGCGGCTCGACGGGCGTCGACTTCCTGCGGCGCGCCCTCGACCTGACCTTCTTCCCCGAGCTCTACGAGGTGCGCACCCGCATCGGAGGTTGACCCACGCGTCGTCCGTTGCTCCCGCGCTCTGGTGTTGCGTGAGGGGGTCGGCGGGCCCGAGCGCCGCCAGCCGCCGTGGGCGACGATCATCCGAGCACTACACGATGGGCGGCGGAGTGCCGAGGCGCCCCGCCGGGCCACCGCGCTCGTCGTCGCCTTCGTCTTCGCCGGGGAGCGCGAGGCGTCTGCGGACCCTGAGGCCGCGCGGCTCGCACTGGCAGGGACATGCAGCGGTGCACAGCTCCTCGAAGCAGACGTCGAGGCACGCGCACTCGACGTCGGCCATCGGTGGTGCGTCGATACGAGGCTGCCGCCCTCGCATGAGGCGATGGCGCAGCGTGAGCGCCGCCTCAGTCGGATGGTCGGTCGGGCGTCCTCTGCGGGGTGCGGCCTCGGCCAGCTCGTCCCGGGCGGCCCGGTGGCGGAACCAGCCCCGGGCCTCGGGCCGGTCGTAGCGCGGGAAGGCCCAGCGTTCGAAGGGCACCTCGTCCGGAGGGGCGACGTCGAGGTGGGCAGGGAACCGTCGCCCCTGGTTGTCCCGCACGGTGTCGACCGGCACGGGCATCACCTCGTTTCCGTCACCGTCGACGACGGCGAGGTGGAGCCCCGCCAGCGCGAGGATCTCCGCGAAGATGCCGAAGCCAGGTGCCACGGAGCCGGTCTCGTAGCGACCCACGGTGCTCGACGACACTCCCACCCGTGCTGCGAGCTCGCGCTGGCTGAGGTCGGCGAGTCGGCGTGCCCGCACGACGTAACGCGCAACCACGTCCTCTGCCTGCATCCGTTCCGGGCTCATGGTCGTGATCATCGGCGTCGGTGCCGACACTGCAGCGAGGTCGTACGTTCACGATCCACAGGCGAGCGACACGTCCCGGGGGTGTGGACAGATCGCCACGTCACTGCCCCGCCCCGTGGGGCAGTGACGTAGCGAGCGCGGGTGGGTGCCCAGCAGGTGGCCGGGCTCGGCGGCTACGTCAGTGCCCCGCTGGGTGGGGCACTGACGTAGCGCGTGCGGGTGGGTGCCCGGCGGGCGGTGGGGGTTGGCGGCTATGTCAGTGCCCCGCTGGGTGGGGCACTGACGTAGGGTGCGGTGAGTGGCGGGGTCAGACGGCGGTCTTGGCGCGGACCTGGCGCTTGATGCGACCGAGCATGGCCACCATCCCGCGCATGCGCAGGGGTGACACGGCCTCGGCGAGACCGAAGCGCATCGGGGCGTCGTCGGGGACGCCCAGCACCTCGGTGGCCGAGAGGCCGTCGAGACCCTCGTGCAGGATGCCGGCGAAGCCGCGGGTCGTCGGGGCCTCGGCGGGTGCGTCGAAGAAGAGGCTGACGACCCGGTCCTCGAGGGAGGGGCCGTCGGCGACCTCGACCGTGAGGAAGAGCGGCGACTGGCACTCGTCGACACGTTCGAGCTGGTCGAGGTGGCCGGCATACCGCTCGGGCAGTCCCGGCAGCTCGTCGCTGAACTCCAGCAGCAGCTGCAGCTTGAGGTCGTTGCTCGCCGAGCGGAAGTCCTCGGCGATCTCGGCCAGGGAGGCCGGCAGCGGGGTGTCGCTCACGAGAGGCTCCTGTCTCGCGTCGGGGTCACTTCTCGATGGGAACGCGCACGGCGTTGCCCCACTCGGTCCACGAGCCGTCGTAGTTGCGCACGGCCTCGAAGCCGAGCAGGTGGGTCAGGACGAACCACGTGTGCGACGAGCGCTCGCCGATGCGGCAGTACGCGACGACGTCGTCGGACGGCGTCAGGCCCTGCTCCTCGAGGTAGATCGCCTCGAGGTCTTCGCGCGACTTGAACGAGCCGTCCTCGTCGGCAGCGCGCGCCCACGGCACCGACTTCGCGCCGGGGATGTGTCCGCCGCGCATCGCCCCCTCCTGGGGGTAGTCGGGCATGTGGAGCAGCTCGCCGGAGTACTCGCCGGGGGAGCGGACGTCGACGAGGGGCTTGCCGAGGTGCGCGAGGACGTCGTCCTTGAAGGCGCGGATCGGGGCGTCGTCACGCTCGGCGACGGGGTAGTCCACGGCCGTCGGGGACGCCACCTCGCGAGTCAGCTCGCGGCCCTCCGCGACCCACTTCGCCCGGCCACCGTCGAGCAGCCGGACGTCCTCGTGGCCGAAGAGGCTGAAGACCCAGAGGGCGTAGGCCGCCCACCAGTTGCTCTTGTCGCCGTAGATGACGACGGTCGTGTCGCGGCTGATGCCGCGCTGACCCATCACCTCGGCGAACCGGGCGCCGTCGACGTAGTCGCGCGTCACGGGGTCGTTGAGGTCGACGTGCCAGTCGATCTTGAGCGCGCCGGGGATGTGACCGGTCTCGTAGAGCAGGACGTCCTCGTCGGACTCGAGCAGCACGATCCCGTCCGGGCCGCCAATGCCGCCGGCCGAGACCTGCTCCGCGAGCCAGTCGGTCGTGACGAGCCGCTCGGGGTGGGCGTAGGCGGAGATCTTCGTGTCTTCAGCGCTCATGTCCCCATCGTGTCACGCGGGGCCCGGCCCCTCACACGTGGTCGAGGCGCCCGAGGTCGTCGCGACAGCGGCGCTCGAACTCGCCGAGCTCGGCGATGGCGTCCTGCACGTCCCGCAGCCGCTGCTCGAGGTCGGTGCGGCGCTCGTCGATCTGGTCCAGGACGTACTCGAGCTGGGTGCGACGACCGCGCGGGGCGTCGAAGAGGTCGATGATCGTGCGGATCTCCTCGAGCGGGAAACCGAGCCGCTTGCCGCGCAGGATCAGGCCGAGGCGCGTGCGGTCGCGGCGGTGGTAGACGCGCTGCGTGCCGCGACGCTCGGGGGAGATGAGCCCGAGGTCCTCGTAGTGGCGCACCGTCCGATGGGTGACGTCGAACGCCTCGGCCACCTGGGCGATGGTCCACGTCTCGCCGGTCCGCGAGGACCGGTGCGTGGTCGAGGTGTCACTTGTCATGGGGTCGATAGTGCTTTACGTTTACGTCAACGTCAAGCACGCGTCACGAGCGCGTGATGGCCGCCACCCCTTCAGGAGAACAGCGATGTTCGAGCTCAGCCAGGACCACGAGGACTTCCGGATGGTCGTCCGCGACTTCGCCGAGAAGGAGGTCGCGCCCCACATCGCCAAGTGGGACGCCGCCGCCTACTTCCCGGCCGACCTCGTGCCGAAGATGGGTGACCTCGGGCTGTTCGGCCTCGTCGTGCCGGAGGAGTACGGCGGCGCAGGGGAGTCCGGCGACTTCACCAGCCTCTGCGTCGCCATCGAGGAGCTGGGCCGCGTCGACCAGTCGATCGGCATCACACTGTCCGCGGGCGTGGGGCTCGGCATCAACCCGATCCTCACCTACGGGACCGAGGAGCAGAAGCAGCGCTTCCTGCCCGACCTCGTCGCCGGCCGCGCCCTCGCCGGCTTCGGCCTCACCGAGCCCGAGGCCGGCTCCGATGCCGGTGCGACCCGCACGCGAGCCGTCCGCGACGGCGACGAGTGGGTCGTCAACGGCGCCAAGGCCTTCATCACGAACTCCGGCACCGACATCACGTCCGTCGTCACCGTGACCGCGCGCACCGGCACGAACGAGGACGGCTCGCCGCAGATCTCGGCGATCATGGTGCCCGCCGGCACCCGGGGCTTCGTCGTCGAGCCGGCGTACCACAAGCTCGGCTGGCACGTCTCCGACACCCACGGCCTCACGTTCGAGGACTGCCGCGTCCCCGCCGACCACCTCCTCGGCGCGGAGGGGGAGGGCTTCAAGCAGTTCCTCAAGACCCTCGACGACGGCCGCATCGCCATCTCGGCACTCGCCGTCGGCTGCGCCCAGGCGTGCCTCGAGCTCGCCACCGACTACGCGAAGACCCGCGTCGCCTTCGGCCGCCCGATCGGCGTCAACCAGGGCGTCTCGTTCCAGCTCGCCGACCTCGCGGTCATGGTCGAGGGCGCCCGGCTGCTGACCTACAAGGCGGCCTGGCTCAAGGACGAGCTCCACGCCGGCAAGCGCTCCGTCAAGGAGGTCAAGCAGGCTGCCGCCATCGCCAAGCTCTACTCGACCGAGGCCGCCGTCACGGCCACCCGGATCGCGACGCAGGTCTTCGGCGGCAACGGCTTCATGGAGGAGTACCCCGTGGCCCGCTTCTACCGCGACGCCAAGATCCTCGAGATCGGCGAGGGCACGTCCGAGGTCCAGCGCATGCTCATCGCCCGCGGGATGGGGCTGCCGGCATGACCGGGACCGCACCGAGCACCACCCCCGGCACCACGCCGAGCCCTGACCCGCACGGCGACCCGCGCGTCGCCGACGTCCGGACCCGTCTCGCGGCCGCCCACACGGCGTCGGCCAGCGCACCGGAGAAAGCCCAGGCCAAGCTCGACGCGCAGGGCAAGATCTACGTCCGCGACCGCATCGCGCTGCTCTTCGACGAGGGCTCGTTCGTCGAGGACGGCCGCTACGCCAACGCGCTGGCGCCGGGTCTCCCGGCCGACGGCGTCGTCACGGGACGCGGCACCGTCGACGGACGAGCGGCGATCGTCATCGCCAACGACCCCACCGTCAAGGCCGGATCCTGGGGCGCCCGGACCGTCGAGAAGATCGTCCGCGCCACCGAGATGGCACTGCGCGAGGAGCTGCCGGTCTTCTGGTTCGTCGACTCGGCAGGCGCCCGCATCACCGACCAGGTCGAGATGTTCCCCGGCCGCCGCGGCGCCGGGCGCATCTTCCACAACCAGGTGGCGCTCTCGGGCAAGGTGCCGCAGATCTGCTGCCTCTTCGGTCCGAGTGCCGCGGGCGGCGCCTACATCCCCAGCTTCTGCGACCTCATCATCATGGTCGAGGGCAATGCGTCGATGTACCTCGGCAGCCCGCGCATGGCCGAGATGGTCGTCGGCGAGAAGGTCTCCCTCGAGGAGATGGGCGGCGCCCGGATGCACTGCACGGTCTCCGGTGTCGGTGACCTGCTCGCCCACGACGACGCCGAGGCCATCGAGCTGGCCAAGCTCTACTTCTCCTACGTCCCCGGCAGCTGGCGCGACCACCCGCCCACGTATGCCGCCGAGGAGCCCGCGACGCCGCTGACCCGTGCGACCGTGCCCGAGCGGGAGTCGGTGCCCTTCGACGTCCACGAGGTCATCGACGGGCTCGTCGACGACGACTCCTTCTTCGAGCTCAAGCCCCTCTGGGCCGGTGAGCTCGTCATCGGCTTCGGCCGTCTCGAGGGCCAGACCGTCGGCATCGTCGCCAACAACTCGATGGTCAAGGGCGGCGTGCTCTTCACCGACAGCGCCGACAAGGCCGCGCGCTTCATCTGGCTGTGCGACGCCTTCAACATCCCGCTCGTCTACCTCGCCGACGTGCCCGGCTTCATGATCGGCTCCGAGGTCGAGCGCGGCGGCATCATCCGTCACGGCGCCAAGATGGTCAGCGCCGTCTCGTCCGCGACCGTGCCGCAGTTCTGCGTCGTCGTCCGCAAGGCCTACGGGGCGGGGCTCTACGCCATGGGCGGACCCGGTTTCGGACCCGACGCGACGATCGCGCTCCCGACCGCGCGCATCGCGGTGATGGGGCCGGAGGCTGCCGTCAACGCCGTCTACGCCAACAAGATCGCCGAGATCGCCGATCCGGACGAACAGGCACGATTCGTGGCAGACCGGCGCCGGGAGTACGAGGAGGACGTCGACATCGAGCGTCTCGCGGCCGATCTGGTCCTCGACTCCATCATCGAGGCGGATGAGCTGCGCTCGGACCTGGTGCGCCGGCTGGCTTATGCTTCCCGGCGTGACCGTCACTTCAGCGAGCGCCGACGCTCCGTCCCGCCGGTCTGAGCCGCGCCTCGGTCACAGGCTCGAGCACCCCGACCGGGACGTCGAGCGGAAGCAGCCGTTCTGGCGCCGCTTCCCGGTCTGGTTTCCGTTCGCGGTCTTCGGCGTCTCGCGTCTCTTCGTCTGGGTCGCCGCGACCTACCTCTCGCGCTACCAGATCCCGCTGCCCATCGGCACGGCCAACATCCGCATCTTCTACCCCTCGCCCGCGGACCCCGGCTACGCCGCGGTCATGACGGGCTGGGACGGCCAGTGGTACCGCGTCATCGCCGAGCAGGGCTATCCCGCGGTGCTGCCCCGGGTCGGCTGGGGCGGCATCGACATGAACCCGTGGGCCTTCTTCCCGGTGTTCCCGATGACCGCCGGACTCATCATGAAGGTCACCGGCCTGCCCTTCGCCGTCGTCGCGCCGACGCTGTCGATCGTCATCGGCTTCGCCGCGATGCACGTCCTCTTCAAGCTCGTCGACCAGGCCGTCGGTCGCTGGGAGGCGATCGTCGCCGTCGTCGCCACGTGCTTCTTCATCGCGTCGCCGGCCTTCTCGGCCTCCTACACCGAGTCGACGGCCCTGCTGGGCGTCGTCACCGTCCTGTGGCTGCTCCGCAAGCGGCAGTACTGGTGGGTGGCTCTGGCGCTCCTCGTCCTGTCCCTGAGCCGCAACGTCGTCATCGCGATGGTGCCGGTCATCATCGCCCACGCGGTCGTCCGGTGGCGGCAGGGTGACGAGGGCGAGCACCCGGTGCGTCTGCGCGTCGGGTTGGCGGCGCTCGCCGCCTACGCGGGGGCCCTGACCTTCCTCTGGCCGACGATCGTCACGATCGCGACCGACACGCCCAACGCGTACAACGACACGATGCTCGCCTGGAACATCGAGACGAAGATCAAGCTCTACCTGTGGTGGAACCTCCTCTACGACTACTGGGGCGTCGTCGGGCAGGTCGCGGGCGTGTTGGGCATCGCCGCGTTCACGTGGTTCATGCTGACGAAGAACTCGTGGCGCTGGGGCCCGGAGATCTGGGGCTGGGCGGGCGCCTACCCCGCATACATCATCCTCGTGACGAGCACGACACCGAGCCGCGTGCGCTACGCCCTGCTCGCCTTCCCGATGACGCTCGTCATTGCGTGGTTCCTCAAGCTGCGCTGGTGGCGGCGCTACCGCTACTGGCTGCTCGGGCTCATCGTCGTCATCGGCGCGGCCCAGATGTGGTGGTGGACCGAGCACTACCTCGTCATCGAGAACCTCACCGACGACCTCTACCCCTGACCGTCGCCCCTCGCGACCCCGCCGACGACGTCGAACCACTCGACCCCGGCGTCGGCCAGGAGGTCGCGCAGCAACGGCAGGGACAGGCCGACGACGTTGTGGTGGTCGCCCTCGACAGCCGTGACGAACGCGCCGCCGAGCCCGTCGATGGTGAAGGCCCCGGCCACGGTGAGCGGCTCGCCCGTGGCGACGTAGGCCTCGATCTCCTCCTCGGAGAGCTTCGCGAAGTGGACGGTCGTGGACGCCGTCGCGCCCAGCGTGGCGCCGCCGCTGCCGCGCTCGTCGACGAGCCAGTGGCCCGTGTGCAGCACCCCTGACCGGCCTCGCATCCGGCGCCACCGGGACACGGCCTCCGCGGCGTCGCCCGGCTTGCCGTGGACCTCCCCGTCGAGCTCGAGCACCGAGTCGCAGCCGAGCACGACGACGCCCGCGTCGACGCGGGCCGCGACGTCCTCGGCCTTGGCGCGGGCCAGCAGCAGCGAGATGTCGGCCGGCTCGAGCGGGCCGTAGCGATCCGTCGCCTCGGCGACGGTCAGGTCCTCGTCGACCTCGCTGACGACGACGACCGGCTCGACACCGGCGGAGCGAAGGGTCGCCCGTCGAGCCGGGGAGGCGGAGGCGAGGACGAGCTGGACGGCGGGCACGTCGGGGAGGGGACTCGGCGGCATGACGCCATGGTAGGCGGCGCGCTCGCTGTCGGGAACGCCGACGGCGCCGCCCCCGGGGAGGCAGCGCCGTCGATCGCCCACGTGGGACCGAGCGTCAGCCTATGGCTGCCGTCTGCGGCGAGTAGACGGACCTCGTGAGGTAGCCGGACTTCGCGCCGGTGACGCGGACCTTGACGTACGTGCCCCTGTCGGTGCTCGTGAGCTTGTACGTCTTCGCGGTGGCCCCCGAGATCGCCGCGCCGGACCGGTACCACTGGTAGGTCATGGTCGTCGGGGCCGGGCTCCACGTGCCGGGGTTGGCCGTCAGCGTGTATCCGACCCGCTGCGTGCCCGACAGGGTCGGGGTGGGCGCCGTGAACGAGCCGAGCACCGCGGTCGTCGCCGCAGACGTGTGGGCGACCGTCGTGTAGCCGGACTTCGTGCCCGTCACCCTGACGGTCATCGTCTTGGTCTGGTCGGTCGTCGTCAACTTGTACGTGCTCGCCGTGGCGCCGGAGATCGCGACGCCCGAGCGGTACCACTGGTAGGCCAGCGTGACCGGCGCCGGGCCCCACGTCCCGGGGACGGCGGTGAGGGTGTAGCCGACGGCCTTGGTGCCGCTGATCGTCGACGTCGGGGCGGTGAGCGTGCCCGCGGCGACGGCCGTCGTGGCCGCAGACGTCTTCGCCGTCGAGGCGTAGCTCACCTTGGAGCCGGTGACCTTGACGGTCATCGCCTTCCCCAGGTCGCTGGCCGTCAACGCATACGTGGTCGCCGTGGCACCCGAGATCGCGACGCCCGAGCGGTACCACTGGTAGGCGAGGGTGACCGGAGTCGGGCCCCACGTGCCCGTGGCCGCGGTGAGGGTGCTTCCAACCTTCGCCGTGCCCGTGACCGTGGGTGTCGTGCCGGAGACGGTGCCGGCCAGCACGACCGGGCCGGTGGCGTTCACCTGCAGCGTGGCGCCGTCGAGGTAGGCGCTCATCCGCAGCGTGATGCGCTGGCCCACCATGGCGCTCGTCAGGGCCAACGGGGACAGGCCGCCCCACATGGTGTCCTGCGGCACGCCCCCCACGACCCAGGTGTAGCTCGGCGACCAGTCGCCGGCAGGCGAGATGGCGCCGTGCGAGGCGTTGAGCGAGGTGCCCGCAACGCCCGATCCGGTGATCGTCAACGGACTCGCCAGCGTCGGCGCCGTCGACCGGATCTCGACGCCGTTGGCGTAGTACTGGGCGCTGCGGTAGCCGCTCAGCGTCCCGGTGACCCGGGCGAAGACGTACGTCCCCAACAGGTCGCTCGTCACGGTGAACGTGCGACCGGTCGCGCCGGGGATCGCGACGAAGCCGGTGCCCGCGCCGTTCGGCTTCATCCACTCGTAGGTGAGAGCGACGCCGGAGGGGGCCCACGTGCCCGGGTCGACCGTGAGGGTGCTGCCGACCGTGGGGGTGCCGCTGACGAACGGCTCACGGGCCGTGAGGCCCTTGCCGGCGACGGGGAGGACGATCGTGAGGTCGCGTCGTCGTGTCTCGGTCGTCACGGTGAACGGGGTGGCCGTGGCCTCCGTCGTCGCCCCGTCCCAGCAACGGTCCTGGTACCGGGTCGCGGGTGCCCAGTTGTCGTACCACGTGTCCGAGACGCAGAACTTGTACGTCGTGCCGACCTCGGTGCCCACGGCGACGGTGCCGTCGGCGGAGGTGAGCTTGGGGCCGTACTGCTGGCCCAACCAGTCGCCCTCGGCGGGACGGTACTCGAGCAGGTCCCAGTTGATGTTCTGCAGGGGGTTGCCCGCGGAGTCGGTGACCTTGACGACGACGCCGGTCCACGGGTCGAGCACGAAGTTCACGCCGGTGACCGTCACGCCCGCGGGCACCGACCAGTCGACGTAGTCGGGCGTGCTCGCGGTGCCGTTCCAGGACTCGTTCTCGTAGAGGTTCTGGCCCGAGGTGTCCTCGGCCATGAGGTTGCTCGGACCGGCCTCGACGCCGGTCAGGGTGAAGGTGCCGTCGGCTGCGGGCCTGGCCGTGACGACGTCGCCCCCCGTCGACTTCGAGATGCTGATCTCGGAGGCCGTGATGGGCTGGCCTGCGGTGTTCTTCACCGTGCCCTTGATCGTCGAGCGGCGGTCGAGCCGGATGTCGGCGACCGTTGCGGTGGTGCCGGCCGTGACGGGTGTGGCGCTGTCGAAGGCGCCCTCGTTCGCGTACCACTCGATGCCCCACTGGGAGGCGCACGTCATCGTGCCCCAGCAGCCGGCCTGGATGCGGTACGGCCCCGGCGTCGAGAAGGTCGCGGTGTAGGTGCCGTCCGACGCGTAGGCGATGGTGCCGGCGTCGTCGTAGTTGGCGTCGAAGATCCAGACGCCTGCGTCAGGCACCCCGACGACGGTGCCGGTCGAGCTGAGTCCGGTGACTCGACCCTTGATGGTGTAGGTGGCGGCGCTGGCGGACGGGGCTGCCAGTGGCAGCACCCCGAGCGCGACGGTGGCGGCGGTCAGCACGGTCAGGAGGCGGCGCGCAGCACGGCGCGCGATCGTCCCCCGGGCCCGGCCGACCGCAAGGCGGTGGCTGAACACTGTTGTCTCCCCTGTATGAGCTGTGTCGGCGCCCGCGCTGTCGGCAGGCGCGACGTCAGCATAGGTGCGTGCCGACGCGGTGACCATGGGAGCGGTGCCCGGGACGGAGGAGGCCCCCGACAGCTGGGGTCGGGGGCCTCCTGAGTCCGTCAGATCTCCTGCAGCACAGCGCCGCGCAGGGTGTCGAGGCCGACGCCGCCGATGTCGAGGGCGCGGCGGTGGAAGGCCTTGAGGTCGAACGCGTCCCCCTCGCGCTGCTTGACCTCGTCGCGCAGCTGCAGCCACAGGCGCTCGCCGATCTTGTAGCTGGGCGCCTGGCCCGGCCAGCCGAGGTAGCGGTTGAGCTCGAAGCGCAGGATCTTCTCGTCCATGAAGCCGTAGCGGGTCAGGTAGGTCCAGGCCTTGTCGTAGTCCCACGCGCCGCCACCGACCTCCTCGGGGGCGTCGAACCCGCAGTGCACGCCGATGTCGATGACGACGCGTGCGGCCCGAAGCGACTGTCCCGCAAGCCAGCCCATTCGGTTGCCCGGGTCGTCCATGTAGCCGAGCTCGGCCATGAGCCGCTCGGCGTAGAGGGCCCAGCCCTCACCGTGACCGGACGTCCACGCCTCGAGGCGACGCCACTTGTTGAGCAGCTCGGAGCGGTAGACCGTCTGCGCGACCTGGAGGTGGTGGCCCGGGACGCCCTCGTGGTAGACGGTCGTCAGCTCGTTCCACGTCCGGAACTCGGTGTTGCCCTTGGGCACCGACCACCACATGCGGCCGGGCCGGCTGAAGTCGTCGGACGGGCCGGTGTAGTAGATGCCACCGGTCTGCGTCGGCGCGATCATGCACTCGATGCGCTGGACCGGCTCGGGGATGTCGAAGTGGACGTCCGTGAGGTCGGCGATGACCTCGTCAGCCCGCTCCTGCATCCAGGCCTTGAGCGCGTCGGTGCCGTGCAGGGCGTAGCGGTCGTCGGCGTCGAGGATCTCGACACCTCGCTGCACGTTCGCCCCGGCCTCGAGGCCCTCGGCGATCTCGCTCATCTGGGCGTGCAGGCTCGCCACCTCCTGCTGGCCCCAGCGGTAGGTCTCCTCGAGGTCGACCGTGGCGCCGAGGAAGTAACGCGACTCGAGCCGGTAGCGCTCGATGCCGCAGGCGTCGGCCTCGGGGGCGTGCGGCAGCAGCTCGCGCTCCAGCCAGTCGGCGATGTCGGCGTAGGCCGCGGCGGCCACCTTCGCGCCCTCGGCGAGCTGGTCCTTGACCTCGCCCGCGAGCGGCGTGTCACCCACGGTCGCGTCGGCCACGACCTTGGCGAAGTAGCCGTCGTCCGCCACGAGGTCGCGCGACTGCTCGGCGCAGGCCTCGACCTGGCGGCGCGGAGACACCTGTCCGCGCTCGCGGGCGAGGAGCAGCGACTCCTTGTACCCCTCGAGCGCGGCCGGGATCTTCGTGAGGCGGACGGCGAACGTGCGCCAGTTGTCCTCGGTCTCCTGCGGCATGAGGTCGAAGACGTCGCGGACGGCCTGCAGCGGGGACGCGAGGACGTTGAGGGCCATCTCGTCGAGCCCGGCGGCATACCGGTCCTCGGAGAGCCGGAGGCGCTCGGTCATGGCGTCGACGGTGACCCCGTCGACGTCGTCGGTCGGGCTCACGGCGGCGAGCTGGGCCAGGGTCGTCCGGCGCAGCTCCGAGGCGGCGGCGTTGCCGGCGGGGGAGAGGTCGTCGAGCTCCTCCTCGGCGCCCGGGACGCCGAGGAAGGTCGCGTTGATGGGGCTGAGGGCGACGGACGCGTCGAAGTAGGTCTCCGCGATGCGGTCGACGTCGGTCTGGGGTCGCGCGGTCTGGGTGTTGGCGGTCACCCGGCGAACGTAATCCAGCCCGCGGTCACGTGCCAGTGCATTGTGGGCACCTGTTCGCGACCCCGGCCGGTGGCTCAGCCGTCGCCGTCGGACGAGCCGCCCTTGGCATCGCCCGACACGACGAGCACGACGATCCCGTCGGCGGTCTGGGTGCCCGCCGACGGCCAGGTCGCGAGGACCTGACCGCTGTCGCCGTCGGACGGGACGGTGACCCGCGTGACGCGGACGTCCTCGCCGCCGAGGGACTTCTCCGCGTCCTTGGCGCTCGTGCCGACGAGGCCGTCGGGCACGACGAAGGAGGAGTTGACCCGGTCAGGGGCGTGTCCGCGGCTGACGACGAGCGCGACGGTCTGCCCCTTCGCCATGGGCTGCCCCTCGGCGGGGTAGCTCCCCATGACCGCGCCGTCCGGCTGGGTCGAGCGCACGAGCACCCAGCGCACGTTGACACCGAGCCCGATCAGCTCGTTGACCGCGGCGTCGCGCTGCTGGCCGACGAGGCCGCCGGGGACGGTGCTGCCGTCGGACGGCGGGGCGGTCGTGGACGGTGCAGGCGTCGGCTTCTGGGAGGTCGCCGACGGGCGCGTGCCGGGAGCGGCGGTCGTCGGCGCACCCGAACCCGACAGCAGGACGTAGCCGAGGATCCCGACGAGTGCCGCGACGGCGACGAGGAGCACCCAGACGACGGGGCTCGGGCCGGACCGGCGGCGGCTCGCCGCGTTCGAGCGCCGGGTGACGGTCGGCCCACGCTGGACGGGCGGGGCCGAGGCCGGGGCCTCGGCGTACGCCGTGGGCGCCGGGTGGACGGCGGTGCGCTGGCCGCCCGGGAGGACACCGACGGTCGGCATCATCGCCGTGCTGGCGCCGCCGGCGCCGAGGTCGAGCACCGAGGTCGCCTCGCCGGCCGGCAGGGCCCGGGTGGCGGCGTCGGCGCGCATCTCGTGACCGACCAGCGCGGCAGCCATGGCGTCGGCATCGGCGTAGCGGTCGGCCGGTGACTTGGCCGTGGCGCGGACGACGACCTCGTCGAGGTTCGCGGGCAGGTCGGCGACGCGCGAGCTGGGCAGCGGCACCGGCTCGTCGAGGTGGCGCATCGCGATCGCGACCGGGGTGTCGCCGTCGAAGGGCACCGAGCCGGTCAGCATCTGGAAGAGCAGGATGCCGAGCGAGTAGAGGTCGGACGACGGCGTCGTGGCCTCGCCCCGGGCCTGCTCGGGAGCGACGTAGGCGGCCGTCCCCATCACGGTGCCGGTGTCGGTGAGCGACGCCTGCCCGAGGGCCCGGGCGATACCGAAGTCGGTCACCTTGACCGTGCCGTCTGGACGGATGATGACGTTGCCGGGCTTGACGTCACGGTGGACGACACCGGCGCGGTGGGCGGCGCCGAGCGCTGCGCAGACCTGCTCGGCGACGCGGACCGCGTCGCCGGGGGTGAGCCGGCCGTGCTGCCGGATCACCTGGGCGAGGTCCTGGCCCTCGGCATACTCCATGACGATGAAGTGGGAGTCGCCGTCGACGCCGTAGTCGTAGACCTGGGCGATGTTCGGGTGGGAGAGCGCGGCGGCCGTCAGGGCCTCCCGGCGGAAGCGCTCGACGAAGTCGGGGGAGTCGGCAAACCCGGCAGCGAGCACCTTGACGGCGACGAGCCGGCCCAGGCGGTCGTCGGTCGCGAGGTGCACCTCACCCATGCCGCCGACGGCGATGCGCTCACGCAGGGAGTAGCGCTCGGCGATCCGGACGGTGGGGCTCGACTCGACAGACATGGGCAACGAGCGTAGGGCAGCAGGCCGGGTGACGGCCAACCGACGGGTCTTGCGTCAGCGCGGCAGACCGGTGCGGCGCCACCCGCCGTGGCGCGCGGACGGACCGACGAGCCGCCACGACGGGTCGGACCACGCCGAGCGGGCGTGCTCGGGTGCGGGCTCGTCCCCGTCGAGGGCGGACAGCACGGCGACGAGCGCCGCGACCTCCTCGGGGGTCGGGTGACCCGAGATGCGGATCGTGGGCGCGACGTCGGCGGCCTCTGGGGTCGTGGGATCGGTCACAGCGGGATGTTCCCGTGCTTCTTGGGCGGGAGCGTCTCGCGCTTGTTCTGCAGGGCCCGCAGGGCGCGCGTGACGTTCATCCGCGTGTTGGAGGGGCTGATGACGGTGTCGATGTAGCCGCGCTCGGCCGCGACGTACGGGTTGGCGAGCGTCTCCTCGTAGTGGGTGATGAGCTCCTGGCGCTGGGCGTCGACGTCGCCGCCCCGCTCCGCGGTGTGCTTGAGCTCCTTGCGGTAGAGGATGTTGACGGCGCCCTGGGCGCCCATCACGGCGATCTGCCCGGTCGGCCACGCGAGGTTGATGTCGGCGCCGAGGTGCTTGGAGCCCATGACGTCGTAGGCGCCGCCGTAGGCCTTGCGCGTGATGACCGTGATCTTGGGGACCGTGGCCTCGGCGTAGGCGTAGATGAGCTTCGCGCCGCGACGGATGATGCCGTCCCACTCCTGGCTCGTCCCCGGCAGGAAGCCCGGCACGTCGACGAGCGTCAGCACCGGGACGTTGAAGCAGTCGCAGGTGCGCACGAAGCGCGCGGCCTTCTCGGACGCGTGGATGTCGAGGCACCCGGCGAACTGCAGCGGCTGGTTGGCCACGATGCCCACCGACATGCCGTCGATGCGGGCGAAGCCGGTGAGGATGTTGGGCGCGAAGAGGGGCTGGACCTCGAGGAACTCGCCGTCGTCGACGAGGTGCTCGATGACCTGCTTCATGTCGTAGGGGACGTTCGGCGAGTCCGGGATGCACGTGTCGAGCCAGCGGTCGTCGTCGGTGACCGACAGGTCGGCCTCTCCCTCGCCGTAGGAGGGCGGGGTCTCGAGGTTGTTGCTCGGCAGGTAGGACAGGAGGGCCTTGACGTAGTCGATGGCGTCCTGCTCGTCGGTGCCCATGTAGTGCGCGACGCCCGACTTGCTGTTGTGCGTCAGCGCGCCGCCGAGCTCCTCGAAGCCGACGTCCTCGCCGGTCACGGTCTTGATGACGTCGGGGCCGGTGATGAACATGTGCGAGGTCTGGTCGACCATGACGGTGAAGTCGGTGATGGCCGGGGAGTAGACCGCCCCGCCCGCGCACGGGCCCATGACGAGGGAGATCTGGGGGATGACGCCGGAGGCGCGGACGTTGCGGAAGAAGATCTCGCCGTAGAGGCCGAGCGAGACGACGCCCTCCTGGATGCGGGCGCCGCCGGAGTCGTTGAGGCCGACGACGGGGCAGCCGATCTTCATGGCGAAGTCCATGACCTTGACGATCTTCTCGCCGAAGACCTCGCCGAGGGATCCGCCGAAGACGGTGAAGTCCTGGGCGAAGACCGCCACCTGGCGGCCGTCGACCATGCCGTAGCCGGTGACGACGCCGTCGCCGTAGGGGCGGTTCTTGTCCTGGCCGAAGTTGTTGCTGCGGTGCCGGGCGTACTTGTCGAGCTCGATGAAGGTCCCCTCGTCGAGGAGCATCTCGATGCGCTCGCGGGCGGTCTTCTTGCCGCGGGCGTGCTGCTTCTCGACCGCGCGCTCCGAGCCGGCGTTGGCGACCTCGGCGACGCGCCGCTTGAGATCGGCGAGCTTGCCGGCGGTCGTCGTGAGGTCGGGCCCGGGGGCCGCCTCCGCCGGTGGTGTGGCGCTCTCCGGCGACGTGCTGGTCGGCTGTTCTGCGACGGCGTGATCGGTGGCCATGCTCGGCACTCTAGCCTTGTGGACGTGCGCGATTCGCTCGACATCGAGACTGTGAGTGCGGCCTTGGTCACGTCCGGACGGCCGTGGCGCGAGGTGGAGTTCCACCCGGCCCTGGGCTCGACGAACACCCGGCTGCGGGAGCTGCTGACCGGGACGGCGAAGCAGACGGGGGCGTATGCCGCCGGGCGGGCTCCCGAGGACCGCGGACTGTGGTGGGTCGTCCTCACCGACCACCAGACCGGAGGACGCGGCCGCCTCGGCCGGGCCTGGACGGTGCCCGACCGGGCCTCGCTCGCCGTCAGCGTGGCGGTACCGGTCGCCGACCCTGCCCAGGCGGGTTGGATGCCGCTGCTCGCCGGGCTCGCGCTGTCGCGAGCGGTGCGCCGGGTGAGCGAGGCGACCGGCGCCGCGCTGACGGCCCGGCTCAAGTGGCCCAACGACGTGCTCCTCGCCGAGGACGGCGACCGCAAGCTGAGCGGCATCCTCTGCGAGCTCGTCACCGTCGGCTCCGGTCAGGCGGTCGTCGTCGGGACCGGCGTCAACATCGACCAGACCCGGGAGGAGCTGCCCGTGGACACGGCCACGTCCCTGGCGCTCGCCGGTGCCCGCGTGAGCCGGGAGGACCTCCTCGTCGCCTACCTCGACGAGCTCACCGCCGTGTTGGCCGGAGCGGGAGTCGGCACCGACGCGTCGGGTGCGTCCGGTGCAGCGCAGGTGCGAACGGCATACCGCGAGGCCTGCTCGACCATCGGGCTGGCGGTGCGGGTGCACGTGCCGACGGGTGACGCGGTCGAGGGAACCGCTGTCGGCGTCGACGACGACGGCGCCCTCGTCGTGCGCACCGACCACGGCGTGCGGACCTTCGCGGCCGGTGACGTCGTCCACGTCCGGCCCGCGGCCGGTGGACTGGCATGATCGGGCCATGACCGAGCCGGGCACCCGAGGCACCCAGGGCGCCGAAAGCCCCGAGCCCGTCGGGCGGGTGAGCGAGGACTACACGGAGCGGCTGCTGGGGCGTCCGCTCGAGCTGCGCCGCCGCGAGGTGAGCCGCGGCGCCGAGGTCTCCCTGCTGTCCGCACGCAAGTTCTGGCACGCGCTGGGCTTCCCCGTCGTCGACACCGACGACGAGCTGTTCACCGAGGCCGACCAGAAGGCGCTCGCCGCCGTCGCGGGCATCGTCCGGGACGGGCTGCTCGACGAGCCGACGGCGCTCGCGATGACCCGCGCCTTCGCCCGGTCGGCCGACCGTCTCGCAGGCTGGCAGTCGCAGCTCATCGCCGAGGCCGTCGAGAACCACATGAGCGCGGTCCTCGCCGACGAGGCCGACGACGACGAGCACGAGTCCCGCTCGGTGCCGAGCCTCGAGACCGCCACCGAGACGGCGAAGCGGCTCGCTGTCCTCACCGACCGCCTCGAGCCACTCCTCGTCTACGCCTGGCGCCGGCACCTGTCGGCCACCGTCGCGCGCATGCTGGCCGACGCCGACCCCGAGTCCTACGGCATGACGAAGATGCGCTCGGTGGGCTTCGCCGACCTCGTCAACTTCACGGCCCTCGTCCGGCGGATGTCCGAGCGCGACCTCGCCCGGCTCGTGTCCCGCTTCGAGGCGCTCTCGGCCGACGTCATCACCGCGCACGGCGGACGGCTCATCAAGACCGTCGGTGACGAGGTGCTCTTCACGACGATGGGCGCCGCGCCCGCAGCGGCCATCGCGCTCGACCTCGTCGAGACGATGACCGACGACGACGTGCTGCCCGACGTACGGTGCGGGATGGCGCGCGGACCGATCATCTCCCGCCTCGGCGACGTCTTCGGCACCACGGTCAACCGCGCCTCGCGGCTGACCGCCGTGGCCCAGGCCGGGAGCGTCCTCGTCGACGCGACGATGGCGCGCGAGCTTGCGAGCCTCTCCGGCTTCGAGCTGACCGGCCAGCGCCGCCGCATCCTGCGCGGTGTCGGCCCCGTGACCCCCTCGCTGCTGCGCCGGGCGACGTCCGCCGGCCGCCGCTCAGTCTCGGGCGAGCCGCTCCCCGACACCACCCACCGAGCCACGTCGCGCACGGACGCGTGACCCCCGAAGGAGACCTTCGTATGCCGTCAACGCCGACCGCAGCCGACGCCACCGCGAGCGCGGGGCCGGGTGGGCCCACCCTCGTGCGCGTCGAGCGCTTCGAGGACCCGGAGCTCGCCCACGTCGCCGAGATCGTCCTCGACCGGCCCGAGGCGATGAACGCCGTGTCGACGGCGATGGCCCGCGCCATCGCTGTGGCCACGGCACGGGTCGCGGCAGACGAGTCGGTGCGCTGCGTCGTGCTGACCTCGAGCCACGCGAAGGCGTTCTGCGTCGGCGCCGACCTCAAGGAGCGCAACGGCTTCTCGGACGCGGACCTCATGGAGCAGCGCCCGGTCGCCCGGGCGGCCTACACCGGCGTCCTCGACCTGCCGGTGCCGGCCATCGCCGCCGTCGACGGCTTCGCGCTGGGGGGCGGCTTCGAGCTGGCCCTGTCGTGCGACCTCGTCGTCGCGGGGGAGGGCGCCGTCGTCGGCCTGCCGGAGGTGAGCGTCGGGGTCATCCCGGGTGGCGGCGGCACCCAGCTGCTCGTGCGCCGGGTCGGGTGGTCGCGGGCGGCCAGGGCCATCTTCACGGCCGCGCGTCTCCCGGCCCGCGAGGCCCTCGAGCTCGGCGCCGTCGACGAGGTCGTCGCTGCCGGGACGGCACGTGACCGGGCCCTGGAGCTGGCCCGGACGATCGCGGCCAACTCGCCCGTCGGGCTGCGGAACGCCAAGCGCGCCATGCGTCTCGGCGCCGACGTGGGTCTCGACGCGGGCCTGGAGATCGAGGACGGCTGCTGGCGCGCGACGGCCTTCTCGGGTGACCGCCGCGAGGGTGTGGCTGCCTTCGCGGAGAAGCGGCGCCCGGTCTGGCCCGGTCGCTGAGGCCCCATCTACCGTGTCCCCGGGGCGTCAGGGTGCAAAACGGGTGGTTGTCGATAGGCTCACGACGGTCGGTGCGCCCCCGGGCCGGCAGATCCTGAGGACGGTGACATGACCCGAGTGCTCCTGGCGGAGGACGACCCAGCCATCTCCGAACCGTTGGCGCGTGCGCTGCGGCGAGAAGGCTACGACGTCGACGTGCGCGAGGACGGTGTCGCTGCGCTCGACGGTGCCAAGGAGAACCCCGACCTCGTGCTCCTCGACCTCGGCCTGCCGAAGATCGACGGGCTCGAGGTGTGTCGCCGCATCCGGGCCGAGGGCCGCGCCATCCCCGTCCTCATCCTCACGGCGCGCGCCGACGAGGTCGACACGGTCGTGGGGCTCGACGCCGGCGCCGACGACTACGTCACCAAGCCCTTCCGCCTCGCCGAGCTGCTCGCGCGGGTGCGGGCCCTGCTGCGGCGCACCCCCACCGAGGCCGTCCCGTCCGGTGAGCTGGTGCGCATCGACTCCGACGGCCGTCGCGCCTGGTTCAAGGGCGAGGAGCTGCAGCTGACGGCCAAGGAGTTCGACCTGCTGCGGGTGCTCGTGCGCGAGCAGGGCAAGGTCGTCTCGCGCGAGCAGCTGATGCGCGAGATCTGGGACACCGCGTGGTTCGGGTCGACGAAGACCCTCGACATGCACATCTCGGTGCTGCGCCGGAAGCTCGGCGACGACGCGACGTCCCCGCAGTACATCGCCACCGTCCGTGGCGTCGGCTTCCGCTTCGAGCGCCCCCAGGTCGACTGACCGTGCGCCGAGTGCTCGACCGGATGGCGCTCGTCGTGGCCGTCGTGTGCGCCGGGCTCGTCGTGCTGCTGTCGACGGCGGTCGTCGCCTGGGCCGTGACGCAGCAACCCGGCACCGTCACCGCCTGGATCGCCTCCGACCCGTCCGTGGGGATCGCCCGGTTCGGGGCTGTCATGCTCGGGATCGGCGCGCTGAGCGGTGGCGCGGCCTACGTCGCCACCCTGGGCACCCGGGCGCACGTCGAGCAGTCCTCCCAGGAGCTCGTCCACCTCGCCACCCGCTTCGCGGCGGGGGAGGCGCGCCTGACGCCGGTGCACTCGGACATCGACGAGATCGACCACGTGTCGGGAGTCATGACCCGTCGGGCCCACGACATGACGAAGTCGCTCGCGGCCGAGCGCGACTTCGCCGCGGACGCCTCGCACCAGCTGCGCACCCCGCTCACGGCCCTGCTCATGCGGCTCGAGGAGATCTCGGAGACCGACGACGCCGAGGTCGTCAAGGAGGAGGCGACGATCGCGATCGCCCAGGTCGAGCGCCTGACCCGCGTCGTCGACGACCTGCTCGGTCGCACCCGCGGCTCTGGTGGGCCGTCGCCGGCCGTGTCGCTGGACTCCGTCATCGCCGCCCTCCAGCGCGAGTGGCAGCCCGCCTTCGAGCAGGCCCGCCGCTCGGTGCGGGTCCGTGGCGAGCGCGGCCTCTTCGTCCGGTCGACGCCGGTCGCGCTCTCGCAGGTGCTCTCGACGCTCCTCGAGAACTCCCTCGTCCACGGACGGGGCACCGTCGACGTGCACGCACGTCGTTCGGGCCCGTCGGTCATCGTCGAGGTCAGCGACCAGGGCGACGGCGTGCCCGCCGCCATGGCCCCGCACATCTTCGAGCGCTCGGTCAGCAGCGGAGCCGGGGGCAGCACCGGCCTGGGGCTGGCCCTCGCCCGCGACCTCGCGGAGTCCAACGGTGGTCGCCTCGACCTCGTCCAGGCCCAGCCGGCGCGCTTCGCCCTCTTCCTCTCCGAGGCCGAGACCGACTGAACGCCGACGGGACCCCCTGCCTGCCGGGGTAGGGTGCCCCGGTGAGGCGCCTGCATGAGTTCCTGTTCGTGCGCCACCGGCACAACTGGCTGCTGCTGCTCCGGTTCGCGGCCGTGGGCGTCTCGGGCGTGCTCGTCAACCTCCTCACCCTCGTCGTCGTCAAGAAGCTCGGGCCGAGCTTCGACCAGGCGATCGTCGGCGTCCCGGGCACGGAGTTCAACGTCCGCTGGTACCACGTCTACTCGACCATCGCCTTCCTCGTCGCGAACCTCTGGAACTTCCAGCTCAACCGCACGTGGACCTTCCGCACGACCAAGCACGCCCGCTGGTGGGACGAGTACTGGCCGTTCCTCGCCGTGGGCCTGCTCGGTCAGGTCATCGGCCTCGTGCTGCTGACGCTCCTCATGCACCTCGACTCACCGATCCACCTCTCGCCGACGGTCTTCGACGACTCCACGGGCTTCCGCACCCGGCTCTACTGGGCGCAGCTCATCGTCATCGCCGTCGTCACGCCCGTGTCGTTCGTGCTCAACAAGCTGTGGACCTTCGCGGCCGTGCGTGCTCACCACCCCGACCTCGCCGACCCCAGCCACGTCGAGGCGGTGCTCTCCGACGAGGGGGACGAGGCCGCCGGCTCGAGCGACGCGGACCGGCGCGCCGGAGCAGTCCCGGGGCGCCACGACCCACTCCGCTGACGGCGACTACGCTTGGGCGTCGTGACCCAGCCGAAGCGCGCCCCCGGAGGATTCCCCGTCGTCGGCGTCGTCGGCGGCGGACAGCTCGCCCGCATGATGCAGGGCCCCGCCGTCGAGCTGGGCGTCCAGCTGTCGGTGCTCGCCGAGAGCGACACTGCGGCAGCGGCCCTCGTCGTGCCGAGCTCACCGGTCGGTGAGCACACCGACCTCGAGACGGTCCGCGCCTTCGCGCAGCACTGCGACGTCGTCACCTTCGACCACGAGCACGTGCCGCCGGCCGTCCTCGAGGCGCTCGAGGCCGACGGGGTGGCCATCCACCCCACGCGCGCTGCCCTCAACTTCGCCCAGGACAAGCTCGCGATGCGCGAGCGCCTCACCGCCCTCGGGATCGCGTGCCCCCGGTGGGTGCGTGCCACCTCCGCCGAGGAGGTCACCGCCTTCGGTGACGACGTCGGCTGGCCGATCGTCGCGAAGACCCCGCGCGGCGGCTACGACGGCAAGGGCGTGGCGGTCGCCTCCTCGGCCGACGACCTCGTGGACTGGATCTCGCGGATCGGCGAGCCCGGCCCGCTCGAGCACGGCCTGCTCCTCGAGGAGAAGGTCGACTTCGTGCGGGAGCTGGCCGTCCTCATCGCCCGCAGCCCGTCCGGCCAGGCGGCGGCGTGGCCCGTCGTCGAGACGGTCCAGACCGACGGCGTCTGCACCGAGGTGCTCGCCCCCGCCCCGGAGATCGACCCGGACCTCGCGTCGGTGGCCACCGAGGCCGCACTGCGCATCGCCGGCGAGCTCGGCGTCACGGGCGTGCTCGCCGTCGAGATGTTCGAGGTGCGCCCCGGCACGGGAGGCACGTCGGCCTATGTCGTCAACGAGCTGGCGATGCGTCCGCACAACAGCGGTCACTGGTCGATGGACGGAGCCGTCACCGGACAGTTCGAGCAGCACCTGCGTGCCGTGCTCGACCTGCCGCTCGGCGACCCGCGCCCCCGGGCGCCGTGGACCGTCATGGCCAACGTCCTCGGCGGCGACTACGAGCACCTCTACCCCGCGTACCGCCACATCATGGCCCGCGACCCCGGCGCCAAGGTGCACGTCTACGGCAAGGGCGTGCGGCCCGGCCGCAAGATCGGGCACGTCAACGTCAGTGGAGCCGACCTGGAGGACGCCCGCGAGCGCGCCGGGCACGCGGCCGACTACCTCAGAGGAGTGATCACCGAATGACCGAGAGCACCGAGCCCGTCGTCGGCATCGTCATGGGCAGCGACAGCGACTGGCCCGTCATGCGCGAGGCAGCCCGTGCGCTCGAGGAGTTCGCGATCCCCTACGAGGCCGACGTCGTGTCGGCCCACCGGATGCCCGACGAGATGATCGCCTACGGCCAGAACGCCGCCCGGCGCGGCCTGCGCGTCGTCGTCGCCGGCGCCGGGGGAGCCGCGCACCTGCCCGGGATGCTCGCGTCGGTGACGCCGCTCCCGGTCGTCGGGGTGCCGGTGCCCCTGAAGTACCTCGACGGCATGGACTCGCTGCTCTCGATCGTCCAGATGCCGGCCGGCGTGCCGGTCGCGACCGTCTCGATCGGCGGGGCCCGCAACGCGGGCCTGCTGGCGGCGCGCATCGTCGGCACCGGCTCCGACGAGCTCGCCGCCGACGTCCGCGAGCGCATGGTCGCCTTCCAGGCCGACCTGCGCGACCAGGCGCACGCCAAGGGAGCGTCGCTGCGCGAGCAGGTCGCCCGCGGCCTCACCGACTGAACCGGCTCCGACCCCACGCGCGACCAGGGACCGGGCACACGGCATACGCCCTCGGCCGGCCCCAGCGCGGCTCGTGGAGGACGACCGACGCCCTCGTGGCGTCAGTCGGTGACGGCCGAGGCGCCGTCACCCGGCTGGATGCGGGGGTATTCGATCTTGGGGCACGTGTCCATGACGACGGCGAGTCCGGCCGCCTCCGCGCGATCGGCGGCCTCCTCGTCGATGACCCCGAGCTGCAGCCACAGTGCCTCGATGCCGAGCCGCTCCCGCTCGGCGATCGCCTCGTCGACGACCTGCCCGACGCGGGCGCTGTTGACGAAGCAGTCGACGACCTTGACGACGGTGCCGTCCGGGATGTCGGCCAGCGTCGCGTAACCCGTCGCGCCGTGCACCGTCGCCGCGCTCGGGTGCACCGGCACGAGGCGGATGCCGAGCTCGCGCTGGAGCCACAGGGACACGCGGTAGGCCGTGCGGTCGGGATTGTCTCCGAGACCGACGACGGCCCACGTGGCCGGGGTGTGGAGCAGGTCCCGGATGACGTCGGGGTCGTTGTGGTGCGGACTCATCCCGTCATCTTCACACGTCGGCGTGCCGGGATCGCGCCCCGACGGCGTCCAGCCGACCGTGGTTGGATGGCCGGATGCGATTCGGAATGTTCGTTCCCCAGGGCTGGCGTATGGACCTCGTCGGCATCGAGCCGGCCCAGCAGTGGGAAGCCATGGTCAACCTCGCCAAGCACGCCGACGACGGAGACGTCTTCGAGTCCATCTGGGTCTACGACCACTTCCACACCGTGCCGCAGCCCTCGGGCGAGGCCACGCACGAGGCGTGGTCGCTCATGGCGGGCTTCGGCGCCGCCACGAGCCGGGTGCGGCTCGGGCAGATGTGCACGTGCATGGCCTACCGCAACCCCGCCTTCCTCGCCAAGGTCGCCGCGACCGTCGACGTCATCTCCGGCGGCCGCACCGAGATGGGCATCGGCGCCGGCTGGTACGAGCACGAGTGGCGCGCCTACGGCTACGGCTTCCCCAAGGCGGGCGACCGCCTCGGCGCGCTCCGCGAAGGCGTCCAGGTCTTCCGCGACATGTGGACGAAGGGGTCGGCGACCCTCGACGGGAAGTACTACCAGGTCGACGGCGCCCTCTGCGCGCCCCGGCCCCTGCAGGGCACGAGCCACCCGGGCAGCGCGCTCAACGGCATCCCGATGTGGATCGCCGGCGGCGGCGAGAAGGTGACGCTGAAGATCGCGGCGGAGTACGCCGACTACACGAACTTCGACGGCAGCCCCGAGGGCTTCGACCACAAGAGCGCGATCCTCAAGGGCCACTGCGACGACCGCGGTCGCGACTTCGGCGAGATCGTCCGCTCGGCCAACTACAACGTCGTCATCGGCGAGACCGACGCCGACGTCGAGGACCGCCTCCAGTTCTACGGCGAGCTGCTCCGCAAGGGCGGCGTGGCCGACGACAAGGCCGCCGCTGCCGTCGAGGACCTCCGCAAGCAGCCCGCCGTGGGGACGCCCGACAAGATCGTCACGATGCTCAAGGACATGGAGGCCCGCGGGATGACGTATGCCATCACGTACTTCGCGGAGGCCGCCTACGACCGCTCGGGCATCGAGCTCTTCGAGCAGACCGTCGCTCCCGAGCTCACGGCCTGACGCTCCCGCTCCGATCCCGCCGTTCGAGGTGATGCCGGCACCCACGTGGGTGCCGGCATCACCTCGAACCGGGACGGTCCGGTGGCCTACCAGGCGGTCCAGCCGCCGTCGACGGCGACGACCTGGCCGGTGACGTAGGCGGACGCGTCCGAGGCGAGCCACGTGACGACGCCGCGGAAGTCGTCCTCGGTGCCCATCCGGCCCAGCGGGGTGAGCCGCTCGTAGCGCTCGACGAACGACTCGTCCTGACCGCGCGCGATCCCCCCGGGGGCGAAGGCGTTGACCCGCACGTCGGGCGCGAGCACCGTCGAGAGGTAGCGCGTCAGCTGGGCGATGCCGCCCTTGCTCGCCGCGTAGGCCGCGGGGTTGCCCATCCGGGTGCCCTCGTAGAGACCCATGTTGGGCCCGACGAGACCGTAGATGCTCGACACGTTGACGACGCTCCCGTGACCCGAGGCGCGCAGGAGGGGCGCGAGCTGCCGGGTCAGCGAGAAGGGGGCCGTGACGTTGAGGGCCAGCGCCATCGCGAAGGCGTCGTCGGTCTGCTCCTCGAAGGGGACGGCATACCCGGGGACGCCGGAGGTGCCGGTGAACGCGGCGTTGTTGACGAGGACATCGCAGGCGCCGAGGCCACGGACGACGTCGACGACGCGCGAGATCCCCTGCGGTTCAAGAAGGTCGGCGGCAACGGGGACATGGTCGCTGCCGGGGAGCGCAGCGGCGGCTGCCGCGCAGCTCTCCTCGTCGAGGTCGACGACGACGATGCGGGCACCCGCCCTCGCCAGGGCGTCGGCGAGCACGCGGCCGAGCGGTCCGGCGCCCCCGGTCACGACGGCCGTGCGTCCGGTGAGCGACGTCGTGGGCGTGGGCGTCATCGTGGGTCCTCCGTCTGGGCGATCGGGGCGGCGACGTCGAGCCACGGCAGCGTGATGAGCCCGGCGCCGATGAGGGCCTCGATGAGGCGGAACTCGTACTCGTCGTCGATGGAGAAGGCCTGGGCCTCGGGGATCTCGAGCCCTTCGTGGGTGCCCTCGTCGAACCACGAGCTCTCGAGGCGGCGCACGAAGTCGGCCCGCCAGAGGTAGAAGTTGCCGTTGATCCGGAGGAACCGGCCGACGTCCTGCCGTCGGGTGACACCCGTGCCCGCCTCGAAGTAGCGGGAGAGCGCGCCGTCGCGGGACCCGTCGGGGCGCACGCCGACCCACACCGGGTTGAAGGTGGGTTCGGAGACGCTGATGACGCCGTCGAGGGCGGGCGTCGTGGCGAGGCGTCGGACGGCCTCGGCCAGCTGGGACGGCACCCGGGCGGGACTCGTCGGGTCGAGGAGTAGCACCGCGTCGTAGGAACCTCCCTCGTCGCTCTCGACCCACTCGAGGGCATGACGCACGACCGGGGCCATGGGGGTGTCGTCGGCCGCGAGCTCGGCCGGGCGCAGGAACGGGGCTTCTCCACCGTGGGCGCGCACGACGTCGGCGATCTCGGCCGAGTCGGTCGTCACGACGCAGCGGGTGACCTCCGGCGTCATCGCCGCAGCACGGACGCTGTGGGCGATGAGGGGCAGGCCCCACATCGGACGGATGTTCTTGCCGGGTAGGCCTTTCGAGCCGCCACGTGCCGGGATGACCGCGAGGACGCGGGGCGGGGTGTGGTCGGTCACGAGCCGTCCTCGGTGTCGGAGTCGGGGTTGGGGCCCTGCGAGGCCAGGGCCCTGGCCTCGTCGCAGAGACGGACGGCGTCGATGCCGTCGGCCAGGGTCGCCGGCGCTCCCCGGGCGATCCGCTGAGCCGCGGGGGACCACGGCTTGAGCTCGAGGGCCGCCCGCGCCTGGGTGCCCATGACGATGTCGCGGTCCAGGTCGTGCTCGAAGACCTGCTCGCTCACCTCGCCGTCGGAGGTCGCGTGCCGAACCATCGCGCGCGTGACGTCCCACTCGAGGATGCCGTCCGAGGTGTGGATGACGACCCCGCGCGACGTCGGGCGGGTGACGTAGTCGAGCCGCGCGGTCACGGTGAAGCGGTCGCGGGTGGTCCAGAGCAGCGTGGCGGCCTGCTCGGCCTCGATGTCGAGCGGACCGCTCGTCTCGAGGAACGAGCCGACGAGGTCGGGGCGGCCGAAGAGCACGCCGGCGTAGTCGATCTCGTGGACCATGTCGCGGAGCACACCGCCCTCGTCGCGCCGGGCGGAGTAGGACTCGCGGTAGTCGCGGTCGGGCCGCCAGTCCGGCAGCCACGACTGCGAGCGCACGTGGGCCGAGGCCGGTCCGTCGATGCGGCCGACGAGCCGGCGCAGGTGGCGGAAGGCCTCGTGCGCCCGGAGCGGCGCGGCGACCCAGATGTCCTGGGCTCGCGGGTGGGCGCGGAGCACGGCCGCGTCATCGGCCGACCCGGCGACGGGCTTCTCGACGAGGACCGACGCCGCACCGGCGTCGAGCGCCAGGACGGTGTCGCTGACGTGCCGGGCGGTGTCGGTCGCGACGACGACGAGCACGCCCGGCAGGGCGCCCGGGCCCGTCGCGTCGTCGAGCAGGCGAGCGCGGGTGACGTCGTCGACGGCGCCCGGCCCGAGCCCGCGGTCGCGGACCGGCCAGAGCGCGACGTCGGCGCCCTCCTGCCGGAAGACCCGCGCGTGCCGCTGCCCGATGGAGCCGGAGCCGCGCACGACCACGGGCATCGACGACGGAGACGGGCTGGGCACACCTGCAGGCTAGAGGACGGCGCCGCGCACCGCTCAGGTCGCCGGGCACGACGCGGGTGGCTGAGCGGTGGGCCGGCCCCGCACCGGTACCTTCGAGCCTGTGACGAGCACGCCCGAAGGCACCGCGCCCACCGCCGCACCCGCGAGCGGCTCGCTCGGAGCGCACTCGGTGGTCTACCTCGTCGGCACGGCGCTGCAGGGCCTCGGCGTGCTCCTCGTCCTGCCCTTCGCCACCCGGGTGCTCGGCGCCGTCGAGTTCGGTCGCGTCGCAACAGGTCTCGTCGTCGTGCAGATGGTCGGCACCATCGCCGCCGCCGGACTGCCGCAGGTCGTGCTCCGCGAGCACCACCGCGGTGCCGAGGGCCCACGGGTCGCGCGGGCCCTCGCCGGGACGATGGTGCTGCTGGCCCTCGGGCTCGGCGTCGTCGGCCTCGCGCTGGCCCTGCTCCTCTCGGCCACCGGGCACGCGGACCTCCGACAGTGGGTGCCGCTCGTCCTCGCCGCGGTGGCCCTGACGACGGTCGTGGCCGGCCAGACGCTGATGCGGGCGCGACTCCAGCCCTGGGGCTTCCTCGCCCTCGCCGTGCTCGCCACCGTCGGGGCACAGCTCGCGGGACTCCTGGCGGCGCGGGCCGAGCCGACCGCGGGGACGTACCTCACGGCATACGCCGTCGTCGTCGTGCTGGCTGCCGTCCTCGCCCTCGTCCTCGGCCGTCCGCTGCCGCCCACGGTCGAGCGCGCGCGGGTCCGGGCGGGCATCCGCCTGGCCACGCCCCTGCTGCCGCAGGCGGCCGCGATGCTCGGCCTGCTCTCCGGGGACGTGCTGCTGGCCAGGGTCCTCGTCGGCGAGGCCGGGGCGGGCAGCTACCAGGTGGCGCTGCAGCTCGGCAACATGCCGTTCGTGCTCGCCGTCGCCCTCTTCAACGCGTGGGGGCCGCTCGTGCTCTCGCACCCCATCGACCGCCGCTGGGCATGGACGGCCCGCACGGGCACCGCCCTGACGACCGTCGTCGCGGCGGGCGCGGCGGGGGTGGCGCTGCTCGGGCCGTGGCTCGTCGCCGTCATGGCCGACCCCGGCTTCGACCACGTCGCCATGGTCGGCGCGCTCGGGGTCATCTGCACGGTGTCGGTGTCGTACATGCTCTACCAGGGCTCGTCGCTCGCCGTGCTCGACGCCGAGCGCACCGGCCGGCTCGCCTGGGCCGCGCTCATCGCGCTCGCGGTCGTCGTCCTCGTCGCGCTCTGGCTCGCGCCGCGGTCGGGCGCGACGGGTGGGGTCGTCGGCGTCGCGATCGCCAAGGCCGTGGGCTACGTCGTGCTCATGGCCCTGACGACGTGGTTCGCGCGGACCCACTCGCCGCTGCGCTGGCCGCCGCGGGTGGCCGTCGTGGCGCTCGCCGGTGTCGCGCTCGCCCTCGTGGGTGCCGTGCTGCCGCTGGAGGGGCCGGCTGCGTGGGTGCGCGTCGCACTCGCCGCCCTCGTCGGGGCGGCCGCCGTGGCCGTCGCGCCGCGGATCCTGCGCGTGCTGCGCGGATAGGATGAGGCGCTCGCCCGGCTCGCCTCGATCCGGCACGCACCGACACGCAGGAGAGACGCTTTCGTGGTGACACCGCTCGTCCACATGGGGTTGGGCTACGACGACCTCCTCGTCCCGGCCCTCGTGCACGCGGGTTTCGAGACGAAGGACCTCATCCTCGTCGTCCGCACGGACGCCAACCTCGCGTGGGTGCGCCGGCACGCGCCGCGCGCCACGACCGTCCGGCTGCCGTATGCCGCCGCGCGCAAGGCCAACGTCGTCAGTGGCCTCGCGCCCCACGCCGCTCTCAAACGGGCCTGCGCCGGGGTGGGTCTCGACCCCCTCGACCTGCTCGTGTCCGAGCGGGCGCTGCGCCGCAACCGGGTCGACACCGCGATGAATTTCCTCAACCTCGCCGCCGAGGAGCTCGAGGCGGCCATCGAGGGTCGCGGCCCCGTCCTGGCCCTCGTCGAGTTCACCGTGACGTCCGAGCTGCTCACGGCCGGCCTCGTGACCCACCACGGTGGCCTCGCGACCTGGCCCCGCGGCATACGCCTCCCGTCCGACCGCTTCGGCCTCATCGGCGCGCCCAAGGGGATCACCCTGTGGGAGCGGCAGGTCGAGGACCCGTCGGCCCTCGCCGCGGGTCAGGCCTTCATCGACACGTGGCGGGCCGAGCACGGTCGGCCGATGGGCTTCGCGCGCAACCTCAAGGTCGAGACCGGCCAAGAGATCTGGCGGCTCGCGAGCGACCGCATCAAGGAGTTCGCCGTCGACCGGGGCGCGAACCTCCAGCTTCCCCGGCCCTCGGACTACGCCAGGCTCCCCTGGCTCAACCCCGTCAAGGCGCGGCTCAACCTGCGCGAGTACCAGGACCGTCGCTGGGACCCGGTGCCCGAGAAGTTCGTCTTCCTGCCGCTACAGGTGCAGCCCGAGTCGAGCGCCGACGTCATGGGTCAGGAGTGGCGCGACCAGGCCTACACCGCAAGGGTGCTCGCCGAGGCGCTCGCGCCGCTCGACATCGGCGTCGCCGTCAAGGAGCACGCGCACTTCATGTGGCGCCGCGACCCCGACTACTGGCCGCAGTTCGACGCTCACCCCAACATCGCCACGATCGACCCCTTCGCCGACTCGCGCGAGCTGATGAAGCAGGCGGTCTTCACCGTCACCGCGACCGGCACGGTCGGCCTCGAGGCCGGCCTCCTCGGACTGCCGGTCGTCACCGGCGCCGAGATGCCGTGGAGCGGCCTGGGCAACGTCGCGCAGCTCGACTCGCCCGACGACCTGACCCGGTTCGTCGCCGACCGCGGCTGGGAGTCGCTGCGCGCCGACCAGGCCACGATCGACGAGTGGTTCGTCCACGACTACGTGCGCAACTCGTGGGAGGGTCTCGTGCTCGACCCGCCGCGGGTGCCCGCGGTGCTCGAGCCCGACAACATCCGCAAGGTCGGCGGCGCGCTCGGCGAGGCCGCGGCCTCGCTCGGCCACCGGGGCGGACCCGCATGACGGGCGACGGCACCGGCTGGGTCGTCTTCGGCGCCGGCGGCCACGCGCGCTCGGTCGTCGACGTCCTCGAGCGCGCCGGTCACGCCGTCGTCGCGGTCTCGGGCGCCGTCCCGGCAGGCGAGTCCTGGCACGTCGACGTGCTCGTCGACGACCGGGAGGCCTTCGAGCTCCTCGCGGCGGAGGGACTCCACGCGGTCGTCGCCATCGGTGCCAACGCGGCTCGCGCGCGGCTCGTGCGCGAGCTCGTGGCACGCGGGATCTCGGTCCCGCCCGTCGTCGCCGCGACCGCGACGGTCTCTCCCCGAAGCGTGCTCGGGGCCGGGTCGGTCGTGCTCGAGCACGCGCACGTCGGACCGGCCAGCACCCTCGGTGAGGCCGTCGTCGTCAACACCGCGGCCGTCGTCGAGCACGACTGCACCGTCGGCGTCGGCACCCACGTCGCGCCCGGCGCCGTGCTCCTCGGTGCCGCGTCCGTGGGCGAGCTGACCCTCGTCGGCAGCGGAGCACGCGTCCTTCCCGGCGTCTCGGTCGGGTCGAGCGTCACCGTCGGGGCCGGCGCCGTCGTCACCACACCCGTCGCCGACGGCGCGACCGTCGTCGGCGTCCCCGCAGCCACGCGCCCCACCGGAGGCACCGCATGAGCGACCACCTGAACGCCGTCCACCCGGTCGCGATCGGCGATGTCGAGGTCCCGACCCCCGGTGACGTCTACGTCATCGCCGAGGCCGGGGTGAACCACAACGGCGACATCGAGCTGGCCCACCGCCTCGTCGACATCGCGGTCGCGTCCGGCGCGGATGCGGTGAAGTTCCAGACGTTCTCGCCCGACAAGCTCGTCTCGTCGGCGGCCGCGACGACGCCCTACCAGCGTGACCGCGGCGGAAGTGCCGACCAGCGCAGCCTGCTCGAGGCCCTGACCCTGCCCAAGGAGGCCTGGGTCGAGCTGCGCGACCACGCGACCGAGGCGGGGACGACCTTCCTCTCGACGCCCTTCGACCTCGACAGCGCCGAGATGCTCGTCGAGCTCGGGCTGCCCGCGCTCAAGGTCAGCTCTGGAGAGCTGACGAACCTGCCCTACCTGCGTGAGATGTCGCGACTCGGGGTCGTCCTGCTCGTCTCGACGGGGATGGGCACCCAGGACGAGGTCGAGGCGGCCGTCGAGGCCTGCGCCGACGCGCCGGGCCTCGTGCTCTTCCACTGCGTCTCGGCCTACCCGGCGCCCGTCGAGGAGTGCAACCTGCGGGTCATCCCGCGCCTGACCGAGCTGCACGGCATACCCGTGGGGTGGTCGGACCACACGCCCGGGCTCACGACGGCGCTCGGCGCCGTGGCGCTCGGTGCGCCGATCCTCGAGAAGCACTTCACGAGCGACCGCACCCTCCCCGGCCCCGACCACCTCGCCAGCCTCGAGCCGGACGCGCTCACCGACTACGTCGCGACGACGAAGCAGCTCGCGCTGGCTCTCGGCGACGGCGTCAAGGTGCGCATGCCGTCGGAGGAGGAGAACGCCGTCCTCGTCCGGCGGTCGTGGCACGCGGCGCACGCGATGCCGGCCGGCTCGGAGCTCGCGGGCACCGACCTGCAGCTGCTGCGCCCCGAGGGCGGCGTCAGCCCCGCCGTCGACATCCGCGGACGCGTCCTGGCCCGCGCGGTCGAGGCCGGAGCCCCCGTGACCGACGCCGACCTCGTCGGCTGACCCGTGGCCTCCACGCACACGGTCGCCGTCTTCGTCGGGACCCGCGCCGACCTCGGACCGCTGTCGCCGGTGCTCGAGGCCCTGCAGTCGGCGAGCGACGTGACCCTGCGCGTCCTGACCGGGGTGATGTATGCCGCCGACGACCTCGTCGCGGCCCTGCCCTCGAGCGTCACGGCGGACAAGTGGCGCGGGGCCGTCGTGCCGCTCGCCGAGCCGATGACGGCCGTGACGGTCGACGCCCAGCTCGAGCAGGGTGCGCTGCTCGCGCGCGCCTGCGGACGGGCGCTCCGGGACGAGCACGTCGACGTCCTCGTCGTGCTCGGCGACCGCTGGGAGCTGCTCTACGTCGTGCCGCCCGCCGTCCTGCTCGGGGTGCCGGTCGTGCACCTGCACGGGGGAGAGGTGACCGAGGGGGCGCTCGACGAACGGGTCCGCCACGCCGTCACCAAGCTCGCCGACCAGCACTGCGTCGCGTCCGAGGACGCCGCGGAGCGGGTGCGCCAGCTCGGCGAGCCGGCCGACCGCGTCCACGTGACCGGGGCGCCCGGCCTCGACCGGCTCGCGACCGCGTCGCCGATCCCCGACGCCGACCTCGGCGACCTGCTCGGCACGACCGTCGAGCGACCGCTCGGCCTCTTCACCTACCACCCGCCGACCGCCCAGCCCGGTGCCCCGGTGGGGCAGTGGGCGCGCGAGGCCGCCGAGGCCGCGCTCGCCGCGTGTGGCACCGTCGTCGCCACCCACCCGGGCATGGACGAGGGGCGCGACGAGATCCTCTCGGCACTGACCGGCCTCGCGGCACGCGAACCCCGCCTCCGGCTCGTCGCCGCCCTCGGCCGTGACTACCCCCGCGTCCTCGCGGCCGCCGACGTCGTCGTCGGCAACTCGAGCTCGGGCGTCATCGAGGCCGCGACCCTGCACGTGCCGGCCGTCGACATCGGCGAGCGTCAGCGCGGTCGGCTCCGGGGCGACAACGTGGTCCACGCGGCCGAGGGGCGGGAGACCGTCGAGGCCGCGCTGCGCACCGCGCTCAGCCCCCGCTGGCGGGAGCACGCGGCGCACGTCGCCAACCCCTACGGCACGGGTACGGCGAGCGCCGCCATCCTCGATATCGTTCGGACAGCGGCGCTCGCCCCACGGGCCAAGCACTTCGTGGACCTGCACCCGGCACGCGTGGTGGGCAGGCAACGGGCCCGCCGCACGAACGAGGAGGAAGAGGAGTGACAGCGCGAGACCTGCGCGCGGCGTGCGCGCCGACCACCGCGACGATCCGCGACGCCCTCGAGGTCGTGGACCGCAGCGGCAACCTCGTGTGCCTGCTCGTCGACGACGAGAACCGCCTCGCCGGGCTGCTCACCGACGGCGACCTGCGCAGAGCCTTCCTCAAGGGCACGAGCCTCGACGACGCCGCCCTCGACCACGCCACCCGGACGCCGCACTTCGTCGCCGCCGGGTCACCGCGGGCGCTCGTCCTCGACCTCATGCAGGCCCTGCGCATCTCTGCCGTGCCCGAGCTCGCCGACGACCGCACCCTCGTCGGCCTGCACACCCTGTCGGACGTCGTCGGGTCGGCACCGCTGCCCAACGTCGCCGTCGTCATGGCCGGTGGTCGCGGCACGCGCCTCGGCGACCTGACGAAGGACACCCCGAAGCCGCTCATGACCGTCGCGGGCCGCTCGATCCTCGAGTGGATCGTCCTCGGTCTCGTCGGTGACGGCATCCGCGAGATCTACGTCAGCGTCAACTACCTCGCCGAGCAGATCGAGGAGCACCTCGGGGACGGCTCCCGCCTCGGGTGCACGGTCCGCTACCTCCGGGAGGACCCGGAGCGACCGCTGGGCACGGCAGGCTCCCTGACGCTCCTGCGCGACGAGCGGCCCGACCTCGAGCACGCCGTGCTCGTCATGAACGGCGACCTCATGGTCGAGTTCGACGCGAGCGACCTGCTCGACGCGCACCGGCGGACGGGCGCCGCCGTCACCGTCGCGACCCGCACCTACCAGCACGAGGTGCCGTTCGGCGTCGTCGAGAGCACCGACGGGCGCGTCATCGGCGTCTCGGAGAAGCCGACCCTGAGCTTCGACATCAACGCCGCTGTGTACGCCGTCGAGCCGCGGGCGCTCGCCTGGCTGCCCACCGGGCGCGCCAGCACGATGCCGGGCCTCGTCGAGACGTGTCTCGCGCGCGACGAGCCGGTGACGGCGTGGCCGATCCAGAGCGACTGGATCGACGTCGGCACCCCGAAGGACCTGGCCCGCGCGAAGGGCGAGACGTGAGCGCCCGCGCGAGCGACGACGTGACCGCCACGGTCACTGCTGATGTGGCAAACGGCATACGAGCACACATGGACGACGAAAAGGCAGCTGTGACAACACCTTCCGCTCCAAGCAACACCGTTGAGATCCCCGACATCGAGCTGACCGCGCGACCCGTCGAGGGCTCCGTCGCCGGCAAGACCGTCCTCGTCACGGGCTCCGACGGCTTCATCGGGTCCCACGTCGTCGAGCGGCTGCTCGCCGACGGCGCACACGTGCGCGCCTTCTGCCTCTACAACTCCAACGGCTCGACGGGGTGGCTCGACGAGTCCGACACCTTCCGCGCCGCCGTCCGCGACGGCCAGGCCGAGGTCGTCCTCGGCGACATCCGCGACCCCGAGCACGTCATGGCGACGACCGAGGGCGTCGACGTCGTGCTCCACCTCGCGGCGCTCATCGCGATCCCCTTCTCCTACGTGGCTCCCCGCTCCTACGTCGAGACCAACGTCATCGGCACGCTCAACGTGCTCGAGGCCGTCCGTCGCCACGGCACGCCGCGGATGGTCAACACGTCGACCTCCGAGGTCTACGGCACGCCCGAGTCGGTGCCGATCACCGAGGCGCACCCACTGCGCGGCCAGTCGCCCTACTCGGCGACGAAGATCTCGGCCGACAAGATGTGCGAGTCGTACGCGCTGTCGTTCGAGACGCCGGTGACGACGCTGCGCCCGTTCAACACGTTCGGGCCCCGCCAGTCGACGCGCGCCGTCATCCCGACCGTCCTGTCGCAGCTGCTCGCCGGCGCGAGCCAGCTCAAGCTCGGCGACGTCACGCCGAAGCGCGACTTCACCTTCGTCGCCGACACGGCCGACGGCTTCGTCCGCGCGGCTCTGGCCGACGTCGCGCCCGGCACGACGATCCAGCTCGGCACCGGGCGCACCGTCTCCGTCGGCGACGTCGTCGAGCTGTGCCGCAAGGTCACCGGCAGCGACGCCGAGATCGCCACCGAGAGCGATCGCATCCGGCCCGGGGGGTCCGAGGTGCAGATCCTGCTGTCCGACCCGTCGCTCGCCAACGAGGTGCTCGGCTGGGCGCCCACCGTGTCGCTCGAGGAAGGTCTCGCCGCCACCGCCGAGTGGCTGCGGCCGCGCGTCGACCCCGAGACGGCCGGCCGGTACCACCGGTGACCACGACCGGCGAGGCGCACGCGCCCGGAGCGCGCGGGCCCGAGGGCACGATCCCGCTGGCCGTGCCCAACATCGGCGAGCTCGAGCGCCGCTACGTCCTCGAGGCCGTCGAGTCGGGCTTCGTCTCGTCCGTCGGACCCTTCGTCGCGGAGTTCGAGCGGCGTTTCGCCGAGCGGGTCGGGTCGAAGCACGCCATCGCGTGCGCGACCGGCACGGCCGCGATCCACATCGGCCTGCTCCTGCTCGGGGTCGGTCGCGACGACGACGTCGTCTGCTCCGACTTCACCTTCGTCGGCTCGGTCAACCCGATCGCCTACTGCGGCGCGCGGCCGGTCCTCGTCGACGCCGAGTGGACGACGTGGAACATCGACCCTGCCCTGCTCGCGGCCGAGCTCGACCGCCGCGCTGCCGCGGGGGAGGCACAGCCCAAGGTCGTCGAGATCGTCCACGTGCTGGGGCAGCCCGCCGACATGGGACCGCTCATGGACGGCTGCGACCGGCACGGCATACCCGTGCTCGAGGACGCCGCGGAGTCGCTCGGGGCGACGTGGACGGCGGGCCCCTATGCCGGGCGTCACACCGGCACGGTCGGCCGGATCGGGTGCTTCTCCTTCAACGGCAACAAGATCGCGACGACCGGCGGTGGCGGCATGATCGTCACCGACGACGACGACCTTGCCGCCCGGGCCCGCCACCTGACGACCCAGGCGAAGGTGCCCGACGTCGGCTACCTCCACGACGAGGTCGGTTACAACTACCGCCTCACGAACATCGCGGCGGGCCTCGGGCTCGCCCAGCTCGAGCGGCTCGACGAGTTCGTCGCGGCCAAGCACCGGATCGCGTCCCGCTACGACGCCGCGTTCGCCGACCTGCCGCTCGTCCTGCCGCCGCGCGTCGACGGGCTCGAGGCGACGTACTGGCTCTACTCGGTCCTCGTGCCCGAGTCCGACGGGCGCGGGCGTGACGAGTTCCTCGACCACCTCAACGGGCTCGGCGTCGGGGCGCGCGCGCTGTGGCGGCCGCTGCACGACCAGCCGCCGTTCCTGTCGGCGCCCCTCGTGGGTGGCGCTGTCGGTGACGGCCTCTTCGCCCGAGGCCTCTCGCTGCCCTGCGCGACCGAGCTGACCGACGCCGACCAGGACCGCGTCATCGCGGCGGTGCGCTCCTTCTTCGTCTAGGCCTGCTTCGCCCGGGCCGGACGGCCGACGCAGCGCGCCACGGGGTGGGGCAGGATGTCGTCGTGGAGATCGCCATCGGGCTGCTCGCGATCGCAGCCACCGTCCTCGGGGGGTCCTGGCTCGCCGACCGCTTCGACCTGCCGCCGCCGCTCGTCCTCATCGTCATCGGCATCCTCGGGTCCTACCTGCCGTTCGTGCCCGAGGTGGCCCTGAGCCCCGAGGTCGTGCTGCTCGGCATCCTCCCGCCCCTGCTGTACGCCGCGGCGATCCAGACGTCACTCGTGGACTTCCGCAACAACCGGGGCGTCATCCTCAGCCTGTCCGTCGGGCTCGTCCTTTTCACGGCCCTCGGGGTGGCGCTCTTCCTGCAGTGGGTGCTCGGCCTCGACTTCGGGGTCGCCTTCGCCATCGGCGCTGTCGTCGCTCCGCCCGACGCGGTCGCGGCCACGGCCGTGGGCCGCCGCATCGGACTCCCACGCCGGCTCGTGTCCATCCTCGAGGGGGAGTCGCTCGTCAACGACGCCACCGCCCTCGTCTCCCTCCGGACAGCGTTGGCGGCGGCGGGTCTTGCGTCGGGGGTCTCGTCCGGTGGGGTGTCGTTCGGCGGCGTCGTGCTCGACTTCGCCTGGGCGTCGGTCGGGGGCATCGCGATCGGCGTCGTCGTCGCGCTCGTCGTGTCGGTGCTGCGCCGGCACTTCTCGACCGAGCCGGCCTTCGACACGGTGCTGTCGTTCATGGTGCCCTTCGCGGCCTACGTCCCGGCGGAGGAGCTGCACGCCTCGGGCGTCATCGCCGTCGTGACGGCCGGCCTCGTCCTCGGCCACAAGTCGCCGCGCACCCAGACCGGCGCCTCGCGCCTCAGCGAGCGGATCAACTGGACCTCGATCCAGTTCCTCCTCGAGAACGCCGTCTTCCTCCTCATCGGGCTGCAGGTCTTCTACGTCATCGCCGACGTCCGCACCTCGAGCCTGTCCGCCGGGCAGATCACGCTGGCCGCGGTCGGCACGCTCGTCGCCGTGCTCGTCCTGCGGCCGCTCTGGATCGTGCCGTTCCGCTTCCTCAGCACGCGGGTGTTCCGCATCGAGGCACACGCTCCGTGGACGCACACCGTCGTCCTGTCGTGGGCCGGCATGCGAGGCGTGGTGACGCTCGCGGCCGCCCTGCTGCTGCCCCCGGAGACCCCGCACCAGAAGGTCCTCGTCCTCATCGCGGTTGTCGTCACGATCGGCACGCTGCTCATCCAGGGCACGACGCTGCCGGCCCTGGCACGCTGGCTCGACGTGCGCGGGCCCGACCCGCGCGAGGACGCGCTCCAGGCGGCCACCGTGCTGCAGGCCGCGACCCGGTCCGGTCTCGAGGTGCTCGACGGGATGGACGACGTGGACGAGGCGACGCGGGAGATGCTGCGGTCGCGGTCCGAGGACCGGCTCAACCAGATGTGGGAGCGGCTCGGGCCCCGCAGCGGCAACGACGACGAGACGCCGAGCGTCCGCTACCGACGCGCCCGGATGCAGATGCTGCAGGCCGAGCGCGACGAGGTGCTCCGGCTGCGCGACGAGGGGCGGGCCGACCACGTCGTGCTGCGCGTCGTCCTCAGCACGCTGGACCTCGAGGAGACCATGCTCGACCGCATCGACGACCAGGAGAGCCGCCTGGCAGAGAGTGAGATGTTGCCCGTGGACACGATCGAGGCTCCCTGTGAGCACCTCCAGGACACCGACTCGTGCGTCGAACCGCGCACGCCGGAGGGTTGCGAGGAGTGCCTGCGCGACGGCACGACGTGGGTGCACCTGCGCCTGTGCCTCCAGTGCGGGCACGTCGGCTGCTGCGACTCCTCCGAGATGAAGCACGCCACGGCACACTTCCACGAGACGCAGCACCCCGTGATGCGCTCCATCGAGCCGGGTGAGGCCTGGCGCTGGTGCTTCGTCGACGAGGTCGTCGGCTGAAGCCGAGGATCGTTCAGCCGGCGTGCTCGGCCAACAGGGTCAGGAACGCGGCGCCGTACTTCTCGGCCTTGACCGGTCCGATGCCGTTGACCGTGAGCAGGTCGGCCGTGCTGCCCGGTCGGGCCTTCACCAGCTCCCACAGCGTGCGGTCGGGCAGCACGACGTAGGCAGGCACGCCCTCGGCGTCGGCGATCGACCGCCGCTCGGTGCGCAGCAGCTCGAAGAGCGCCCGGTCGGCAGGGCTGGCTTCGGCCCCGGCCCCGGTCCCCGACCCGGCCCTGGTCGAGCGCGAGCCCGACGACGAACGGCTGCGTGCCGGCGCGGCCGAGAGCCGGCGCAGCTCGACCCTCTCCACGCCGTCGAGGATCGGACGGGCCGCCTCCGTGATGGTGAGGGCGCCCATCCGGCCCGGATCGGGGACCAGGACCGAGCGCGCGACGAGCTGGCGGATGACCGAGCGCCACTCCCGGTCGGCGAGGTCGCTGCCCACCCCGAAGGTCGGCAGCTGGTCGTGCTCCCAGCTCGCGACCTTGTCCGTGCGCTTGCCGAGCAGCACGTCGATGACGTGCCCGGCGCCGAAGCGCTGGCCCGTGCGGATCACGGCCGAGAGCACCTTCTGCGCAGGCACGGTCGCGTCCCACATCTGCGGCGGCTCCAGACAGGTGTCGCAGTTGCCGCAGTCTCCGGACTCCTCGTCGAAGTAGGCCAGCAGCAGACGCCGGCGGCACGAGGAGGCCTCGGCGTACCCCAGCATCGAGTCGAGCTTCATCGAGTCCACGCGCCGGTGCTCAGGACTGCCGTCGGACCGCATGATGAACGAGCGCTGCTGCACGACGTCGGCGAGACCGTACGCCATCCACGCCACCGCCGGCTCGCCGTCGCGGCCCGCCCGACCGGTCTCCTGGTAGTAGCCCTCGAGGCTCTTCGGGAGGTCGACGTGCGCGACGAAGCGCACGTCGGGCTTGTCGATGCCCATGCCGAACGCGATGGTCGCCACGACGATGACGCCCTCGTCATGACGGAACCGTTGCTGGGCGGCGGCCCTCGCCTCGTTGGGCAGGCCGGCGTGATAGGCGATGGCGTCGTATCCCTGCTGGCGCAGGAGCGCCGAGATCTCGTCGGTGCGCTTGCGTGACTGGCAGTAGACGATGCCGGCCGAGCCGCGGAAGCCTGCGCCGTCGTTGCCGCTCTCGAGGAAGCGCAGCAGCTGGGCGCGCGCGTCGCCCTTCTCCTCGACGACGTAGCGGATGTTGGGACGGTCGAAGCTCGAGACGAACTCGGCGGCGCCGTCGAGGCGCAGCCGCTGGTAGATCTCGTTGCGGGTCAGCGCATCGGCGGTGGCGGTCAGCGCGATGCGCGGCACCCGGGGGAACCGGGCAGTGACCTCGGCGATGCGGAGGTACTCCGGCCGGAAGTCGTGGCCCCACTGCGACACGCAGTGGGCCTCGTCGATGGCGAAGAGGGCGATGCCGGCGCCGGTGGCCGCGTCGTCGAGCAGACGCAGGAACGAGGGCATGAGCAGGCGCTCGGGCGCGACGTAGAGCAGGTCGAGGCGGCCCTCACGCACGTCGCGGCGGACGGCATCCGACTCCTCGGCGGACGAGGTGGAGTTCCAGAAGGCCGCTCGCACGCCGAGCAGGCGCAGCGCCTCGACCTGGTCGTGCATGAGCGCGATGAGCGGCGAGACGACGATGCCGACGCCGGGCCGCACGAGCGCGGGCAGCTGGTAGCACAGGGACTTGCCGCCGCCGGTGGGCATGAGCACGACCGTGTCGTGACCCGCCACGACGCGGTCGACGATCGCCTGCTGGGCCCCGCGGAACGAGCTGAAGCCGAAGACGTCGTGCAGGACGCGACCTGCGGCCTCCTCGTCGTGCCGGCCCTCGTCCGCGGCGACGGGTGCCTCGATCGTCACCTCGGCGTCGACGACCTCGAGCTCGGACCCGACCAGCTGCTTCTCCATGACCCGGCGAGCGTACCTGCCACCGCCGACCGGGCTCAGGTGAGCCGCTGCGTGACCGTGTGGGTGTCGCCGTCGTGGACGACCGTCGTCATGGCACCCTGCACGAGCGCGAGGAAGGGCGCGACGTGGCCGCACTCGACGTCGGCGACGATCGGCACGTCGAGCATCCCCAGGGCATCGACGACGGCCGCGTGCTGCGTGAAGCCGTGCGGCTCTGGCGCGCTGGTCCGGGACACGAGGATGCCGCTCGCGGCGTCGAACCAACCACGCAGGCGCATCGCGTGCAGGGCACGGCAGATGTCGTAGGAGTTCCACTCGGCGATGTCGAGCAGCACGACGGTGCCCTCGGGCGCGTGGTCGCGCGCGAAGGCAGCGATGTCCGCGAAGCGGCCGCCCGCGAGGAAGCTCACCGTCTCGACGCACCCCGCGACGAGCCTTCCGGAGAACGTGATGGGTGCGTCCTCGTGGCCCGGATCGATGCGGGTCCACGTCCCTCGGCCCTCGAGGGTCATCTCGGAGACCGTCGGGTTGCCGGCGTAGTCGTCCCAGCCGCCGGCACGGTGCCGCCCGGGGGAGTGCTGCCGCAGCTCGTCCCCGGCCGCGGCGCCCGCCACGTCGACCCAGTGGAGTATGCCGCCCGGCACGGCATACGGGGTGTCCATGAGGTTCTGCCCGTGGATCGTCGCGATGCCGGTCGTGAGGGTGAGGGGGGTCAGCCACGTCGACGTGTCGGAGAAGCCGACGCACCAGGTCGGCTCGGCGGCGGCGACCGCGTCGAGGTCGAGCAGGTCGAGCAGGTCGATGCCGGTCTCACCGCCCCACGGCGGGACGACCGCCCGGATGCTCGGGTCGAGGAGCATCCCCATGAGCTCGGCCGCGCGGGCTTCGCGGGGCCCGCTCACGTGGCTCGGCGCGTGGTTGAGCTCACCCACGACGACGTCGAAGCCACGGTCGCGGAGGCACTGGACGGCATACGCGAACCGTCCCCAGAGCTCGTCGGAGACGCCGGAGCTCGGCGAGGTCACGCCGATCCGGTCGCCGGGGCGCAGTGGGGCAGGGTAGCGGATCGGCATGGCTGCCATCGTGCCAGCCATGCCGATCCGCTTCAGCCCGGTTTCGGCCGGGTCGGTCGGGAGCGTCAGGCCTTGGCGGCCGTGAAGCCCTGCTCGAGGTCGGCGACGATGTCGTCGATGTGCTCGATGCCGACCGAGAGGCGCACGAGGCCCGGCGTCACGCCTGCAGCGAGGCGGTCCTCGTCGGGGCCCTGGGAGTGCGTCGTCGAGGCCGGGTGGATGACGAGCGAGCGGACGTCGCCGATGTTCGCGACGTGGCTGTGCAGGGTCAGCGCCTCGACGAACCTCTTGCCCGCCTCGAGGCCACCGGCGATCTCGAACGAGAGCACGGCGCCGGCGCCACGCGGCGTGTACTTCTCCGCGAGAGCGTGGAACGGGCTGTCCGGCAAGGACGCCCACACGACCTTCTCGACCTGGTCGTGACCCTGGAGGAAGGCAGCGACCTGGTGGGCGTTCTCGAGGTGACGCTCGATGCGCAGCGACAGCGTCTCGATCCCCTGGGCGATGAGGAACGCGTTGAAGGGCGACGCGGCCGGGCCGAGGTCGCGCAGCAGCTGGACGCGGGCCTTGAGGATGAAGGCGAGGTTGGCGCCGAGCGGGCTGCCGACGCCGAGGTCGCGGGCGAAGACGAGCCCGTGGTAGCTCTCCTCGGGCGTGTTGTAGTTGGGGAACTTCTCCGGGTCGGCGCCGAAGTCGAACGTGCCCGCGTCGACGATGACGCCGGCGATCGAGGTGCCGTGACCGCCGAGGTACTTCGTCGCCGAGTGCACGACGATGTCGGCGCCCCACTCGATGGGGCGGATGAGGTAGGGCGTCGCGACGGTGTTGTCGACGACGAGCGGTACGCCGTGCTCGTGCGCGAGGGCCGCGACGGCCTCGATGTCGAGGATCTCGCTCTTGGGGTTGGCGATGGTCTCGCCGAAGAGGAGCTTGGTGTTGGGGCGGATCGCCGCGCGCCACGAGTCGATCGACGTCGGGTCCTCGACGAAGCCGACCTCGATGCCGAACTTCGGCAGCGTGTGCTTGAAGAGGTTGAACGTCCCGCCGTAGAGGCTGGGGGAGACGACGACGTGGTCGCCCGCCTCGGCGATGTTGAGCACGGCGAGCGTCTCGGCAGCCTGGCCCGAGGCCACGAGGAGGGCGCCCACGCCGCCCTCGAGTGCCGCGATCCGCTGCTCGACGACGTCGGTCGTCGGGTTCATCAGACGGGTGTAGATGTTGCCGAACTCCTTGAGCCCGAAGAGGTTCGCGGCGTGGTCGGTGTCGTTGAAGACGTAGCTCGTCGTCTGGTAGATCGGCAGCGCGCGGGCCCCCGTGGCACTGTCGGGGGCCTGGCCGGCGTGGATCTGCTTGGTCTCGAAGGACCAGTTGGGCTCGGTCATCGGTCGTCCTGCTCTTCCTGGGTCGTGTCGCTGACCGGGGTCCCGTGTCACCGGGCCCCGTGCACCGACGGGTCGGTGCGGGAGAGAGGCTCTCCGCGCTTGCACGAGCGCCGGGTGGCGTCGACGGGCCAGGTCTTCACCCGGGGCACCCCACCGCGGTTGGAGGGTTGCCGGCCAGCGAGCCGGGGCTTGTCGCTGGCGCTCATGACCTACCGGCGAGTGTACGTATGCGTGTCCGCCAGGTGGGAGGCCATGTCCTCATCGTGGACGGGCCCTTTCCGACGAGCGTTCCCGATCGGCGCAGGGCCGCGTCGAACCGGACGGGATGGCTTGCAGGGCAGACCAGTTCGTTGTCCACAGGGGTGGCCTACCTCTTGAAAGTCGCTCGAACACCTGTTCTGCATATCTGCTTGGGTGAAGTAGGATCTGTGGATGACCGCGAATCCGGTTCGGGGAGTGGACTACCCGTCCACCTACCAGCAGCTGCTGGAGTGGTTCCCGGACAACCAGTCCTGCCTGGACTACCTGGCCGGACTGCGCTGGCCCGACGGGTTCGTGTGCCCGAAGTGCGAAGCCACTGAGTTCTGGCGCACCGGTGCCGGGCTGTGGATGTGCCGGGCCTGCGGGCGGCGCACGTCGGTCACCGCTGGAACGATCTTCGACCGGACGCGGACGCCGTTGTCGACCTGGTTCGCGGCGATCTGGTTCCTGACCTCGCAGAAGAACGGGATGTCCGCACTCGGCCTGCAACGGGTCCTCGGGTTCGGCTCCTACGAGACGGCGTGGGCCTGGATGCACAAGCTGCGCCGGGCGATGGTCCGCCCGGAGCGGGACAAGCTGTCCGGGATCGTGGAGCTCGACGAGACGATGATCGGCGGCGTCACCCGCGGCCGGATGGGCGGCTACGGCGACAAGGTCGCGGTCATGATCGCCATAGAACACAACGAAACCCGCCGCCTGGGCCGAGTCCGGCTCGGCGTCGCCACCCAGCCCGGAACCGCCGAGCTGGTCGACTTCGCCACCCGGGTCATCGAGCCCGGATCAACGATCCGCACCGACGGCGCCCGCACCCTGCGCCGGCTCGCCGACCTCGGCTACACCCACGAGTTCACCCTCGGCTACTCCGCGCCCGACAAGGCCAGCGTGCTGCCCGGAGTGCACCTGGTGGCCTCACTGCTCAAGCGCTGGCTGATCGGCACCCTGCACTTCCGCGTCGAGGAGGCACACCTGCCCTACTACCTCGACGAGTACACCTTCCGGTTCAACCGCCGCAACGCGAAGTCACGAGGACTGCTCTTCTATCGGCTGCTCGAGCAAGCCGTCGACACCGACCCGCACCCGCTCAAGGGCCTGCTCAAGCCAGAAACCGGCATACCCGACTTCACCTAAGCAGATATGCAGAACACCTGTTCTACTTGAAGGATCGCCGAGAGGAGGCTCGCCGTGCCGTACACCCCGTCACCGGTGGAGTCCTCCGGTGCGCCGGCGGGTGGGCGCTGGAGGACTCTGAGGGTGGCGTGGACGGCCGACCGTGGCCGACTGTCCCGGTCGCTGGAGCCGGTGCTG
>NZ_JBFRFZ010000019.1:0-47667 GCF_052115065.1 Terrabacter sp. 2TAF16
GGGAGCTTCTCGTACAGTCCCTCGAGGACCCGGTCGAACTGGGCGTTCACGGCCTCGGAGTCGGGCTGGTCATACACCGAGTGCAGTAGCGCCTTGACCCACCCCCACTGCGACTTCGGCGTCACGGCCATCAGGTTCGCGGCGTAGTGGGTGCGGCAGCGTTGCCAGGACGCGTTCGGCAGGGTTGCCCCTATGGCCTCGACGAGGCCGGCGTGCGCGTCGCTCGTGACGAGCGCGACGTCGGTGAGKCCGCGGGCSGTCAGGTCCCGGAAGAACCCGAGCCAGCCGGCGCTYGATTCTGTTGTGGCCGTGTGGATCCCGAGGACCTCACGGTAGCCGTCAGCGTTGACGCCGGTCGCGACCATCACCGCCACCCTCACGACCCGGCCGGCCTCGCGGACCTTCATCGTCAACGCGTCCGCGGCCAGGAACGTGTACGGCCCCTCGTGCAGGGGCCGGGTGCGGAACGCGGCGACCTGCTCGTCGAGGTCCTTGGCCATCACCGACACCTGCGACTTCGACAGGCCGGTGATCCCGAGCGTCTTGACGAGCTTGTCCATCCGCCGGGTGGACACCCCGAGCAGGTAGCAGGTCGCCACGACCGTCGTCAGSGCCGCCTCCGCACGGCGATGCCGCTYGAGCAGCCAGTCCGGGAAGAAGGTCCCCTCACGCAGCTTCGGCACCGCGACATCCAAGGTGCCGGCGCGGGTGTCGAGGTCACGGTGCCGGTAGCCGTTGCGCGTGTTGACCCGGTCGGGGCTGCGGACCCCGTACTCSGCGCCRCACACGCTGTCGGCCTGCGCGGACAGCARCGCGTTGATGAACGTGCCGAGCAGCTCACGCATCAGATCRGGRCTSGCCTGGGACAGCTGTTCGTGCAGGAAAAGGGCAGGGTCGATACTGGTGTTCGCGGTCATCGCGATGCTCCATTCGAGGGTTCTGTGAGAGGTTCACTCGAAGGATCACGCGGTGACCGCACCTGCATGTGCAGGGACACGCTCACCGGTGTCGTCGTACACCAACGCTATGGACTCAACTCCTCGGTACATCCAGACCGAAGCTCGAGCGATAACACTTCATTCCACTTCATTCCCTGGGGCGCCGGAGGAGGGGGAGGCATCTTCTGAATCGCCACCGACAACAGCTGCGACCTCGGCACACAGGACCTTGCAAGGCATTGTTCGCGACCGGGCACCGAGCGCACTCGACGCAGACCTGCACCGCCCCGCGTCACCTCGCCGCGTACGTCCTCCGTGGCGTTATGAGCGTCTTGACCTGCCGAGCAATCAGGTGCAGCGTGGACGGCTGGGGCCCTAGACCAGTGGGCCACTTCTCTGCACGAGGCCACCCCGCCTGGCGAACCCCACAAACGGCGGCCGAGCTGGGCAAGTACCTCCGCGTAGCCTTCTGCCAAGCGGAGCAGGTCGACCGGGATCGGTTCCCGACGTATGGCCAGCATGTGCTTCAGACATACCTGAGGGCTCTCATCGACTCTGCCCAAGTCACACAGGGGCACTGCCCAGTCTGCGGTGAGGATGTGAGTGGCCGTGTCGACAGACTTCGAGGTGGCGGTGCCGCGTCTGGCTGATGCTGAGGAACTGGCCCGGGTCCACGTTCAGGCGTGGCGGGAGGCCTACGCAGAGCTGCTCCCACAGCATTTCTACGATGACGCCGCGCGCGAGAGTCGGCAGGCGATGTGGTCGGGTCTGCTCTTACGGGAGGATGCCGGAGAGCGGTTCCGTGTCGCCCGGCGCGAAGGCAGGATCGTGGGTCTGGTCGCGTACGGTCCGGCCGCCGACCACCAAGGGCACCCGCCGGAGCGCGATGAGCAGCTGTATGCGCTCTACGTGCTGTCCAGCTGCTACGGCCACGGTGTCGGTCAAGCTCTCCTTGACCAGGCTCTCGGCGAGCGGCCCGCACAACTGTGGGTGGCCAAGGACAACGCGCGGGCTCGACGGTTCTACGAGAAGAACGGATTCACTGCCGACGGGACCGAGCACGTCGATCAAGATCTCGACGGGCTGGTCGAGATACGCATGGTGCGATAGCCGACGCCGCCGGCACGCCAGCAGGGCCCCGTGGATCCCGGCCGGCCGAACTCGAACGCCGCTTTCCGGGTCCATGAGCCACGAGGCGCATCATCCGCCGTCGAGCAGGACGGGAACGGCTGGAAGACCGTAGATGAAGGAGAGCTGCTCGCCGGTGACAAGGCTTGGCTCAGCCGCGCGCAACCGGGGAAAGCGCACAGCCAACCGGGGCAACACCGCTCGCAGCTCGACGCGCGCCAGTTCGGCACCGATGCACCGATGCAGTCCATGACCGAACGCCAGATGACTCCGAGGCGCCCGATCCGGCATGAAGTGGGCGGCCGAGTCACCGAACCTTGCGTCACGGTTGGCTGCGCTGAGCGAGCAGACGACGAGGTCACCGGCGAGGATCTGCTCGCCACCGAGTTCCCCCTCGGTCAGGGCCACCCGTGGAAACGCCACCTGCACGACGGAGCTGTAGCGCAGGAGCTCCTCGACCCAGCCGTCCACACCGTCGGGGCCACCCTCTCGAAGGACGCAGGCCGCCGCGGGATCCGTCGCGAGCAGATGACCGCCGAGGGCGATCGCGCTCGCCGTGGACTCGAGCCCTCCCGTCCACAGACCGTCGGCCAGCCCCGCGATCTCGGTGTCGGTCAGCTCGGTGCCGTGATCGCGCACGAGGCGACCGATGAGCCCGGGTCCCGGGTGCTCACGTTGACGGCGCACGATGTCGAGGAAGTGGTCGATCGCGTCGGAGATCGATCCGAAAGGGCCGGATCCGGATCCCATCAGGTCGAACCGTGGGGAGCTGATTCGATGGAGCACGGCGTGGTCATCCTCATCCAGACCCAGCATCACCGAGATGGTGTGCGAAGCGACCGGACGAGCCAGGTGTGGCACGAGATCGACCGGATCTCCCTCTCCCCCCAGCTCGGAGACGTCGTCCAAGGCCTGCTCGACGATCCCTTCGATGAGCGGCTGCAGGTCCACGAGGCGGCGCCCGGTGAACTCAGGGACGAGCAAGCGGCGCAACCGCGTGTGCTCGGGTGGGTCGCAGAAGCCCAGTCCTCCCGGTCGGTGCTCCGCCGCGGCAGGTGCCCCGAGCCGGCCGACGAGGTCGTTGCTGTACGTCGCGGAGTCCGCGAGCACCGAGCGCACTTCTGCGTATCCGGTCACCATCAACCCACGGAAGCGGAGCGGCAGACGGAGCCTCGTCACCGCGGATCGGTCGAGCAGTGCCGGCACCGGGTCGAGCCCGTCCCGCCGCACGAGGGTGTAGGCGTCCTCCGGCAGCCGGGACCACACTCCCGCGTGCCAGCCGCGAGAATGGATCCAGCCGAGCATCCGAACGAGCGCGCGTCCGGCGGCCCTCTGGAGCAGCCCGGTTCGCATGGCACACGGTGGCACGTCGACGCGCGACGGTCCCGCTTTTCGCAACTTTGACAGCATGTCTCCGGATGCACCGCGAGATCGAGCCGGCACTGCCACGATGACCACTGAGGGACCGGCTGACGGCCGGGCCAGGGGCACCTCGGGGCGATGGGGGGTGAGGGTGGTGACGCGTCGTGCCGACCTCAGTGTGTCCGGCCTCACCGTGGACCTGGGGTCCGGCCCGAGCCGGGCTCGGCCGCTCGAGAACCTGTCCTTCACGGGCGGCGATGGTCGGCTCGTGGTGGTGTGCGCCCCGAGCGGCAGGGGCAAGACCACCCTGCTCTCGGTGCTCGCCGGCTTGTTGATACCCACTCAGGGCTCCATCAATTTCGCGGGCCGCGAGCTCGCACTCTCGTCACGCAGGGAGATGCTGCAGCACCGTCGCCACTGTGTGGGTCTGGTGTTCCAGTCGTTCAACCTGATCGCCAGTCTGGATGCAGTGGAGAACGTCATGGCGCCACTGCTGATGACGGGAGTCAGGCAGTCGGTCGCTCGTCGGCGCGCTGCCGAACTCCTGTCCGGGATGGGCCTCGACCACCGCCTGCACCACCGACCGGGCAGCCTCTCGGGCGGCGAACAGCAGCGGGTCGCCATCGCGCGCGGCGTCGTGGGGGATCCTCCGCTGTTCCTCGCCGACGAGCCCACGGCCCACCTGGACCAGGCGCAGGTCGGCGCGGTGCTGACACTGCTGCGCTCCCTCGTGCGCCCGGGTCGGCTGGTGCTCGTGGCCACGCACGACGCGCGGGTGGTGCAGGTCGCCGACGACGTCGTGGACCTGACTGCGCCATGCTGACCATCACGTTTCGCGATCTGCAGTGGCGAGCCCGGCGCATCGTCGTGGGCGTCTGCGCGGCCATGCTCGTCTTCGCCGTGACGCTCCTGCTCCAGTCCGTCCACGACAGCTTCCTCAACGAGACCGACCGGACCATCGCCTTCTTCGGGGGTGACAGCTGGGTCGTGACTCGGGGTCTGGCAGGTCCCTTCACCACGAACTCCCCGATGAAGGCAGAGGTGGCGCAACACCTCGCGGACCCGTCGCGAGCAGTCACAGCGACCCCGGTCGCGATCTTCCGACACGTCATCGAGGGGGCCGACGCGCGCGGTCTCAGCGACGTCAACGTCATCGCCTACCGCCCGGACGGTGTCGTCGAGCCTCGACCGACCGCTGGTCGCCCTCCTCGCGCCGACGGCGAGGTCGCGGTGGACGACAGCCTGGGCGTCCCCATCGGAGCGACCCTGACGCTCGCCGGCGTCCCGCTCACAGTGGTCGGAACCGTTGCGGGGCTGACCTACAACGGGGGCACGCCGACCGTGGTCATGACACTGTCTCAAGGCCAGTCCATCGCCTACGACGGCGAGGACATGGCCAGCGCGATCGTCATGCAAGGCCACCCCTCGGTCCTCCCGCCGGATCTGGCTGTCATGACGCCGCATGAGGTGCGCGACGACCTGCGCCGCCCACTGCAGGTCGCGACGCGGACCCTCGGCCTCCTCTCCCTCTTGCTCTGGCTCGTGGCCGGCAGCATCGTGGCTTTCGTCTGCTACCTCTCGGCCCTGGACCGGGTGCGCGACGTGGCCGTTCTCAAGGCCATCGGTGCCCCCTCGTGGCGGCTGTGCGCGACCCCGCTCATCGAGGGCCTCGCCGTGTCCCTTGCTGCCGCGGCCGGTGCGATCGTCCTCGCCTGGGCACTCGTGCCCGCCTTCCCGCTGACCATCAGCCTCGGCCTGTCCGCCTGTCTCGTGCTAGCACTGGTGGCGGTCGGCCTCGGGATCCTCGCGAGCCTTGCCGGTATCGCGCGAGTGCTCCGGGTCGACCCAGCGCTCGCCTTGGCCGGTGCCTAGGCGACGTCGCCACATCCGTGACCCAGCAACACGACCGCGCAGCACCGAGCGGTCGGGCCCCGCCCCCCTCGACTCAGCGAGGCGCCAGCATCCGCAGCTGGACCATCGCGGCGAACCGCTGCTCCGGATCGGTGATGTCTAGTCCGCTGACCTCCTCGAGCCGCCGCAACCGGTAGCGCAGCGTGTTGGGGTGGACGAACAGTGCTGCGGCGGCGGCGCGGACGTCGCCGAGCGCGTCCAGCCACGCCGCGAGGGTCCCGGTCAGGTCCGAGTCGTTGTCCTCGTCGTACGCCAAGAGGCGCGCGACGGGACCCACCGGCCGCTCACCGCGCGCCGCGGCGAGGTCGCGCAGCTCGAGCAGCAGGGACTGGGCGTGGACGTCGGCGAGGCGAGCGACCCGGTGTGCTCCGTGCCCCTCGCGGAGAACCCGCAGCACCCGGGTCGCCGTCTCGCGCGAGTCAGTCACGCCGCGGACGTCTTCGCCGACGCCGCCGATGCCGACCACGACCGGCAGGCGACTCCCGACCCGCTCGCAGAACTCCTCTGCCAGGCGGGCGGCTCGTTCCTCCGGCTCGCTGCCGGCCACGACAGCCAGCAGGCCGTATGCGATACCGCCGACCACAGCGACGGCCGAGCTGGGCGAGGATGCCGACAGGTGCAGGCTGAGCGCATCGGCAACCCGCTCGAGGTCACCGGAGCCACCGCCGGCCCCACCCCCGGTCGCACCGCCACTCCCACCGGCGGGCTGGGAGGCGCCGACCGCGCGGCCGTCCGGGTGGTCGGCACGCAAGGTCGCAGCGAGTACGACCACCGGCGCGCCGGCCAGGCCGAGCCGGCTCAGCGCGTCGCGCGCGCCGACACCACCCTCCAGAGCGGTGCTCACGAGGTCGGTGCGCAGCCGGCGTTGCACGTCGGCACCGGCGCGGACACGCAGCATGTGCAGGGCAACCAGCTTCGCGGAGTCCTGAAGCACGGCGCTCCGCTCGGGCGTGACCTCGCCGTCCATCGCCGCCCAGATGGAGCCCAGCACCTCGTCGCCCGCACGGACCGCGATCGCGACCCGCTGCTTGTTGACCGCGTCGGCCCCGAGGTCGGCCGGGTTCACCACCACGGGGCGGTGCTCACGGTAGAGCTCCCTGAAGACGCCGAGCTCGGTGAGCGTCTTCGCATACTTCTCCGGCACCTGGCGTCCGATGATCGTCTCGACCCGGGACGAGTCCGCCTCGTCCTGCCGACCGGAGAAGGCCAGCACGCGCGAGCTGCGGTCCTCGATCGTGACCGGCGCGTCGAGGAGTGCACCGACAGCGTTGGCCACGGCGAAGAGGTCGCCTGACGGCAGCCCGCCGATCGACTCTGCCCCGGCTGGCCCGATGTCGTCCTGGGCGAGGAGGGAGCGGAGCAGCGCGGTGAGCTGACCCCACGTCGCGCCACGGCGCAGGCCGAGCAAGGCGAGCCCGGCTTCCCGGACCGCCGCGTCGAGCGTGGGGCTCATCACCACGGGCGCACGGACGATCAACCCGATGGCGCCCTGGCGTCCGGCGTCGTGGACCAGGTCCGGGAGAGCGACGGACGGCACGCCGACGCCGAGCACGAGCGCGCCCGGTGGCTGGACCGGCTCGTCGTCCGGGTCGTGGATGACGATGCCGCCGATCTCTCCCTCGTGCTCGGGGTCGCCCGCGACCAGCTCCAGGAAGGAGTCCCCCAGGTCTTCGAGGACCCGTCCCAGGCTCGCACGGGGGCGTTGGCTCACCGACTCAGAATAGGGCTCGCCGGTGAGCCGAAAGGCGAGGCCGCCTTCCGTCGGCCCGACGCCCGTCAGAGCGTGATCCACTCGCTGGACGTGGTGACGGCGTCCAGGAGCTCGGGGATCGGGCTGACCCCGAGACCCGGCCCGGCGGGAACGTCCATGTACCCCTCGGAGATGGTCAGCGGCGCGGTGATGTCGGTCCGGTAGAAGCGGTCCGAGGCCGAGATGTCACCGGGGAGGGTGAAGCCGGGCAGTGCGGCGAGGGCCGCGTTGGCGGCCCGGCCGAGTCCGGTCTCGACCATGCCGCCGCACCACACGGCCAGCCCGTGGGCGGCTGCCACGTCGTGGATGCGCACCGCCTCGAGATACCCCCCGACGCGTCCGGGCTTGATGTTGATGATCGAGCACGCACCGAGCGAGATGGCGGCCGCCGCGGACTGCGCGGAGACGATCGACTCGTCGAGGCAGACCGGCGTCTTGATGAGCCGAGCGAGCTCGGCGTGGCCGAGGATGTCCTCCTCCTCGAGCGGCTGCTCGATGAGGAGCAGGTCGAAGTCGTCGAGCTTGGCCAGGTGACGCGCGTCGCGCAGGGTGTATGCCGTGTTGGCGTCGACCTGCAGGGGCACGTCGTCCCCGAAGCGCTCGCGTACGGCGCGTACCGGCTCGACGTCCCAGCCCGGCTCGATCTTGAGCTTGATCCGGACGTAGCCGGCGTCGAGGTAGCTGCCGACGACGTCGAGCAGCTGCGGGATGCTGTCGAAGATGCCGACCGACACCCCTGAGGGCACGCGTTCGTGGACGGCGCCGAGCTCGCGCGCCCAGGACCGCCCGTCGGCCCGCAGGTCGGCGTCGAGCACGGCCATCTCCAGAGCCGCCTTGGCCATCCGGTGGCCCTTGAACTTGTGGAGCACCGCGTTGACCGCGTGCGCGCCGTGCCGCTGCAGCTCCTCCGTCGAGGCCGCTAGCGTCGGGAGGAAGAAGCGACGCAGTACGTCGGCTGTCGCGTCGACGTACTCCGACGAGTAGAGGGGGTCCGACATCGCGACGCACTCGCCCCAGCCCTCACCGTCGGAGGTGACGGCGCGGAGCAGCAGGATGTCGCGCGCGGTCTGGGTGCCGAACGAGGTCCGGAACGGCGACACCAGCGGCATCGCGATACGGCGCAGCTCGACGCCTTCGAGCTTCACGCTCACGACAGATCTCCTTCGTGTGGCAGGACGAGGTAGCCCCGTTCCTTGTCGAAGCCGGCGACGTGCCCGCCGACGTCCAGGGCGCCCACCAGCTGGTCGCGCACCTTGGCGCGCCAGGCCCTCGCCTGCTCGGGGTCGGTGAGCCGAAGGGCCCCGATGTCACGCGGGACCTGCACCCACGAGGCAGCGGCACCGGGGGGCACGGTCGCCCGCACCGGCGACCCCGCACACGCCTGCGCCACCTCAGGCGAGGTCAGCGACCAGTGCACGAGGATCCGGTCGCTGTCGTTCCCACGGTTGATCGCATCGCTCATGGAGCCGTAGAAGTCGGGGAGGTACTCGGCGACACGGGCGCCGAGCTTCGCCAGGTTGAAGTAGGCGTTGCGGGAGACGAGCGGGTCATAGGTCCACTCGGTCAGGTCGATGCCGCGATCCAGGCACCAGGCCCGCTGGTGCAGCTTGAGCGCGAACCCGGCGTGGCGGCCGGCGACCGCATCCGTGACACCGGCGATGTGGCTGTGCATCGCGCGGGCGGCGGGCGTCGAGTGGAAGCCGACGCAGACGCCGACCATGCCCGCCTCGGGGCGCTTGGCGTCGAAGGCCCCGGCGACGTAGCTCTCCGCCTTGCCCATGGCGCGCAGCAGCTCGGCGCTCATCGGCGGGTTGTCGGGAGTGCCCCAGATCCGGCCGAGGACGGCGGCCGCATCCTGCAGCTCCTCGAGGGTGAGGAGCTCGCGCACGACGACGCGGGACGCGGCGGCGGCGGCGTCATAGGACGCCCACGGCTCAGTGGTCATGATGTGGCTCCTGGTTCGGTGGCGACGGTGCGAGCAGCTCCTCGATGAGTACCCGCAGCAGCAGGGTCCGGTCACCCAGTCGGTCGACGAGCACGTGCTCGTCCTCGGCGTGTGCTCCTCCGCCGACTGCTCCGAGCCCGTCGAGGGTCGGCACCCCGAGGCCGGCCGTGAAGTTGCCGTCCGAGGCGCCACCGACGGCCGCACGGGTCAGCTCGGGCAACCCGATTCGTGCGGCGATCGTCTGCGCCCGCTCGAAGAGCGGCAGCGACGCCGCCTCCTCCAGGGGGGGCCGGTTGATGCCTCCGTCGACCTGCACCTCGGCACCGGGCAGCACCGGCCGGAGCCCACGCAACGCAGCGTCGACGCGCTCCTGCTCCGACGCCGTCCACGCCCGTACGTCGACCGAGAACCGGGCGGAGGCCGGCACGGTGTTGACGGTGGTTCCGGACGTCGCCGCCGTGGGCGTCACCGTGGTGCCGGCACCGGGGTCGGCCAGCGCCGCGACCTCGTGCACCAGGTGGGCCAGCTCGAGGGTCGCGTTGACCCCCTTGTGCGGCTCCAGCCCGGCATGAGCGGCCCGGCCGGCGATGCAGATCTCGTAGAGCGACGTGCCCTTGCGGGCGGTCTTGAGCGCACCCCCGTCGGCCGAGGCCTCGAGCACGAGGACGGCCTCGGCACCGCGAGCCTCGTCCTCGATCAGCGCACGGGAGCTCGCGGAGCCGACCTCCTCGTCGCCGGTCACCAACAGCGTGACGCCGTCGCGCTCGCCCAGGTCCGCGAGGGCGTGCAGGGCCATCACCAGACCGGCGATCATGTCGAAGCACCCCGGCCCGCGCAGCACCCCGTCAGCGATCGTGAACGGTGACCGCGTCAGCGTGCCGAGCGGCCATACCGTGTCGTGGTGCGCCAGCACCAGGACACGGTGTGGCGCCGTCGGCGCACCGAAGCGCCAGCGCACGTGGTGTATGCCGTCGACGACGAGGCGCTCCGGCGCGACGCCGAGACGTTCCGTACCGATGCGAGCGACCAGGTCCGCCGAGCGTTCGACGGCGACAAGGTCGTCGGACGGCGACTCGCACTCGACCAGCTCGCGCAGGTCCGCGAGCAGCTCGTCGAGAGCCGGCCCAGCCGGACGAGTGTCGCCGAGCGTCGTCATGCACGCCTCTTCGGAGTGGCGCGCGCGCCGAAGTGGATGTACTCCTCGCCGGTGGGCAGGGCGTAGAAGCGGACCGGGTAGTACGCCTCGCTCTTGTCCGGCTTGACCGCGAAGAGGGCGTCGCCGACCGGGACCAGCTCGTGCACCTCGGGCTCCGCGGCGCCGGACGCCTCGGCGACCGGCCCCGAGACGGTGGTCCGCATCCAGGTCTTGCCGTCCTCGAGGTAGACCTCCTCGACGACGGACTCGCGGGCGTACGTGCCGAGGTACGGCGTCGCGTCGACCTCGACCGGCTCGGCGGGCAGCTCGAACCGCGCGGGGAGTCGCACGTCGGCGAGCGCCGAGAAGATCTCCTCGTAGAGGTCCTGGTAGAGCGTGATCGCGCTGCCGAGGTTGGTGTTGAGCGAGACGGCGATGCCCGCCTCCGGCAGCAGCCTGAGGAATGCGGCTTGGCCGATCGTGTTGCCGTCGTGGCCGATGGCTCGGTGACCGTTCCAGTCGCAGCGGAACCAGCCCAGGCCCCAGGAGTCGCCGAGCAGGATCTTCTCGGGGCACTCGGTCTGGTAGTCAGCCATGGCAGCGACGCTCTCCTCCGAGAGGACCCGCGTGCCGTCCGCCGCCAGGCCACCGGTCAGGTGCATCCGCGCGAAGGCCAGCACGTCGGCAGGAGAGGACGTGATGAGGCCGGCCGGTGCGATCGAGCGGGGCAGGCCCCAGACCGGTGCGGTCTCCGGCTCGTCGCCGCCCTTGAGGTGGCCCATCGCGTGGGCGAAGACCATGGCCTCCTCGGGCAGGGTCGTCGTGTGCGTCAGGCCGAGCGGGGCGAAGAGCCGCTCCCTCATCGCCTCGTCCCACGTCTTCCCGGTGACGACCTCGATGATCCGGCCGAGCACGGAGAAGCCGGAGTTGCAGTAGGACCACGTGGCACCGATGGGGTGGTTCTGCGCTGCATCACCGAGCTGGGCGACGTACTTCTCGAGCGCGTCGTCACCGCGGCCGGTGTCGGTGAAGACGTCACCGTCGACACCGCTGGTGTGGGTCAGCAGGTGCCAGACCGTGACCTTCTTGGTGACCTCCGTGTCGCGCAGCGCGAGCTCGGGGAGGATCTCGACCACCGGGGTGTCGAGCGCGAAGCGTCCCTCGTCCACGAGCTGCATGACGACGGTCGCCGTCCACACCTTGGAGACCGAGCCGATCTGGAAGACCGAGTCGGGCGTGGCGGGCTGCCCGGTGCCGGCGTGCAGGACACCGGTCGCGGTCGTGAAGACCTCGTCGTCGGCGCCGTCGGCACCGAGGCGCAGGATGCCGAGCTGGGCGCCGGGGACGCCGTGCTTCTTCACGAGCTCGGCGAACCGGGCTTCCCAGTGGGCGGTGTCGAGGTCGGGTCGGTTCGTGGTCATGGGGTGGTCTCCTTCGTGGGGATGTCGTGGCCGCCGGGGATGGCGGCCAGGAGCTGGCGGGTGTAGTCGTGTTGCGGGCGTCCGAGCACCTCGGCCGTGGGGCCGTGCTCGACGATCCGGCCGCCCTCCATGACGGCCACCTGGCTGGCGACGTAACGGACGACCGCGAGGTTGTGCGAGATGAAGAGCATCGAGAGGCCCAGCTCGCGCTGCATCTCCCGGACGAGGTTGAGCACCGCGCCCTGCACGGAGACGTCCAGCGCCGAGGTGATCTCGTCGGCGATGACGAGCCGGGGCCGGCCGGCGAGGGCCCTGGCGAGCGCGACGCGCTGCCGCTGGCCACCCGACAGCTCTCCGGGAAGGTGCCCGGACCGGCCGGGGTCGAGGTGGACCAGCTCGAGGAGCCGGGCGATCTCGGCACGACGGCCGGCGCGCGAGAGGCGTCCCGACTCGGGCCGGTAGAGCGCCTCGGCGATGCTCTCCCCGATGGTCATCCTCGGGTCGAGGGAGGAGAACGGGTCCTGGAAGACCATCTGGACGGGCCGGTGCCGACCCCGAAGACGGATCGGTTCACCGTCGAGCAGGATCTGTCCACCGTGGACCGGCGCGAGCCCGACGGCCGCCTTGGCCAGCGTGGACTTGCCCGACCCCGACTCCCCGACCAGGCCGACGATCCCGCCGTCGGGAACGGTCAGGCTCACCTCGTCGAGGACGGTGCTCGCGCCGTAGCGGACTGTCACGTGGTCGAACTCGAGCGTGCTCATGCGAGCGCCTCCTCAGCCGTCAGGACGTCGGCCGGCTCGTCGGCGTGCCAGCACGCGACGCGGCTCCCGCCCGGGCCTGCCGTCAGGGTCGGGTCCTGCTCGCGGCAGCGGACGGTGGCGAGCGGGCAACGCGCGGCGTACGCGCAACCCACCGGGACCTGCGCCGGCTCGACCGGGTGGCCGGGGATCGTGGCGAGGGGGGTGTCGATGTCGGTGGTCATCGCCGGCACGGCGGCGACGAGCGCGCGGGTGTACGGGTGTCGTGCCCTGGTGCGCAGGTCGGCGGTCGGCAGGTCCTCGACGATCCGGCCGGCATACATGACGAGCACGCGGTCGCAGACGTCGGCGACGACCGAGACGTCGTGGCTGATGAGCAGGAGAGCGGCCCCCTCCTCGCGGCGTACGTCCTGGAGCAGCGCGAGCACCTGGCTCTGCACGGTGACGTCGAGTGCGGTCGTCGGCTCGTCGGCGATGATGAGCCGGGGGCTGCCCATCAGCCCCATCCCGATCATGGCGCGCTGACGCATGCCACCCGAGAACTCGAAGGGGTACTGGCGGGCCCGGCGCTCGGGGTCGCGGACGCGGACGGCGCGGAGACGGTCGACGGCACGGGCCGACGCCTTCTTGCGATCGAGTCCCTGGTGGTGACGGCCGACCTCGGCCAGCTGGGCGCCGATCCGCATCGTGGGGTTGAACGAGGTCATCGGGTCCTGGAACACGACGGCGAGCGAGGTGCCCAGCAGTGTGTCGCGGGTCTGACCGGACGCCGCCTCCTCGAGCAGGTCGGTCCCGCAGAAGGTGAGGTGCCGGGCGTCGATGCTCGCCGGCTCCTCGATGAGGCCGGCGATCGACAGCGCCGTCAGTGACTTGCCGGAACCCGACTCGCCCACGACGCCCACGGCCTCGCCGGCGGCGATGCCGAACGAGACGCCGCGGACCGGCCGGACCGGACCGTTCGTCCCCGGGAAGGTGACCGAGAGGTCGCGGACGTCGAGCACCAGGTCGCCGTCGGCGGCGTGGTCGTGGGGGATGTCGGTCACCGGCGTCTCGTCGGTCGGCACCCGCAGCGTGCCGGTGCCCGTCGGCGTGGAGATCCCGAAGACCCCGGCGATCGCCTCGCCGGTGAGGTTGAAGGCCAGCCCGGCGAGGACCACCATGATGCCGGGGCCGAGCGCCGCGAGCGGGTGCACGAAGATGCCGCTCAGGCCGTCCTGCATCAGCCGGCCCCAGTCGTACTCCGGCGCCTGGACGCCGAGCCCGAGGAACGACAGCCCGGCGAAGCTCAGCAGGATGGCGCCGGCGGTGATGGTCACGTTGACGATGAGTGGCTCGGCCACGTTGGGCAGCACGTGCCGGGCCATGATCCGGAAGCGGTTGACGCCCGTGATCCGCGCCGCGGCGACGTACTCGAGCCCGGTGACTCCGGCGACGAGCGTCTGGCAGAGGCGGGCGAGCCCCGGGGCGACCGCGAGGCCGATCGCCAGGACCGCGCCCCTCGCCCCGACGCCGAAGATGACGGCGAAGACGAGGACGAGGAGCAGCCCGGGGAACGCCACGAAGACGTTGACGAGGGCCGTGACGAGCCGGCCGAGCCGGCCGCCGAGCAGCTCCGGGGCGGTGCCGAGCACGAGGCCGATCACCGTTCCGAGCGCGGTGGCCACGAGCGTCAGCGTCAGCGAGAGTCGCGTGGCGACCAGGACCCGGAAGAACAGGTCGCGGCCCAGGTTGTCGGTGCCGAACCAGTGCTGCGCCGACGGACCGGCGAGGAGGTTCTCGGTGTCGACGACACTGGCCTTGTCGCCCCAGAGGATCGGGGCGAAGACGGCCAGGAGCACGATGAGCGCGAGCAGGCTCAGCCCGACGAGGCCGACGGGCGTCTTGACGATGCGAATCCAGCGCTGGGACATGACTAGAGCTCACCGATCGTGGAACGGGGGTCGAGCACGGCGAGCGCGACGTCGACCAGGGTGTTGATGACGAGCACACCGAGCCCGTAGACGAGGACCGTGCCCTGCACGACCGGGTAGTCCTTGGTGACGATCGACTGGACGATCGTGCTGCCCAGCCCGGGCCAGGAGAAGACGTTCTCGACGAGGACCGTGCCGGCGACCATCGAGGCCAACAACATGCCGCCGAGGGTGAGCGTCGCCGTGACCGCGTTGGGAAGCGCGTGCCTGAGGTAGATGCGTCGGGCGGGCAGTCTCTTCCCCCGAGCCGTGCGGACGTAGTCGGTCTCCAGCACGGCGAGCATCTCGACGCGGACGATGCGCGCCAGAACGGCCGCCGGACCGATGGCCAGGGCCAGCACGGGCAGGACGTACGACGAGGCGTCGGTTCGGCCTGCGACGGGGAACCACCCGAGGCCGACCGCGAACACGGCGACGAGGGCGACGCCGACGAGGAAGTCGGGGATCGCGCCGAGCACGACGCTGCCACCGGCGAACGCCAGTTCCGTGCGGCGGCGCCGGCCGCGCCTGGTCGCGACCGCGACGGTCACGCCCAGCGGGACGGCGACCGCGATGGCGACGAGGAACGCCAGGACAGCCAGGGAGGCCGTGGCGGGAAGCCGCTGGCTGATGGTCTCCGAGACGGGTAGCTGGGTCGTGATCGACTCGCCCAGGTCGCCGTGGAGCAGGTTGCCGAGGTAGTGCACGTACTGCGTCAGGAGTGGGTCGTTGAGGCCGAGCGCCTGTCGCTTGGCCTCGACCAGCTCGGTCGGGGCCGTCATCCCGAGGGCCGCTCGGACCGGGTCGCCCGGGACCAGGTGGATCATCAGGAACGACACGGTGACGAGCACCCACAGCGACACCAGCAGCCGCCCCGTACGACGGAGCGCGAAGCGTGTCCACCTCCCACCCAGCCGGCCCTGTGGTTTCGGGACGGACCGGGGCGGAGCGGCTGCCGGTGTCAGTGTTGTCATCTCGCGGTCACTTCCCGATCAGCCGAGCATCCGGATGCTGGTGGGCACGATGCTGCCGAGGACGTCCATCTCGGCGCCCTTGCTGAAGAACGGCAACAGGCTGTTGGCGAACAGGACCACGTCGTTGGCCTTGAACAGCGCGGCCTCGGCAGCCAGCCAGTCAGGACAGCTGTCGGCGCCGACCTTGCCCATCGACTTCTGGACGCTCGCGGAGTAGTCCGCGTTGGTGATGCCCGACATGTTGTTGCCGCCATCCGTCACGGCGGGCCCGGAGAAGAAGGGCACACCCTGCTCAGGCGTGTTGAGGTTCAGCGGCTCCCAGGCGAGGTCCCAGTCGCCGGTGCCGAACATCGCGTTGACCATGCCGGTCTCGTCGAGCTGCTTGGCCTTGACGGCGACGCCGAGCTTCTTCCACGCGTCCACGGCGAGCTCGGACGCGGCGCTGCCGCCGGAGCCGAGCGAGGAGTCGTAGAGGAAGGAGAGCGACAGCGGCTTCCCGGCCTTGGCGCGCATGCCGTCGGCGCCCTTGACCCAGCCGGCGGCGTCGAGCGCCGCCCCGGCGGCGGCCACGTCCGAGCCGAGGACGTTGCCCTCGACCGACGAGCCCGTGCAGGCGGCCGGCGCGACGACGGCGAGCTGGGTCGCCGGGCCGCCACGGTCGGAGGTGATGACCTTCTGCAGCTGGGCCAGGTCCAGCGCCTGGGTCAGGGCCTGCCGAACGGCCGGGTCAGAGGTGGCGTGGGCCTTGTCGTGGTTGTACCACTGCTCGCCGACGATGGCTTGGGCGTCGTCGTGGTCGAGCTTGGCCGCCTCGAGACGGGTGGCGTCCGGCCCGTGGATCGCTGCCGCGTTGAGCGCGCCGGAGAGGAGCTGGTTGGCGGCCGTCGTCTCGTTGGGCACGACCTTGACCTGGATCGTGGCAGGCATGCCCGTCGTGGCGGTCGTGGCGCCGGCCGGGCCCCACGTGTAGCCGGTGCGGATCGCGTAGGTGTAGTGGTCCCCGGGCACGGCCTCCTTGAGCGTGTAGGGACCGGTGCCGGCCGTGCCGGCCTTGAGCGAGGCGCGGTCCTTCAGGCCGGAGTCACAGACCATGGGCAGGTTGGCGAACGAGTCCAGCACGAAGGGCGACGCGGAGGCGAGGGTGACCGTGAGGGTGCTGCCACTGGCCTTGGCCGTCGCACCTGCCGGCACGAACACCCCGAGGAACGGGCTCTTGTTCTTCGGGTCCTCGACGTAGCTGATGTTGTCGGCCGCGGTCTGCGCCGTGAACGCCGCACCATCTGCGCACGTGACCTTGGGTGCGATGTCGAACGTCACCGTCTTGCCGTTGACCGACCACTTCGACGCGAGGCCGGAGGTGACCTGCCCCTTGGCATTGACGGAGACGAGGCTGTCGTAGGCGAACTTGCTGACCTGGAAGAGCGGGCTCGACGCGCTGCCCTGGGGGTCGAGTGCCCCGGGGTCTGCGGAGAGCGCCATCGTGAAGGTCTTGCCGGCGGCATACGTGCTGGCGCTCGAGCCGCCGTCGGACCCACCGCAGGCGGTGAGGCCGACAGTGGCCACGGAGAGGGAGAGCGCCAGGATGGCGCTCGAGCGGACCGGCCTCATGGGCGTTCCTCTTTCTTCGGGCTGCTTCGGGTGGGGCTGTGACATGCGGATGGGTACAGCTGGTTCGACCGGTGCCGCGTCACTCGACGCGGGCGACCACACGGCCGTAGTGGACGTACTTCGCCTGGTCGGCGCCCGAGGCGCTCGTCACCGAGCCGATGAAGGCGAAGACGACGTGGATGCCGCGGTAGTCCTCGACGGTGATGAGGCTGTCGTCGACGAGGTGCACGAGCTCGAAGCGGATCGGCTTCTCACCGATCTCGGCGTGGATGTCCTTGGGCTGCCGGTCGAGCCAGACCCGGCCGTCCGGGTCCTGGCTGACGGTGATGTCGTAGATGGTGTCGGCGTAGTGGCCCAGGTAACGGCTGACGTCCACCTGCTGGGGGTCTGCCGGTGGGGTCGGGCGGGCCGGCAGCTCGACGCCGGTGAGCCGGGTGAGGAGCGTGGCGACCACGTCGTTGAAGAGACCGAACACGTCGCCGCCGTTGGTGAGCATCGCGATGGCGACGCCCGCCTCGGGGACGACCCGCAGGAAGGCTGCCTGGCCGATGGTGCCGCCGTCATGGGCGACGACGGCGCCCTGGGGCGCGTCGAAGAGCTCCCAGCCGAGGCCCCAGGCGTCGCCCATGCCAGCGAGGCGGGGGAGGTCGATCTCGCGGGACTGCATCGCCTGCACCGACTGGGCGCTGAGCACACGGGTGCCGTCGGGCGCGACGCCGCGGTCGAGGTGCATCCGCACGAAGCCGAGCAGGTCGGTGGGGGTCATCGCCAGCATCGACCCCGCGGGAGCCTTCGAGCGCGCCAGCGCCCAGGAGGTCGCGGGCGCCAGCTCCCCGTCCTCACCGGCGACGTGACCGGTGGCGGCACGATGCCGGATCGCCTCGTACGGGCTCGGGCTGACGCGCTCGAGACCGAGGGGCGCCGCGATGCGCTCGAGGAGGACCTCGTCGTACGGCTTCGCCCGGAGGACCTCGACGAGGCGGCCGAGCACGACGAACCCGGTGTTGTTGTAGGAGAAGGTCTCCCCCGGCGCGAAGAGCTGGGGGAGGTCGGTGAGGGTGGCGACGTACTTCTCGATGGCATCCTCGCCGCGGCCGGTGTCGGTGAAGATGTCGCCCTCGAAGCCGGCGGTGTGCGTCAGCAGGTGGCGCGTGGTGAGGGCCTTGGCGGCCTCCATGTCACCGATGACCAGCTCGGGCAGGTAGTCGAGCAGCGGCTGGTCGAGGTCGAGCAGCCCGTCGTCGACGAGCTGCAGGACGAGTGTCGTGGTCCAGATCTTCGTGATGGAGCCGATCTGGAAGACGGTTTCGGAGTCGACCGGCACCTGGGTGGCGAGGCTCGTGACGCCGCCGGCGGCGGTCGCGACCTCCCCTCCCGCCAGCACTGCGATCGTCGCTCCGGGGACCCCGTGCTCCGTGACGAGGTCCGCGAAGTTCTCAGCGAGCCAGGTGGCGGCAGCCTGCGGCGCGTCGGTGCCCAGTGGGCTGTCCTGTGTTGACATAACGGCACCGTAAGCGGTCCTCCGACGCGAGTGTTCGTCCGATCGGACAGCAACCGCTACTTGAGTTTGTGCGATTCGCTAGTGAGGCTGCGACGGGGACAGTGTTTGCTGAGGAGGTGCTGATTCTCCGCGGCGGGCGCGTGATCGACCCGCGCTCCGGGACCGAACGAGTAGCCGACGTGGCGGTGGACGGACGCTCGGTGGTTGCCGTCGCTCCGTCCCTCGCGACGGAGGGGGCCACCGTCGTCGACGTGACCGGACTCGTGGTCGGTCCAGGCTTCGTGGACCTGCACAGCCACGTCCACTCGATCGCGGGCCAGCGGCTGCAGGCGCTCGACGGGGTCACGACGACCCTCGACCTCGAGGCGGGGCTCATGCCGGTCAGGAGGGCCTACGCACGTGCGGCCGCCGACGGACGCCTTCTGCACTACGGCTTCTCGGCCTCCTGGGGCGACGCCCGGGCCGCGGTGCACCTGGGAGCGACGCCGGCGGCCGATCTCCACGCGTCGCTCAAGATGCTGGGCGACCCGGCATGGCAGCGATCGTCCTCGCCGTCCGAACGCGCCGCCTGGCTGCGGCTGCTCGAGTCCGAGCTCGAGGCCGGAGCGCTCGGCATCGGGGTCCTGATGGGCTACGCCCCGCGAACCGACCCCGACGAGTTCCTGGACGTCGCCCGCCTCGCGGCGCGGACCGGCACCGCGACCTTCACCCATGTGCGCGAGATCATCGAGGCCGACCCGACCACGCCGATCGATGGTTCGTTCGAGATCGTCCGGGCTGCGGCCGAGACCGGTGCGTCGATGCACCACTGCCACGTCAACAGCACCTCCCGCCGTCACGTCGACCGGGTGCTGGGCCTGCTCGACACGGCGCGGAGCAACGGATCCCGGGTGACCGTCGAGGCCTACCCGTACGGCGCCGGCAGCACCGCGATCGGCGCCTACTTCCTCGCCCCGGAACGGCTCGACGCCTGGGGCCTGCAGCCGGCGTCGCTCAGGCTCGTCGCGACCGGCGAGCAGATCGCCTCGGTCGCCCGGCTGGCCGAGCTGCGTGCGACTGATCCCGGCGCCGTCTGCGTCGTCTCCTTCCTCGACGAGGAGAGGCCCGAGGACGCCGCGCTGCTCCAGCGAGCGCTCGCCTTCCCGGACTCGATCGTCGCCAGCGATGCCATGCACGTGGAGTGGCCGGACGGATCGACCGACAGCCGCGAGTGGCCGCTCCCCGAGGGTGGGCAGACGCACCCGCGCACCGCCGGGACGTTCTCCCGCTCGCTTCGGCGGATGGTCGTCGAGACCGAGGCGTGGTCGTGGGCGGAGGCCTTCCGACGCTGCTCCTACCTGCCCGCGCAGGTGATCGCCGGTTTCGCGCCCGCCGCACGGACGAAGGGCTGGCTCGACGTCGGCGCGGATGCCGACCTGGTGGTCATCGACCCAGCCACCATCAGCGACCGCGCCACCTACGTCGACCCGACGCGGCCCTCCGTGGGAGTGCGACACCTGCTGGTCGACGGGACCTTCGTGGTGCGCGACGGCGCCATGGACGTCGGCGCCTTCCCCGGGCGTCCCATCGTGGCCGCTCTCGCCTGAACGCTCCGACGCAGCGGATCAGTGCGATGCGCGGACATCGCGGTACGCGTGGCCGGGACGAGGCGATCCTCGGCGCGTACCTGGGAAGTGAGGTGCGTCTTGCGCCCTGACAGGGCTCCCACCCGTCAGACGACTGTCACCAACGTCATGACCGGGTACACCTGCTCCCGAGCGCATCCACTGCGGATATGGAGCGACCGAACCGCCGCGCGGATCGCCAACCGCTCGTGCGAGAGGGTCGTTCGACCGTCCACACCACCGAAGACCGTGGTCAATCCCTTGCGCAGGTCTTGCGCAAACCCATACGCGGAGGCTATGTCGCAATAGGTGGTGCGCTCGTAGTGTCTTTCTTGGGCCTGGGGGCCTGAATGGCCGCGGCCGGTGGGACGGTCCGGGTCGGTGCGGTGGTCATGGGAGGCGCCGGGCCGGGGGAGGGATGGTTGTCATGAGTGCTGTCGCAACGGTGGATCTGTGGGTGGACGAGTGGGCCAGGGAGGCCAACTGTGCCGGCCAGGACCCTGAGGCGTTGTTCGTCCGGGGCAAGGCCCAGCATGACGCGAAGGCGGTCTGCGCGACGTGTCCGGTCCTCGCGCAGTGCCTGGCAGAGGCCCTGGACAGCAGGACGGAGTTCGGTGTGTGGGGAGGCATGACCGAGCGGGAGCGCCGAGCGCTGCTCCGAAAGCGCCCGGACATCGCGTCGTGGAAGTCTGCTCTTCGGTCGGGAATGGCCTCGCAGACCCGGTAGGCACGGCGCGTGGTCGACGGCGCTCAGCGTGTGATGCCCAGCGTGGCGATCAGGTCTTCGTGCAGCTCGAACCAGACCCGGTGACAGGAGTCGAGCTCGGTGGCGGTGAGCCACCTTGGATCATCGTCGGCCCTGAAGAGCGCAACCCTGAACCGTCGGTGGTATCCGGCGAACCGGGTCAGGCGAGCGGTGAGGTCGGCCTCGAGCGCCATGAGGGCTGGCGTGACATCGGTCAGCTGCACTCTGACCTGGTCGTAGGTAGCCGGCGACGGGCTGAGCTGGGCCGCCGAACACGCCGCGGTGACCGTCGCGTTGTACGGGAGGAACGCGTCGTGCACGTGAGCGAGCTCGTCTCGGCTGCCGACGCCGTCGAGCTCATGGGCGAGCTGGTCCTCGTTGGCGCGGCGACCGGCCTCGGTGAGGGACCAGCCCGACAGGTCACCGAAGGACGATGACGTGACCCAACCCTTGGCCGCGTAGTCGTCCAGCACCTCTTGGGTGGCCTCCGCGTCGAGGTCGAACCGGTCTGCGAGGACGACCGTGTCGGCAAAACCCTTGAGCCGCAAGGCATGCAGGGTCAACAAGTCCGGTGACGAAGTGTGCGCCATGCTTGCTCTCTGCTCGAGTCAGGGTCTCGCGCTGACCGTACCCTGCGTGCCGTCCACCGCGATGTGGCTTCCATCGACGATCCGTCGCATCGCGCCGCCGGCCACGACGACGGCGGGGACACCGGCCTCGCGCGCCACGATCGCGGCATGCGAGAGGAGCCCCCCGCTCTCGGTCACGACGGCACTGACGACGCTGAACAAGGGCGTCCAGGCGGGGTCGGTCGTGCGGCACACGAGGACGTCACCGGGCCGCACCCGCGTGAACTCGTCGAGGCCGTGCACGACACGGGCGACGCCGTTCACCCGGCCCGGACTGCACCCGACGCCGCTGACGAGGACGATGCTGGCCGGCCGGGCCGCAGGCGACCCGGGTGGTGAAGACGCCGTGGTGATCGGGCGGGCCTGGAGGAGCCACAGGGTGTCGCCGGAGATGGCCCACTCGATGTCCAGCGGATAACCCAAGGCGCCGTGCGCCTCCCGAGCGGTCCCGGCGATCTCGCGGATCTGGGCGTGGGTCAGTGCCGCTCGGCGCCGCTCCTGCGTGGGGACGGCGCTGCGGATCAGCTCGCCGTCGCGCCAGTCCAGGCGGGTCGCCTTCGACCCCACGGACCCCTCGACCGTTCCCAGCGCAGAGACGGTGAAGCGGTCTGGCACGACCTGGCCGTCGACCACCGACCCACCCAGACCCCACGCCGCCTCGATGACGACGTCGTCGAGGCCGGTGCGAGGGTCCTGGGTGAACACCACTCCCGCGACCTCAGCGGCCACGAGCCGTTGGACGACGACGGGGACCCGTGGAGGGGTGGCCGCCCCGGTCCGCACCGCATACGCGCGGACACGGTCGGCGGTACCTGACCGACCACACGCCAGGATCGCCGCAGCAGCCTCAGCGCTGCCCACGACGCCCAGCACGGTCTGAAGCTGTCCGGCGAATGAGGCAGTCGCCGAGTCCTCCAGCAGTCCGGAGGAGCGCACCGCCATGGGCGCACCCAGCCGATCGACGGCGGCACCCAGGGCCAGCGCGTCCAGGTCGCCCACGACGACGAACCCGTTCGGGACGTTGAAACCCGAACGGGACAGGAGCCCCAGACCCAGTGCTTTTCCACCGCAGGTCGCGTCCGCCTCGTCCAGCCCGATGATCGGCACGGGACCCACGGTACAAACCGTCGGGTCATCCTGAATTGGCCAACTCACCCGCAGGTCGGCGCTCTGGCCACGTCCAGCGGAAGCCGGAGGGGCGTAGCTAGGCGGGCTCGCCGACGAGAAGGTCGCGCACGGCGTCCAGAGTGCGCTCGGGGTCCTCGAGCCAGAAGTCGTGACCCACTCCCGGCAACCGGCGCACCTCCCAGCCGAGGGCGGCCAGACGCTCGCTCGTCGCGTCGGCCAGCACCGTCGGGGCGTCGTCGGACAGCAGGATCGTGGAGGGGACCACCGGTGCCGCGACGGGAGCCGGATGATGGGCGACATCGCGGAACACGTCGATGGTCATCCGCCGGTCGAACCGGGCGAGGGCTGCATCCCGCAGGCTGGCATCCGACGGCGACAGGGGCGGCCGACGACGGCTGCGACGCTTCTGCGCCAGCGCCGCGACGGTGAGCGTCACCGGAGCGAGGGACCAGAACAGTCGCCCGGCCAGCCCGTGCGTGGGGAGCGCCAGACGGAATCCGGGGTCGAGGTAGAGGGCGTGGACCGGGGCGAGCCGTCCCACGGCCCGCTCGAGCACCGAGCCACCGAGGGAGTGGCCGACGACGAGGTCGAGGCCGGTCGGAAGGGTCTCGACCAGGTCGTCGGCGAAGGCGTCGAGCGTGTAGAGGTCGGACCGGTCGCTCAGGCCGTGCCCGCGCAGGTCGGTCGTGGTCACCGTGGTGCCCCCTGCAGCGACCAGTCGTTCGGTCAGGCCGCCCCAGAGCCCACCGTCGGCACTGAGGCCGTGGACGAGCGCGACCTGTCGTGGGCCGTCGCCGTGCCGCTGCGTCGCGAGCCTCACCGGGCGTCCGTGGCCTCGTGCGCGGAGGAGGGCACCACCGAGGTGGTGGCGTCGACCTCTCTGATGAAGCCGAGCAGTGCCTCGTTGAACCGGTCGGGCTGGTCGAAGCTGATGGCGTGCCCAGCATCCTCGATGACGAGGGCGCGCCCGCGCGGAGAGTCGGCGACGGCGGCTGCTGCGTGCTCGCACGGCCAGATCTGGCTCTCCCGCCCGGCGAGCATCAACAGCGGGAGGGGAAAGCGCCGCACGACGTCGCGCCAGTCCTGCCGTGCATGGTCGGCGAGCAGCGGCAGGGTCTCGGAGGCCGAGGGGTCGCGGAACGCCGGCGGTGCGCCGAGCCGTTCCACGAGGCGGAGCATCTGCGAAGCGGACCGGTCCACGGTGCGACCTCGTCCGGTGTCGGGCACGCCGCCGGCGAAGAGCGTCCCGGCGTTGGCGGGCTCGTAGCCGTAGAAGCCGTGGTGCCATCCGTCGTCGTTGAGCATCTTCGGCGTCTGGTCGACGATGACGGCCGCCCTGAGCCGGGCCGGGCCGAACTGGTCGACGTAGGCCCACACGGTGTTGCCGCCCATGGAGGCTCCGACGAGAACCGCGTCGTCGAGCTGGAGGTGGTCCAGCAGCTCGCCCAGGTCGCGCCCGTGACGGGCCATCCGCTGGCCGTGCACGGGCGTCTCGGACTCGCCGTGGGCGCGCCGGTCGAAGGCGATCGCGCGGTAGCCCGCGTCGAGCAGGGCGTCGACGGTGAGCGCCCACGACGTGGCGGGCGCCGTGTAGCCGTGCACGAGGACGACCGGAGGTCCCTCTCCGTCATCGGTGTACGAGAGTGTGACGTCATCGGTGGTGCGGAAGGTCGGCATACCGTCTTGGCTCCTTCGGGTGCGGTGACCCGACGCTAGCCGGGGAGCAACCCTGGAACCATGGAGATCTCCTCCGTGCCGCACGGTCGAAGGTGGAGATGTGGACGGGCGGAAGCGACGACGTCAACCCGCGGGGCCGGACAGGAGGCGGTGCAGCCGCAAGGCGACCTGGAGCTCGAGGGCCCGGTCCGGTTCCTTCCAGCGCGGGCCGAGCACCTCGGTGACACGCTCGAGCCGCTGGTACAGGGTGTTGGGATGGATGTGGAGGGCCGCGCACGTGCGGGCGTGGTGACGGGCCTGCTCGAGGTAGGTCTCGAGGGTCAGGGCGAGGTCGCGCTGGTGCTCGAGGTCGTATGCGAGGAGCGGGCCCACCGTGGACTGCACGAACGTCGTGAGCCCCGCTCGCCCGGAGCTGCTGAAGAGCGAGCGGTAGAGCCCGAGCTCGTCGCTGGCGCTGCAGGACCCGGCACGGTCGAGGGCGATGAGCAGTGCTGCGGTCTGCCGCGCCTCCTCGTGGGCCGACCGGATCCCCTGCGGGCCGCCCACTCCGGCGGCGAGGCCCGTCGTGGGGGTCGCGGCGTCCTGACCGGTCAGTCGCCTGGCCGTCTCACGGGCGCGGTCGACGGTGGTGGGGAGGAGGACGACGACCTGGCCGGCATGGGCGGCCGACCATCCACCCAGCTCGGAGGCGAGCCGTGCGGCGAAGGCGGTGGCTGACGCGGAGCCCACGGGCTCCGCGTCCACGACGGCCACGGCGATCACGGCCTGAAGGTCGATGCCGAGGGCCCGGGCTCGGCGCAGCAGGCTCGTCTCGTCGGCGTGGGTGGAGAGCAGGGCGTGGATGAACTCGCCGCGGGTACGCAGCTCGGCCTCGGCCACCGACCGCTCGGAGGCGAGCAGCACCGCCACGGTCGTGGCGCCGATGCGCAGCAGGCGCAGGGCCTCCTCGTCGTCCTCGGCCGTCGGCGCGGCCACGAGGTCGCCGCCGTGGCCGTTCGGCAGGTCGACCGGCACGACGAGGCCGCCGTCGGCAGGGGTGGCGCCGGCGAGGGCGCGCCCGTCGGCGTCGCGGACCTGCACGACCAGACCGGCCGACCGCTCGAGCGCCGTGACGACCGCGGCGACCCCTTCTCCCCGGATCACGATGTCGTTGAGGACGTCGCGCAGGTCGCTCGCGCGCTGGCGGCTCTCGCTCACCGCCCGCAGTGTCTCGTTCGTCGACCGCAGCTCGGCCGCGGCGGCGCGTTCCCGGTCGAAGAGGTCGGCGGTGCGCAGGGCGAGGGCGGCGTGGGCCGCCAGTCCGGCCAGGAGCTCCACGTCACGGTCGCCGAAGGAGCGTGGTCGACGATCTGCGGCGAGCAGGACCCCGAGGGTGTCGTCACCGACGACGAGCGGGACCCCCAGGATGCCGCCCAGCTGCTCGCTCAGTGCCGCCGCATCGGTGCCCTCGCCGTGCGGGAACCGGGTGTCCTCGAGGTAGCGCTCGCTCGCCACCGGGCGCCCCGTCGCCAGGACCTGACCCCCGAGACCCTGCCCCGACTCGAGCTCGATGCCGCGCATCGCCGCGCCCATCGCACCGTCGACGACCTCGATCCTCAGCAGCTGGGCGCGGAGCAGCATGATGTAGGCCACGTCGACGCCGAGCAGCCGTCGCGCCTGTCGTGCCACCTCGTCGAGCACCTCGCGGGTGTCGTGCAAGGCCCCGAGTCGACGGGCGAGGTCGTTGAGGACGGCGAGCTCGTCGGCGCGACGGCGGAGCTCGGCCACCGACTGCGCGACGTCGTCGTCTCCTCCGCCCACAGGCCCATCCTGACCCATGGCAGGTCGGGGCACCCGTCAGGCGATGACCTTTCCCGGGTTGAGCAGCCCCTTGGGGTCGAGGGCCCGACGGATCGAGCGGTGCATCTCCACGACGACCGGGGACAGCTCGGCCTCGAGCCCTGCGCGCTTGAGCAGGCCCACGCCGTGCTCTCCGGTCACCGTGCCGCCGCAGGCCAGGGCCTCGGCGATGATCTCCGCGAACGCGGCCTGGGCCCGCATCTGCGCAGCCTCGTCACCCGGTGGGGTGATGATGAGCGGGTGCAGGTTGCCGTCCCCGGCATGGGCGATGTTGGCGATGAGGACGTCGTGTCGCTCCCCGATCGCCTGCACCCGAGCCAGCATGTCCGGGACCCGCCCCACGGGGACGCAGACGTCCTCGGTGAGGACCGGCCCGAGCCGCTCGAGCGCCGGGTAGGCGAGTCGCCGCGCCGCGAACATCGCGTCGGCCTCGGCGTCGTCCTCCGACCGGGCGGCCCACGTGGCCCCCGAGCCCTCGAAGCAGGCCAGCACCGACTCGGCCTCGGCGATGCCGGCAGCACCGGGACCGTCGACCCGGGCGAGCAGGATGGCCTCGCAGTCGGCCTCGATGCCGAGGTTCTTCCAGTCGTTGACGGCGGTGAGACAGTGCCGATCGAGCAGTTCCAGCGCCGACGGCACCGCACCGGCACGGGCCACGGCGGCGACAGCCTCACCGGCCGCCACGAGCGAGTCGAAGAAGCCGACGATCGTGTGTTCCGGCGGCCGAGCCGGACGCAGCCGCACGGTGACCTCCGTGACCAGCCCGAGCGTGCCTTCGGAGCCGACGAGCAGCGACACGAGGTCATAGCCCGCAACCCCCTTGGCCGTCTCGCGGCCGAGGCGGACCAGCTCGCCGGTGCCGGTGACCACCTCGAGGGCCAGGACGTAGTCGCCGGTGACGCCGTACTTGACGCAGCACACTCCGCCGGCGTTGGTCGCGACGTTGCCGCCGATGGTCGACCACGGCGAGCTGGCCGGGTCCGGCGGGTACCAGAGGCCGTGCTCGGCACAGGCCGCACGCAGGTCGTCGTTCACGACGCCCGGCTGGACCACCGCGAGGCGTTCGACGGGATCGATCCGCAGCACCGCCGTCATCCTCTCGAAGCTGACGACGATCCCACCAGCCACGGCATTGGCGCCGCCGGACAAGCCCGTGCCGGCCCCCCGCGGCACGATGGGGACCTCGTGCACGAGGCACCACCGGACGATGGCGCGCACCTGCTCCGCATCGGCCGGCCGGGCGACCGCCAGGGGGGCCGCCCACGGCGCCCACTCGGCCTCGTCGTGGCAGTACCGCTCCACCGACACCGGGTCGGTGATGAGCGTGCCTGCCGGCAGCTGGTGCGCCAGCACACGGAGGTCGGGAGCCCCGGGGGTGCCCGGGCGGCCCGCCACGTCAGGCAGGGACGCGACGGTCATCGCACTGCCTTGATCGGCCGCACGGCCAGCGCGCCGAGCATCACGAACACGATGCCGGCGACGAACAGCACGGGATAGCCGCCGGTGAGGGTCACGAGGCCCGCGGCGATCGAGGGACTCATCGCCTGCGGGAGTGTCGTGGCCAGGCCCAGGATGGCCAGGTCGCGGCCTGCGCTGCTCGCGCCCTGGAGCCGGGCCGGCAGCACCTCGGTCATGAGGGCGAGGTCGATCGAGATGTAGGCACCGAACCCGAGCCCGAGGAGGAACGCGTAGGCCAGGACGCCCTGGGTCGTCGGCACGAAGAGCGGGATGGCGAGTGCGATCGACATGACGACCGACGACCACACGATGAAAGGCTTGCGTCGTCCCACCCGGTCGGACACCCAGCCGCTGACGACCGCCGAGAGGAGGACGCCGAACAGGAGGACGACACCCATCGTCGCGGCGAAGGAGTTGGACTCGGCGTCGCTGAGGCCGATGTAGTCGCGCAGGATGTACAGGCCGTAGGTCTGTGCGCCGTAGAAGCCGATGACCATGAGGAAGCGCGACCCGAACGCCCACGCGAAGTCGGGGTGCTGGCGGGGGTCGACCCAGAACCCACGCAGGAACTCCGTGGCGGTCGTCCGCTGCCGCGGCAGGTCGGTGCTCGACTCCTCGCGGTTCACCAGGACGAAGACCGCGATGATGACGAGGACCAACGCCGAGAGGATCGCGTAGGGAAGCCTCCCGCTGGAGGCGGTGCCGCCGGCGACGACGGCGCCCACGGCGTTGCCGATCGTGATCCCGACTCCGATCATCGCCGAGACACCGCCGCGACGGGCGGCGGGGTAGCGGTCGGGCACGAGAGCCGTCGCGGCGGCCTGGATGGCGTTGACGCCGACCTGGACGGCGAGCCACACGAGGGCCACGCCCAGGACCGACTGTGCCAGAGGAAGACCGATGAGGAAGCCGCTCGTGACCAGCGCGCCACCGACCATCCACGGCGTGCGGCGCCCGAAACGCGACCTGGTCGCGTCGGACAGGGCACCCGCGACGGGCTGGGCGAAGATGTTGGCGATGAAGGCCACCGTGGTGACGATGGCGAGGTTCCCGATCTTGCTCGCCTCGTCGAGCCGCGCCACGATGTTCGGCAGCAGGATGCCGGCGCCCCCCGAGTTCACCGCGAGGATCGCGACGTAGACGAGCAGGAGGCCGAAGGACATCCGGCGCAGCTTGGGGGCTGCGGCAGCAGGAGCGTCGGCGGCAGGTGGGGTGTCGGGGGCCTCGGAGAGGACGGGGACAGGGGTCTCGCTCAGCGCCATGGGAAGCTCCTGGCTCGGTGGGCGGCCTCGTCGCCGCTCGATCGAGGCCGACGCTACGCAGCCCGGGGGCGCGCCACGATGGACCATTCCTCCATCGATGGCGCAGCTGCACAGGTGAAACCTCTAGTACGCAACCGCCCACTGTGAACGCCGATACCGCCGCGAACAGGCGCCCGCATCCTCGGATCGCGCCTTTCACACAGCGTTGCTCGAGAGCAGGTCTAGGAAGCGTTCTGCGTCGCCGGTGCGCGGCAGGTTGTTGAACATGACGTACGGCCTCGGGCGGCCGTCGACCAGGTCTCGTAAGCGGCGGAGCTCGTCATCGGTATGGACGTGGCGCGAGCCCGTGGTGCCGTGCAGGCGGTAGTACGTCTGCTCCGGTGTCACCGTCTCCGTCTGCATCGGGTCCACCACGTGCACCAGGTCCAGTTCGGCACAGAGCTCCTTGAGCAGCTCCGTGGGCCACTCACCACGGGGCTCCCACAGCAGCCGACCGGCCGGCCGCTTCACCTGAGAGATGAAGCTCCGCAGCCGACCGACGTTCTCGACTGTCGGGCGAAAGCTCTTCGGGCACTGGAGCAGCACCGCGGTGGCCCGCAGGAGGCGGGCGCACTCGAGAGTCCGTCCCCAACCCGCCAGGACCTCAGGCGTCGTCCGGAACCCTCCCACCCGTCCGTTGGCACTCTCCGGCAGAGGCTGTTTCAGACGGCGGTAGGTAGGGCTGTTGGACTCATGGGTGACGATCTGCCACGCCTTCATCGTGAACTCGAAGTCGTCGGGCACCTGGGTGCGCCAGCGCGTCAGCACGGCGTCCGCCGGCGGGTCGTAGAAGGTGTTCTGCACCTCGAGGACGTCGAAGCGTCGTACGTACGCCGCCTGAGAGACCGTCCAACCGCAGAGCCCTACCCGAACGTCCACGGACCTACCCATACCCGGTGCGTCGGATGTCGAGGCTCATGACGGCCAGTCGAGGCACAGGTGGTGAGGTCGAGTTCCGGGCGGTGACGCGAGGACGACAATGGCAGGCGTCCGTCCACGCTGCATCGAGGAGGTCAGGCCGTGCCGTTGAGCGAGTTTCCCCTGAGAGCGTCGGTGGCGGTGTCCGACATCGGCCGTGCGGTCGCGTTCTACGAAGGCAAGCTGGGTCTCGAGCCGCTGGGATCCGGGCCCAGCGCCCAGATCGCCGACGGCGGCCGTGTCTACGGCTCCGGCGGCGCGCTGGCCCTCAACGTCTACCAGTCACTGACAGCAGGGACGACCTCGGCGACACTCGCCACCTGGTACGTGGATGACCTCGACGACGTCGTCGACGAGCTGGCCGCGGCCGGTGTCGAGCTCGTCCACTACGACGGATTCGGGCAGGACGTGAGGGGGATCGCCCCGCGAGCCGGTGGCGGTCGCATCGCATGGATCCAGGACCCGGACGGCAACACGTTCGCCCTCGAGAGCGGCACCTGACGTCCAGCGGCCCCACCACAGAGCCACGCATTCCGTATGCGGAGACCGCGCCCGCGTGTTCTCCGGGTCGACCTGCCCGATCGCCCCAGCCCTCCGGGGGCAGCGGCGACATCAGAGACTGATGACGGTCATGCCCGTGGTTCCCGAGGTGTCCATCGCGGCGAGGGCGGCGGCGCCTTCGTCGAGGCCGATGACCTGGCCGACGAGGTCAGCCGGGCGGAGCGTGCCGTCCTCGATCAGGCTGAGCATCGCCGGGTAGTCGCAGGCGGGCATGCCGTGGGAGCCGTAGATCTCGAGCTCGTGGGAGATGACCTGGTCCATAGGGAGCGGCGGGGTCGAGTTGGGTCCGAGCAGCAGGCCGGCCTGCACGTGGCGGCCGCGGCGACGCAGGCTTCGCAGCGAAGCAACGGCCGAGTCAGGTGACCCGAACGCGTCGATCGATACATGCGCTCCGCCTTGGGTGACTTCTCGGATCAGCTCAGCGACGTCGTCTTCGGCCGAGGCATCGATGAGACCCACAGCACCGGCTCCCAACGACCCAGCGCGTTCCAGCGCAGCCCGGTTCACGTCGACGGCGATCACCCGCGCTCCGAGTGCAAGCCCGATCATCACCGCCGACAGCCCGACCCCGCCGCACCCGTGCACGGCCAGCCACTCGCCCGCGCCAAGGCGCCCATGTGTCGTCAGAGCCCGGAACGCCGTCGCGAACCGGCACCCCAGCGATGCCGCCGTCACGAAGTCGACCGAGTCCGGCAGGCGCACGAGGTTCGTGTCGGCTGCGTGGATCGCCACGAGCTCGGCGAACGACCCAGGCCCCGTGAAACCAGGCTGTGTCTGGTCGGGGCACACCTGCGCCTCGCCGGCCAGACACCACGAGCACACACCACAGCCACACACGAAGGGCACCGTCACGCGGTCGCCGACCACCCAGTCATGCACGCCAGCACCCACCGACGCCACGACACCGGCCAGCTCGTGACCGGGGATGTGCGGCAACGACACGGGGTCGTGCCCCTTCCACGCGTGCCAGTCCGAACGGCATACGCCCGTCGCCCTCACGGCGATGACGACGCCACCGTCCGGACACGGCGGCTCGGGCACGTCCCGCAGCTCCGGCATACGCCCGTAGTCGTCGTAGACGACGGCCTTCACGACGCGTGCGGGTCCGTCAGGACGTCACGCCACGAGTGCTGAGGCGAGTAGCCGAGCAGGTCGCGCGCCTTGTCGATGGAGTAGAAGGTCTCGTTGCGCCCCATCGGCCGCCGCAGCTCCACCCCGTCGTAGAAGCGCTCGCGCACCTCGTCGGTCGTCGCGGCGACGGACATGTCGGCGTTGGCGACGTTGAAGACCTCGTAGCCCAGCCCGTCGACCTCGAGGCAGCGCTGCACCATCTGGCCGAGGTCGCGGGTGTCGATGTAGGCGAAGATGTTGCGCCGCCGCAGCCCCGGGTCCGTGAGGAACGGCGGGAACATCTCGGCGTACTCGTGCGGCTCGATGACGTTGTTGATGCGCAGGCCGTAGATGTCGAAGCCGGTGCGGGCCTGGAAGGAGCGTGCCGTCACCTCGTTGGCGACCTTCGACATCGCGTAGGAGTCCTCCGGCACCGTCGGGTGCTCCTCGTCGACCGGCACGTAGAGCGGCCGCCGCTCGCCCTGGGCGAAGCAGACGCCGTACGTCGTCTCCGACGACGCGAAGATCACCTTGCGCACGCCGAGCCGCGTCGCGGCCTCGAGCACGTTGTACGTGCTGAGCACGTTCGTCGCGTACGTCTTCGCCTCCGACGTGAGCAGGATCGCCGGCACCGCGGCGAAGTGCACGACGGCGTCGTAGGCCGGCTTGGCCGGCAGGTCGAGCTCGTCGAAGCGCGCCAGTCCCGCGAGCGCCGAGTAGACCTCGCCGGCGTCGGTCAGGTCGACCCGGAGGTCGTCGACGGCCGTATGCCGTAGCGGGACGAGGTCGGCGTTCGTGACCTGGTGCCCCTGCTCGGCGAGGAACGTTGCAACGTGCTTGCCGGCCTTGCCGCTGCCGCCCGTGAAGAAGATGCGCATGCCTCGATCCAATCACCGATCCGGCGCACAACCCGGGCACGCTCGGACGGTGAGCCGCCAGACGCATTCCCGCGCCACGCAACGCACTCGGATCAGCTCTTCAGTCGACGCCGGGATCGATGAGCCGCTGGCGCACGGCATACATGGCCGCCTCCATGCGCGTGTGCATCTGCAGCTTGTCGAGGATGTTGCGGATGTGGCTCCGGACGGTGTTCTCGGTAATGCTCAGCTCGTCGGCGATCTCCCGGTTGAGTCGGCCTTGCGCGACGCGCTGTAGGACGTCGACCTCCCGGTCGGTCAGGCTCGGGCGCAGCTCGAGCGCCGGCGTACGCGGCTGAGCCGGGGGTGAGGTGCTGATCTGTTTGAACTCGAGGAGCAGCTTGGTGGCCATCGCGGGCGAGAGCTGGGACTCGCCGTTCGCCACCCCACGGATGCCGGCCGCGATGTCCTCGATGACGCTCTTCAGGAGGTAGCCGTCCGCGCCGGCGCGAATCGCCTCGAAGAGGTCAGCGTCATCGTCGGAGCCGGTGAGCATCAGGATCAGCACCGAAGGGACGCGCTGCTTGATGATCCGGCACGCCTCGATCCCTCCGCGTTTCGGCATACCGACGTCCATGACGATGACGTCGGGAAGGAACTCCTCGGCCTGGTGGACCGCCTCGACCCCGTCGGCCGCCTGTGCCACGACCTCGATGTCGTCCTCGACGGCGAGCACGGTCTGCAGCCCCCGGCGGTAGAGGCCGTGGTCGTCAACGATGAGAACGCGGATGCGATCCGCGGCCGAGGTCACCGTCCCATCCTCGCGCACGACTGGGCCGGCTTGGCCGCCAGGTCCAGCTCGTCGAGGCGCGCCAGCCCGGCGAGCGCCGAGCACAACTCGCCGGCGACTGCGCGGCCGCCGGTCACGCCCCGACTGGTGGGAGCAGGGGGAGCAGCATCTCGCGGAGCGCCTCCTCGGTCTGCCGGGCGGTGAGCCCGCCGTCGAACCGCAGGATCCGCCACGTCGTGGCGTCACAGACGGCGACGACCTGGGCCAGCCGGCGTCTTCGCGTCGCCCTGTCGTGAATGCCGTCGAGGCGCTCGGCGAAGGCCTCCCGGCACCAGCTCACGTGGTAGCTGCGGCTGCGGGCGGCGAGCTCAGGCACACCGGGCGCCTGCCCCGCCTCGGCGTAGAGCTTGAGGATCAGCGCGCCGTGATTCTCGTAGTAGCGGACCAGCGAGTGCAGCGTGGCTTCGGGACTCTCCCCCACGGCGGCCGCACGGTCGGCGGCAAGGCGAGAGAGCTCGCGCTCGACCGTGGCGGCGAGCAGTCCGTGCTTCGTGCCGAAGCGCCGGATCACCGTCTGCACCGTGACGTCCGCCTCCGACGCGACGTCCTCGAGCCGGATGCGGTCGTACGGGACGTCGGCGTAGAGGCAGAGCATCGCGTCGATGATCCGCTGGCCGGTCCGCTCGGCCGCTTCCGCCCGGGCCGTCATCCGGTACGCACGAGCCGCCCCATCTTTCATGCGAGCAATGCTAACCTCAATATATTCATGTCAGTCTCAGTAAGATCAACTCAACCAAGGAGCACTCGATGGACCAGCACACCCCCGCCTCAGGCAGCGAAGGCACGCTCGACGAGAGCACCGCCCTCGTGCCCACCCGGCTCGGCCGGCTTCACGTCCGTCTCGTCGGCGACGGACCCACGACGGTGCTGTGGTCGTCGATGTTCGTGGACAGCCACACCTGGGATCCCGTGCTGCCGCTGCTGCCTCAGGGGCGCCGGTACGCCCTCGTCGACCCGCCCGGACTGGGACTCAGCGAGCCCCTGCGCGAGGCCAGCGACATCGCTGGCGCCGCCGACGCGGCCAGCGACCTGCTCGTCGGACTCGGCGTGGACGGGCCGGTCGACTGGGTCGGCAACGCGTTCGGCGGGCACGTCGGATTCAAGCTCGCCGCGCGACCCGGGCTGCTCCGCAGTCTCGTGGCCGTCAGCTCACCGGCCCAGCCGGTCGACGCGTCGCTGCGCCGGCAGATCACGCTCCTGCTCCCGATCCTTCGCACGGCAGGACCCGTGGGGCCGGTGCGCACGGCGATCCTCCAGGCCATGCTCACCGACGCCTCTCGCGACCGTGCGCCTCTGCGCCAGGTCGTGGAGGAGTCCTTGGCGCGCCCCACCCGCCGCAGCATGGCCCTGGCCGTCCGGTCCTTCATCCTCAACCGGGTCGATGTCACTGCCGAGCTCGCAGACCTCACGGTCCCGAGCCTCTTCGTGGCGTCCGACGACCGCGGCGACTGGAGTCCGCAGGATTCCGAGGATGCCGCCGCCGTGGCACCCGACGCCATGGCAGTGACGGTCGAGCGAGCTCGCACCCTGGTCCCGCTGGAGCAGCCGGCGGCCCTGTCCTGCCACATCCGCGGGTTCTGGGAGCGGCTCGCGTGATCGCACACCGACCGCTGACGGCACGTGAAGCGGCGGCTCGGGTCCGAGGGTCCGGATCCGAGCCGCCGCTGTCGATCACTGGGTGAGGAGCCGGCCTCTCAGCAGAGAGACTTTGCGACTGCGTTCTTGGCCTGGCCCCCGCCGACGGCCTGAACGAGCTGCCCCACGTTCTCGAATCCCGGGACGCCGCCGCTGTTCACCGTCTTGTGCACCTGACCGAAGCACGCCGAAGTGGACGGTGCTGCGGAGGCGCTGCCGGCGAAGCCGACCATGGCGAGAACGGCGATGGACCCCGTGGCGAGAATGCGCTTCATGAGACATCCCTTTCTGTTGGTGGGTGCGAGTCACCCATCAACACCTTTTCCGCACGGGGGATGCGTCCGGATGCAGCCCGCCCGGACTTTCTTCCCAGCGGCTCAACCGCTGACATGATGACGACCATGCAGGACGACGCGGACCGGCAGACCGAGACCCGCGCCCTGCTGGCCGAGCTCGGCACCGCCATGATCGCCACCGGGCAGCCGGTGCAGGAGATCGAGGAGGAGCTCACCGAGGTGAGCGCCCGCCTCGGATTCCCCGAGGTCCAGACCGCCGTCGGCCCCACCGGCCTCATGATCAGCCTCACCCCGGGTGGCCCGTCGACCTTTCGCTCGGCCCCTCCCGGCCTGCGCCTGCACCAGTCGGCGAGCGTCCGTCTCATCCGCCACCAGCTCGTCACCGGCGTGCTGACCATCCCCGCCGCCCGCGACGAGCTCGCCGCCACGGCCAAGCGCCCCGTCCAGCAGCCGGCGTGGCTCGTCGCCCTCGCCTGGCCCGTCCTCGCCGTCGGCATCGCCCTCATCCTCCAGCCCGGCTGGGCCAACATCGCCGCGGCCGCGGCCTGCGCCCTCATCGTCCTCGCCCTCGTCCAGCTCGCCGAGCGCTACGAGGTCGTCAAGGCGCTGCTCCCGACCCTCGCCGCCTTCGCCGTGTCCCTCGCCGTCTTCGGCGCCGCCAACGCCGGGCTCCTCGAAGGCCCGCTGCGCACCGTCCTACCACCGCTCGCCGTCCTGCTCCCCGGAGCCCTCGTCGTCAACGGCATGTCCGAGCTCGCCTCCGGGCACATGCAGGCCGGCTCGGCTCGGCTCACCTACGGCCTCGCGCAGCTCGGCCTCTTCGCGCTCGGCCTGCTCATGGCCACCGCCCTGCTCCGGGTCCCGACGCCGACCCTCGTCAACCTCCGCGTGGACGAGATCGGCTGGGCCGGCGCGGTGGTCGGCCTCATCCTCATCGGCGCGAGCATCTGCCTCATGGAAGGCGTCCCGCTGCGCATGCAGGGCTGGGTCCTGCTCGTGCTCAGCCTCGCCTTCGGCGCCCAGGTGGCCGGGCAGGAGGTCGGCTCGATCGCCCTCGGCGGCTTCCTCGGCGCCATCGCCGCGAGCCTCGGCGCGAGCGTCGTCGAGCTGCGCCGCCCGCAGCTGCCGCGCCTCGTCCTCTTCCTCCCCGCCTTCTGGCTCCTCGTCCCCGGCAGCCTCGGCCTCGTCGGCGTCACCGAGCTCGCCGCCGGACGCGAGTCGGCCACCGACGTCGCCCTCGGCCTGCTCGGCGTGGCCATCGCCATCTCGCTCGGCCTGCTCGTCGGCTCCTCCGTCGGCCGCGCCCTGCGCGGGCGGCTCGCGACCCCCGTCGCACGCGTCGACCCCACCACGTGAACCGCGGCCACGGCATACGACCCCCACGGCATACGAGGGCACGGCATACGACCCCACGGCGTACGGCTAGAGTCGGAGACGCAACACCCTGTCCTCTCGCCAGGACGGGGTGTTGCGCGTTGCCCGCCGGTGCGGACAGCGCCACCGGGGGTACGGAACGTAGGCTCTAGGGTCAACTGGCCCCAGACCAGCACGCCGAGGAGGCACCGTGTCTCAGACTTCATCCCGGATCAGGACGATCCTGCCGACGTCGAGTCGCACCGCATTGGGAGCGACCGTCGCCACCGGTCTGCTGACCGCCCTCGCCCAGGCCCCCGAGCGCCTGAGCCGGCTGCTGCGCGACCGCTACCCCATGGTCGCCGTGACCGGCATGACCGGCGTCGGCAAGAGCCAGCTCGTCGACCGCCTCTCACGCCGCTCGACCGACGACGCCGCCGCCGAGGTCGGCTCGGCCACCATGGAGCGCCGCACCCGCAAGGGCGCCAAGCTGCACGGCTTCCGCTTCCTCGTCGTCCCCGGCGACAACGCCGCCACCCGCCTCGCCGCCCTCGACGAGGTCTTCCACGACGAGCCGGTCGACGGCCTCATCCACGTCGTGGCCAACGGCTACGCCACCCCGCGCCGCGCCGGCGGCACGAGCGGCGTCGCCACCGCGACCCGCGAGGAGCAGCTCGCCGCCGAGCTCGAGGACTGGACCATCACCTCGCACCGCATCGCCTCGCTGGCCGTCCGCCGCAGCAAGCCGATCTGGCTCATCATCGCCGTGACGAAGACCGACCTCTACCCCGACGGCGTCGACGAGGCCGTCCACTACTACTCCCCCGGCAGCGGCACGCCCTTCGGCGACAAGGTCGACGCGCTGCGCGCCCTCGCCGGCGGCGCCAAGCTCTCGATCGACGTGCTCCCCGTCTCCAGCCGGGGCGGCGACCGCAAGTCGCCCCTGCCCGAGAAGCGCGCCGGCGCCATGGTCGACGCCCTCGCCACCCGCCTGGGCCAGCTCAGCGGCCACGCCTGACCCGGGGCATTTCCGAGCGGCACCGACCGGTACCGACCGACGTCAGTAGCGGTCGGTCTCCCGGAGCGCCTTCGGCCGGCCGTCGGGGTCGTGGATCAGGTCGAGCGGCAGCGGCGCCCACGCCCGCTGACCGGCCGTGAGCTGCGGCATCGGCAGCAGGCGCAACCGCCCGGGCGGCCGCGCCCCGTACCTGCCGCCCGCGTGCCAGGCCTCGAGCTCTGCGGCACGGCTCGCATAGGCCTCGAACATCCCTGCCGGATCGAGGCAGTCGTCCATCGCCGCCTCGAGTCCGCGGTCGCCCACCGCCTTCAGCCGGTCGAGGTGCTCGGCGGCCAGCCTGAGCCGCAGGTCGCGGGCATACGCCTCGTCGAGCACGACGGCCGACAGCTCCGAGTCGTGCGTCCACGAGCGGCGGCTGAAGTTGTCCGAGCCGATGCCGGCCCACGTGTCGTCGATGACACAGACCTTGGCATGGACGTAGACGGGGACACCGGCATGGTTCTCGAGGCCGTATGCCGCCACGCGGCCGGGAGCGACCGCCTTCAGTCGGGCGATCGCTCGGTCACGACCGAGCAGCTGCGGCACGCGGTTGACCCCGTCGAGGTCGGGGACGAGCGGGATGACGACGACGAGGTGCAGGCCCGGCTGCATCCGCAGCTGCTCCTCGAAGACGCGCGCCACGTCGTGGCCCCAGAAGTACTGGTCCTCGACGTAGACGAGACGCTCCGCCCGCTGCACGGCCTTGGCGTAGCCCCGCGCCACGCTGCGCTCCCCGCCCCTGGCGAAGGGATAGTCGCGGCCGTGCCTGAGGTCGGGATAGGTCCGGAGGAGCTGCACCGTGTGGTCCCCGGCGGGCGGCGGCGGCGGCCACTGCTCAGGGAGCGGCGCCGGCGAGCTCGCCAGACCTCGGGCCTGGTCGGCCGCGCGTCGCCACGGAGCCCGCGTCAACGGCGTCGGGTCCTCCCACCGCTCCCGGAAGACCGTCTCGACGTCGTGGACCGCCGGCCCCTGGATCGCCGTCTGGACGTCGTGCCACGGCGGGTGCGCGCCGTACTCGTCGGCGAGGCGCTGGGGCTGCGGGTCACCCTCGTGCGTCGCGTCGTCCCGCCGGTTGTGCGCGAGGTCGATCCCGCCGACGAACGCCACGTCGCGGGTCGGGTCGTCACGGTGCCGGATGACGACGAACTTCTGGTGGTGCGATCCACCCGTGCGCACCCGCATGTCGAGCAGCACCTTGGCACCCCGCTTCGCCAGCTGCTCCCCGAGGTGACGGTTCTCCGTGGCGAAGAAGCCGGTCTGGTCGAGGTGCGAGCGCCACACCAGCCCGTAGACGACGACGCCGCGCCGGTCCGCACGGGAGAGCACCTCGACCACCTCGCTGCCGGGCTCACCCGTCAGCCGTTCGTCGCCATCGCCCTGCCAGTCGGTGAAGAGCACGAGATCGCCCGGCCCCGTCGCCTCGAGCGCGTCGTGCAGCGCGCGGAAGTACGTCGCGCCGTGGATGAGCGGACGCACGTGGTTGCCCTCGGACCACGCCAGATCACCGTGCAGCGCGTCGACCCGGGTCGTCGGGTTGCCGCGCTCGGCCCGGGTCAGCAACCAGTCAGCAGGCTCGACCATGCACCGAGCATGCCCCATCCGGGACGGCCGCGAGCGCTCCCGACGGCATACGCGTCCGTCGATCGCGTATGCCGTGAGCCGGGGTCAGCGGGTCAGCTCGGCCTCCTGCCCCAGCCGCTCGAGCTTCATCGGGTTGCGCATCGCGTAGACGTGGGTGATCCGGCCGTCCTCGACGTCCACGCTCACGACCGTCGTCCCGAAGGCCGGCAGGTCGATCCGCACCGCACGCCCGCCGTTGAGCGACAGGGTCGCGATCTGGGCCCCTTCGCTGACGCGGGGGAAGGCCGACAGGAAGTTCGCCACCCGCTTGGCGCCGGTGACCGGATGCCGGGCGGCCTGAGCCAGCCCGCCGCCGTCGGCGACGAGGACGACGTCCGGGGCGAGCACGTCCATGAGCGCCTGCACGTCACCGGTCGTCACCGCGGCCATGAAGCGCTCGAGCACCTGCTCCTGCTCCGACCGGTCGACGGCCACCCGGGGACGACGGGCCGCCACGTGCTCGCGCGCGCGGTGGGCCACCTGGCGCACCGCCGCCGTCCCCTTGCCCACGGCCTCGGCGATCTCGTCGTAGGGCACATCGAAGACCTCGCGGAGCACGAAGACCGCCCGCTCGGTCGGGGTCAGCGTCTCGAGCACCGTGAGCATCGCGATCGACACGCTCTCGGCGAGCTCGACGTCCTCGGCGACGTCCGGGCTCGTGAGCAGCGGCTCCGGCAGCCACTCGCCGACGTAGTCCTCGCGCCGGCGGGCGAGCGTCCGCAGCCGGTTGAGCGCCTGCCGGGTGACGATCCGCACGAGGTAGGCCCGCGGGTCGCGCACCTCGGCGCGCGCGTCGTCACCGAGGTCGGCCCACCGCAGCCACGTCTCCTGCACGACGTCCTCGGCGTCGGCCGCCGACCCGAGCATCTCGTAGGCCACCGTGAAGAGCAGGCTGCGGTGGTCGAGGAACGGGTCCCGGCTCATGCCGTCGAGCGTACGGCCGTGCGCTCGGCCATCGGCTTGAGACCGCACGCCGACGCGAAGCCCTCCGACTCGATGCCGAGGGCGACGTTCGAGCGCGTCGTGAGGTTGGCGTAGCCGATGACCGTCGTCAGCTCGACGACCCCGGCGTTGCCGAGCTGCCCCTCGAGGCTCTCGACCATCTCGTCGGTGACGGTGGGCGGCGTCTGGCTCATCGCCTCGGCGTACGCCATGACCTCCCGCTCGAGCGGCGTGAAGACATCGGACTCGCGCCAGCGCGGGATCTCCCGCGCCCGATCGACGTCGAGGCCGTGGTTCTTGGCCATGAAGTAGTTGAAGTCGAGGCACCACGTGCAGCCGACGAGCGACGCCACGGCCATGTGCGCGAAGGACTTGAGGCCCTCGTCGCACGCGTCCCACTTCTGCAGCTGCTGCCCGAAGCGCATGCCGGCCTTGAGCGCCGGGACGTGGTGCCACATGACACCGAGCGACTCGGGCACCTGGCCGAACATCCTGCGGCTGAAGACCTTCACGACAGCGCCGTACGCGCCAGTGATCGGCTTCGGCTGGATCCTGGTGGTCATGGTTACTCCTCGGGGGAACGTCGGGGTTGCGTCGACATGAAGACACCGTCCGCGCCCCGGATGTGACATCCCGCCGCCAAGACATCGAGAACGCCGGGCCGCAGCGTCCGCTCCCGGGTCGCCTCCGTGGAAAACTCGGAGGGATGCAGACCGGTGACTTCGAGCTGACGACGGACGAGCTCCGCGCCGTGGTGGCGTATGCCGTGTCGTGCGCCGAGCCCTCGCTCCTCCTCTTCGAGCGGGCTGAGCCTGACGACCCGCGCCCCGCGGCCGCGCTCGACGCGGCGCGAGTCTTCGCCGAGGGTGCTCCGCGCTCGCGCCTCCAGCGGACGGCCGCTACCGACGCCCACCGTGCCGCGAAGGAGGCGTCGACCGAGCCCGCCCGGCACGCGGCAACCGCTGCGGGCGACGCTTCCGCGGCGGCATACCTCCACCCACTGGCCAAGGCGACGCAGGTGCGCCACATCCTCGGGGCGGCGGCCCATGCCGCCCGGGCGGCCGAGCTCGCCCGGGGCGATGACCCCGTCGTCGCGGAGTACGTCGTCACGGCTGCCGCGAAGCGGGCCACGCCAGAGCTGCTCGACGTGCTCGGTCGCTACCCGCGAGCGCCGCACGGGCGCACCCGGGTCGCCGCGCTCATGACCCGGCTCGACAGCCTCCTCCGCGACCCGCCGCCCACGCCGCGCGTCGTCGACGACCCGGGCCCCTTCTTCCACGGGACGCGAGCCGACGTCGCCGTCGGCGAGCTGCTCACGCCGGGGTGGCGCTCCAACTACGGCTCGGGCCGGCAGTCGAAGCACATCTACCTCACGGCCAGCCGCGAGGGCGCACCGCTCGCCGCCGAGCTGGCCCGCGGCGACGGGCCGCCGCGCGTCTTCCGGGTCGAGCCCGTCGGCACGATCGAGGACGACCCGAACGTCACCGACAAGCGCTTCCCGGGCAACCCGACCCGCTCCTACCGCACGACGGAGCCACTGCGCGTCGTCGAGGAGATCGTCGGCTGGGAGCCGCCGCCGGCCGCGATGGTCGAGCACATCCGCTCCCGCATGGGCGAGCTGGCCGAGCTCGGCATCGAGGCCATGGACGACTAGGGACCGACCGAGGAGGGGGACGATGACGGACTACGAGGTCAAGGCGCTGACACCCGAGACGTGGGACGCGTACGCCGCGATGATCGAGCGGCACGGCGGCGTCTTCGGTGGGTGCTGGTGCACGTGGTTCCACACGATGAGCTGGGAGAAGGAGCGCGAGTACGAGGCGAACTGGGACCTCAAGAAGCGCCTGGTCGAGGAAGGCCGGGCGCACGCCGCGCTCGCCTTCGACGGGGACGAGGCCGTGGCCTGGGCTCAGTTCGGCTCTCCCGCGGAGCTGCCCAACATCTACCACCGCAAGCAGTACGAGGAGGAGCTCGACCTCCTGCCCGACTACCGGATCACGTGCATCTTCGTCGACAAGCGCCACCGCCGGCAGCACCTGTCGGACCTCGTGCTGCAGGGCGTCCTCGACCTCGTGGCCGCGTCCGGTGGCGGGGTCGTCGAGGGCTATCCGCACGACAACGACGGCAAGAAGAAGTCGGTCCTCTACGACGGGACCCGGGCCCTCTACGAGCGGGCCGGCTTCGACTACGTCCGGGCCAAGGGCCAGGGCAACTGCGTCATGCGCCGGACCGTGCCGTGACGGCGATCTTGCCGCGGACCCGGCCGGCCTCGAGGTGCCTCATCGCGTCCACGGTCTCGGCCATGGGGTAGGCCCGCTCGAGACTGGGCACGACCTGGCCCGACTCGAGGAGCGCGGCCAGCCGCACGTAGTCGGCGCCCCGCTCCTGTGCGATGACGCTCGTCAGGCGCTGACCGCTGAAGGCCGACGACAGCCGCGCCCGGAGCTGTCGGCCCATCGTGCCGCCCGTCCAGTCGCCGCCGCCCTCGCCACCGACGAGCACGAGGGTGCCCCTCGGCGTGAGCGCGCGCCGCAGCCGGGAGAGCTCGGACAGGCCCGCGATGTCGATGATGAGGTCGTAGTGGCGCGTCCCGTCCGCGACGTCGTCGACGGCGTAGTCGAGCACGTGGTCGGCACCCAGGGCACGGACGAGGTCGGCCTTGGCCGCGCTGGCCACCCCGGTGACCTCGGCCCCGGCCGCCTTTGCGAGCTGGACGGCATACGACCCGACTCCGCCGGAGGCGCCGGTGACGAGCACCTTCTGCCCCTCGGCCACTCGGCCCGCGTCGACGACGGCCTGCAGGGCGGTGCCCCCGGAGATGGGGACGACCGCGGCCTGCTCCCACGTCACGGTGGCCGGACGGTGGGCGAGCTTGTCCTCGCGGGCGACCGCGTACTCGGCGACCGAGCCCGGGGCGACGCCGAAGACCTCGTCGCCGACGGCGAACGCCGTCACCTCGGAGCCGACCTCGACAACGACGCCGGCGACGTCGCGGCCGATGACGGGCTGCTTCGGCGACCGGAGGCCGAAGACGAGGCGCAGCAGCCGCGGCTTGCCCTGCATGAGGTGCCACGTGCCGCGGTCGAGGCCGGCGGCACGGACTTCGACGAGCACCTTGCGGGGACCGAAGACGGGACGGGCGATCTCGGCGACGCGCAGGACGTCGGACGTGCCGTAGCCGTCCTGGACGACGGCCTGCATCGTGCTCGCGACCGGGTGCGACTGACCTGACGCGCTCCCACCGATGACGGCGGCCGGTTGGTCCTTCATGACTGCTTCTCCCTCGTCAGCGGCGCGCCCATCGCGTCGTACTTAGTACGAACACGATAGCGTACTAAGTACGACGCTGGCTAGGGGCCAGCGAGACGAGCACCGAGAGGCACGACGTGACGACGAGCAGAGGCGGCAGCCCCGCGCCCTCGACCCGCGCGGCGCTGAGCCGGGACCGGGTGCTCGACGGGGCCATGCGCGTCGCCGACGACGGCGGGCTCGGCTCGCTGACGATCCGCGCCGTCGCCGAGCAGCTGGGCACCAAGCCGATGTCGATCTACCACTACGTCGGCGGCAAGGACGAGATCATCGACGGCATCGTCGACCGCGTCTTCGGCGAGATGGATCTGCCTGCCACTGAAGGGGACTGGCGCGCAGAGATGCACCGCCGCTGCGCGTCCGCGCGCACGGTCCTGCGCCGCCACCCGTGGGCCATCCCGCTGCTCCAGTCACGCACGAGCCCGGGGCCGGCGACCCTGCGTCACCTCGACGCCGTCATCGGCTGCCTCCGCGGCGCCGGCTTCTCGCTCGCACTGACGGCACACGCGTACGCCCTCATCGACTCCTACGTCTACGGCTTCGCCATGTCCGAGGCCTCGTTGCCGATCAACGGCCCGGAGACCGTGGGCGAGGTGGCCGAATCGATGATGCTGGAGTACCTCGCCGCCGACTACCCCAACCTGCTCGAGTTCACGACCGGCCACGTCCTGCTGCCGGGCTACGACTTCGGCCTCGAGTTCGACTACGGCCTCGACCTCGTCCTCGACGCGCTCGAGGCGCGGGTGCGCCGCGGCACGGCGTCCTAGACGGTCGCACCGTCACACTGCCCCAGTGCCTCAGTGCCTCAGGCTCGGAGGACCTTCTCCATCGCCTTGCCCTTGGCGAGCTCGTCGACGAGCTTGTCGAGGTAGCGGATCTTCTGCATGAGCGGGTCCTCGACCTCCTCGACGCGGATGCCGCAGACCGTGCCGGTGATCGCGGACGCCTTCGGGTTGAGGTGCGCCTGGTCGAAGAAGCCCTCGAAGGTCGTCTCGGCGGCCAGGTGCTGGTCGAGCTCCTCGTCGTCGAAGCCGGTCAGCCACTCGATGACCTCGTCGAGCTCGGCCTTGGTGCGGCCCTTGCGCTCGAGCTTCTTCACGTAGAGGGGGTAGACGGACGCGACGGACGTCGTGAAGATGCGGTGCTCCATGCTTCGAGGGTAGCGATGCCGCCGACGCCGGACCGCGCGTGGGACGGGGAAGAAGCACACGGCATACGGACGCTTTTCGTCCGGGAGACGTCATAGCGTTCTCGCCATGGCCATCGCTCGCTATCCCAGCTTCGTCATCGACTGCCCCGACGCGGAGGCACTCGCCACCTTCTACGGCACCCTGCTCGGCTGGACGGTCAAGGCGTCCGACGGATGGGGCGAGATCCGCGACACGGAGACGGGCCAGTGCATCTGCTTCCAGCAGGTCGAGGACTTCAGCTCGCCCCAGTGGCCCGGCCAGGTCGTGCCGCAGCAGATGCACCTCGACGTCATGGTCGAGGACCTCGACGCGGCCGAGCCGGAGGTCCTCGCGCTCGGTGCGACCAAGCACGACACCCAGCCGGGCACGTCGTTCCGCGTCTTCCTCGACCCCGCCGGCCACCCCTTCTGCCTCTGCGTCGACTGACACGACGACTGACCCGTCGACTGACACGACGACTGACCCGTCGACTGACACGACGACTGACACGACGACCGACACGTCGACGGACGCGTCAGCCGCCAGCGCCCGCGCTCGGGCAGCTCAGCCGACGAGGTGCTCGAGCGCGAGCTGGTTGAGCCGGACGAAGCCGTAGTCGCGCTCGGCGGCCTTCTCGGCGTCGAAGCCGTCGTCGGTCGCGAGGAAGTCCTCGAGCGACTCGCCGGCACCCAGGGTGGGCTCGGCGAGGTCGAGCACGCCGGCATACGCCCACGCCTCGGCGGTGCGCGGGTCGGCGCGGAAGGCGGCGGCCTTGTCGGCGAGCAGGAGGTACATCGCCATGCACGCCTCGGCCGACTCCCACACGCCGTCCATGTACTCGGTGCGCGACGGCTTGTAGTCGAAGTGCCGCGGACCGGTGTAGCGCGGCCCGTCGGGCACCCCCGGGAAGCCGTTCTCGAGGAGGTCGACGGTGAAGAAGGCCGAGACGAGGTCGCCGTGGCCGAAGACGAGGTCCTGGTCGTACTTGATGCCGCGCTGGCCGTTGAGGTCGATGTGGAAGAGCTTGTCGCTCCACAGCGCCTGGCCGAGCGCGTGCGTGTAGTTGAGGCCCGCCATCTGCTCGTGCCCCGTCTCGGGGTTGAGGCCGACGATGTCGCCGTGGTCGAGCTCGGCGATGAGGGCCAGGGCGTGCCCGACGGTCGGGAGGAAGATGTCGCCCCGCGGCTCGTTCGGCTTGGGCTCCAAGGCGATCCGCAGGTCGTAGCCCTGGGACTTGATGTAGCCGGCGACGGTGTCGAGGCCCTCCTTGTAGCGGTCGAAGGCGGCGTGGAGGTCCTTCGACCCGTCGTACTCGCTGCCCTCGCGACCGCCCCACATGACGAACGTCGAGGCGCTCATCTCCGCAGCGAGGTCGACGGCCCGGAGCACCTTGCGCAGGCCGAAGCGGCGCACGCCGCGGTCGTTGGCCGTGAGTCCGCCGTCCTTGAAGACGGGGTGGCTGAACGTGTTCGTCGTGACCATCTCGATGGTGAGGCCGGCGCGGTCGGTCGCGTCCTTGAGCTGCCCGGTGATGCGGGCGCGGGTCGCGTCGTCGGCGTCGAAGGGGAAGACGTCGTTGTCGTGGAAGGTGATGCCCCACGCGCCGAGCTCGGCGAGCTTGTCGGAGTACTCCCACGGGTCGAGGACGGGTCGCGTCGGACCGCCGAAGGGGTCGGTGCCGGTCCAGCCCACGGTCCACAGGCCGAAGGAGAACTTGTCGTCGGGGGTGGGCTGGCGCGTCATTGCGACTCCTCGAGATGATTAGTTGTGTCATGCAACTTACGTCGTGGACCGGCTAGGGTCAAGGCATGGCCAACCTGCGCCAGGCGAGTCTGCGCCACGCGAACCTCGCCCTCGTCGCGCGCACCGTCCTCGCCGCCGACTCCCCACCGTCTCGCGCCGACGTCGCGGTGGTCACGTCGCTGACCCGCTCGACGGTCTCGCGCCTCGTCGACGAGCTCGTCGACGGCGGCATCCTCGAGGAGGTCGAGTCGGTCGTCGGCGGGCCGGGACGCCCGGGTCGTCCGGCCACCCCCCTCCGGGCGTCGACCGGTCGCTTCGCCGCGCTCGGCCTCCAGGTCGGCGTCGGCCACCTCACGGTGCGCCTCGTCGACCTGACGGGGACGGTGCTCGCCGAGCGGCTCCAGACCGCAGACCTCGCAGGCTCACGCCCCGGGAGCACCCTGCGTCGTCTGAGGACGATGGCCGGCCGGGTCCTCGAGAGCGCCCCCCTCGGCTGCCACGTCGTCGGCGCCGGCCTGGCGCTGCCCGGCATCGTCGACGTCGGGGCCGGTCGCCTGCTCAGCGCCCCCAACCTCGGCTGGGAGGACGTCGTGCCCGGCGCCGCGCTCGAGGCCGCACTCGGAGGACTGCCCCTGCGCATCGGCAACGAGGCCGACCTCGCCGCGCACGCGTACGCCCATCCGGCACCCGGGCGCGACAACCAGCCCCAGGACTTCATCTACCTCAGCGGTGAGGTGGGCATCGGCGGAGCGATCGTCGTCGACGGCGACGTCATGACCGGCCGTCACGGCTGGGCCGGGGAGATCGGCCACGTCTGCGTCGACCCCGACGGACCCCCCTGCCGATGTGGCTCCACCGGCTGCCTCGAGCAGTATGCCGGCCGGCTCGCCATGCTCGACGCCGCGGGACTCGACGCGTCCACCACGCCGTCCGAGCTGGCGGCCCGGGCCCGGGACGGCGACGAGAAGGCGCGAGCGGCCACCCGATCGGCAGCCCGGGCTCTCGGCGTCGCCCTCGCGGGCGTCGTCAACGTCCTCGACATCCCCACCGTCGTCCTCGGCGGACACCTCGCGCAGGTGGGTGACCTGCTCACCCCGGAGGTCGAGGAGATCCTCGGCAGGCGGGTGCTGTCAGGACGCTGGGTCCGTCCGCGGGTCGTCATCGCGTCGGACGACCCCGCGCCCGGAGCCATGGGGGCCGCCCTGCTCGCCCTGGACGAGCTCGTCCGAGATCCCGTTGAGGTGCTCGGACACTGAGAAGAGCGCCTTTCCGTCGGGAAAGGCGCTCTGGTGGCGTGAGTGGACGCAGAAATGCGACAACCCCGCCAGGTGTCCTGGCGGGGTTGTCGTGAATGGTTGTCCGGCTGCGTCCTACTCTCCCACACCGTCACCAGTGCAGTACCATCGGCGCTGAAGGGCTTAGCTTCCGGGTTCGGAATGGAGCCGGGCGTTTCCCCTTCGCTATGACAGCCGAAACTCTATGG